>NZ_JAHUZC010000009.1:0-102641 GCF_019218685.1 Streptococcus vulneris | reverse complement strand
CCATCTTCTGTTGGATAGTTTGGAATTTCATTTCCGTCTTTATCCTTGTGACTTGTCTTAACTTTCTCATAAACGTGTTCGATGTCGCCATTTGGAAGTTTCTTAGTCTCTACAAAGCGGTAACCTGGGATATCTTTCTTAGGTTGTTCGCCATCTTCTGTTGGATAGTTTGGAATTTCATTTCCGTCTTTATCCTTGTGACTTGTCTTAACTTTCTCATAAACGTGCTCTGTATCACCGTTTGGAAGTTTCTTAGTTTCTACGAAGCGGTAACCTGGGATATCTTTCTTAGGATTTGTACCTTCTTCAGTAGTTGTTCCTGGAATTACATTACCATCTTTATCTTTATAAGTTGTCGTAACTTTTTCATAGATGTGTTTTGTATTTCCTTTTTCGTCTACTTCAGTTTTAACAATCTTGTATCCTGGGATATCTTTAGTTGGTTTAGTTCCATCTTCTGTTGGTGAAAGTGGTTTACCATCTTTATCAACGAACGAAGTATCAGGACGAACTGTTGGAGTGTAAGTAGCTGTTACTGGTGTACCATTCTTATCTACACGTTTAACGGTTACGCCTGTTGCTTTACCTACGAAGTCAGGTTCTGGTGTGAAGGTTACTTTACCGTTTTCATCGATTGTGTATGTTCCTTCACCTGGTACTTTCTTCTCAGTTGTGCCATCGTCAAATGTTGGTTTAACAGTTTCATCAATTTCAACTGGAACTTCCTTACCGTTGATTGTAACTTTTCCACCTTCAAATGTTGGTGTTCCTGATTGAGGTTGTCCTTTAGGACCTTCTGATTCAGTGTCTTTTGAAGTTGGTGTTACTGGAACGACTACTGGAGTATACTTAGCTGTGATTGGTGTGCCGTTCTTATCCACACGTTTAACAGTTACACCTGTTGCTTGACCAGTGAATGTTTTCTCTGGTGTGAAGGTTACTTTACCGTTCTCATCGATTGTGTATGTTCCTTCACCTGGGATAGTTTTTTCAGTTGTGCCATCGTCGAATGTTGGTTTAACAGTTTCGTCGATTTCTACAGTTTTTTCTTCACCATTTACAGTAACTTTTCCACCTTCAAATGTTGGTGTTCCTTCTTGAGTAGCACCTTGAACATTTGTAGTGATAACGTCTGAACTTGTTGGTGTTGCTGGTTTTACAACTGGTGTGTAAGTAGCTTTAACTGGTGTGCCGTTCTTATCTTCACGTTGAACTGTGACACCTGTTCCTTTACCTGTGAAGTTCTTCTCTGGAGTAAAGGTTACTGTTCCATCTGGAGCTACTGTGTATGTTCCTTCACCTTCAATAGTTACTGAATCAACAGGATCACCTGTTTTCGGATCTACCAATTTAGCTGGTTTATCAGATAATTCTACAGTTTTTTCTTCACCGTTAACTGTTGTTTTACCTGGTGTGAATACTGGTTTACCTGTTTGAGTTGAACCTTGAACATCTTCTGTTACAGCGTCTGTTCCTGTTGGTGTTACTGGTGCTACTGTTGGAGTGTATTTAGCTGTTACTGGGGTCCCGTTCTTATCTACACGTTTAACTGTTACGCCTGTGCCTTTACCTGTAAAGTTCTTCTCTGGGGTGAATGTTACTGTTCCATCTGGTGCAACTGTGTATGTTCCTTCGCCTGGAATTACTTTTTCTTTTGAACCATCTTCGAAGGTTGCTGGAGTATCATCATCCATTGGAACATTTGGATTACCTGGTGTGAAGGTTGGTTTACCTGTTTGTTCTTTACCTTGAATATCTGTTGTTTCAGCTGGTTCTGCTGTTGGAACTACTGGTGTTACTGTTGGAGTGTATTTAGCTGTTACTGGGGTACCATTCTTATCTACACGTTTAACAGTTACGCCTGTTCCTTTACCTGTGAAGTTCTTCTCTGGGGTGAATGTTACTGTTCCATCTGGTGCAACTGTGTATGTTCCTTCGCCTGGAATTACTTTTTCTTTTGAACCATCTTCGAAGGTTGCTGGAGTATCATCATCCATTGGAACATTTGGATTACCTGGTGTGAAGGTTGGTTTCCCAGTTTGTTCTTTACCTTGGATGTCTGTTGTTTCAGCTGGTTCTGCTGTTGGAACTACTGGTGTTACTGTTGGAGTGTATTTAGCTGTTACTGGGGTACCATTCTTATCTACACGTTTAACAGTTACGCCTGTTCCTTTGCCTGTGAAGTTCTTCTCTGGTGTAAAGGTTACTGTTCCATCTGGTGCAACTGTGTATGTTCCTTCACCTGGAATTACTTTTTCTTTTGAACCATCTTCGAATGTCGCTGGAGTATCATCATCCATTGGTACTTCATCAGCCCCTGGTGTGAAGGTTGGTTTGCCAGTTTGTTCTTTACCTTGGATGTCTGTTGTTTCAGCTGGTTCTGCTGTTGGAACTACTGGTGTTACTGTTGGGGTGTATGTAGCTGTTGTTGGAGTTCCATTCGCGTCTTTGGCTTGAACTGTCGCTGGTACTGGAGTACCTACGAAGTCTTTGTTAGGTGTGAATGTTACTTTACCTGTTGTTGGTTCGATAGTGTATGTACCAACTTCTTTTCCGTTAGCGTCTTTTGCTGGAATTGTTGTTTCATCAGTTGGTTGTCCAGTAGCTGGATCGATTAATTTAGCTGGTTGAGTAGCATCAATCATCATAGGAACTTTATCATTACCTGGTGTGAATGTTGGAGTTCCTTCTTGAGGTTGTCCTTGTGCACCTTCAGATGTTGTTGGTGTTCCTGTTGGTTCTACCGGAGTGATATTTGGAGTATAAGTTGTCGTTACTGGAGTTCCATTTGTATCTTTAGCTTGGATCGTAACTGGTTCTACTTCACCAGCATATGTTTTATCAGTTGGTGTAAATACTGCAGTTGCTTTACCGTCTACAACTTTAAGTGTGTAAGTACCGATAACGTCTCCCGCTGGGTTTTTAGCTGGTACTGATGTAGCTGGTTGTCCATTTTCATCTAATAATGTAAATGAATCAGTTTTAAGTGGTACTTCTTTTTCAACACCGTTAACAGTTGCTTTACCAGGTTTGAAGGTTACTTCTTTAGATTGTTCAACACCTTGTACATCTGTTGTTTCAGCTGGGTCTGCTGTTGGCGTTACGCCTACGATTGTTGGTGTGTAAGTAGTTTGTACTTTTGTTCCATTTTCATCTTCAGCTTGTACTTTAGCAGGTTGAACTTTGCCAACATAAGTCTTATCAGTTGGTGTGAAGGTTACTTTGTTAGTAGCTGGATCGATTGTGTATTCTCCAACCTTGTTACCTTTTTCATCCAATGCATCAACTGGTCCAGTTGCTTCTGAGCCATCTGCATTCAACAATTTAGCTGAGTTTGCTTTGATTGGAACTGATTTCTTCTCACCACCAATTGTTGTTTCACCTGGTGCAAATGAAACTGTTCCTTCTTGAGTTTCACCTTGTACTCCTGTTGATTCATCTGGAGTTGCTGTTGGGGTTACGCCTACGATATTTGGAGTGTAAGTTGTAGAAACTTTTGTTCCATTCTTATCTTCAGCTTGAACTTTAGCTGGTTGTACTGGTCCTGTGTAAGATTTGTCTGTTGGTGTGAAGGTTACTACACCTGTTGTTGGATCTACAGTGTATTCCCCAACTTTTTTACCACTTGGGTCTAGAGCATCTACTGGTCCATTTGCTTCTGTTCCATCTGGATTTAATAATTTTACAGAACCCTCTTTAATAGGTACTTCTGTATTTCCTTCTGTAAATGTTGGTTTACCTGTTTGAGTTTCACCTTGTACTCCTGTTGAAGTTGCTGGAGTTGCTGTTGGTTTAACAGGTGTTACTGTTGGAGTGTATTTTGCAGTAGCTGTAGCTGTTACAGGTTGCCCATTTTTGTCTTGACCTACTGGTGCTGTTAATGATACATCAATACCTTTAGCAGTTCCTGTAAATTGTGGTTCTGGTGTAAATGTTACCGCTCCTGTTTCCGGATTGATTGTATAAGTTCCTTCTCCTGGTACTGTTACAGTTTTTTCATCTGTTGGTTTTCCAGTTGCTGGATCTACCAATTTAGCTGGATATTGTGCACTTGGAGTTACTGCATCTGGCGCAGTTCCATCACCATCTTTATCTACGTCGATTGAGAATTTAGGTGTTTTTGTTTGTGGTTTCCCTTGGATATCTGTTGATTCTTCAGGTGTTCCAACGATTTGTTTTGGAGTTACTGTTGGGATGTAGCGTCCATCCATAGAACCTTTAGCTGCTAAACCAGCAAGTTGAACCTGTTCACTTACTAGCTCTAGTTGGTCTTTAGCTTCACCTGTACCACCGATGATTTGGCGACCTTCGTTACCCCAACCAGTAGTGTTACCATTGATATCTGTACGACGAATAGTAATACCATCTGCTGTACCTACAAAGTTTGCTTCTGGGATAAATTCTACATCTACATTTGCACCGTTATCAGTAATCTTGTATTTACCTTGCCCTGGTACTACATAGTATCCATCTACTAGGTCAGCATCTGTTACTAATGTACCATCTGGTTTAACGATTTGTGATTTAACAGTTGTATCTATTGCATTGTCTTTATCAAAATCATAGTTCTTTTGACCATATGCATTAAAGGCAACAGTAGAATTCTGAGTTGCACCTTGTACATCTGTTGTTTCTCTCTTAGTTCCACGTGGTGGAATTGTTTGTTGGATTTGGAAATCTTCTACTTCACCTGAGTAGGCAATACCAGTAGGAGCCTTGACATCTGCTTTATCGTATGCAATACGAAGACGTGTAGCTAATTTTGTTGCACTGGTATCCACATTTTGAACTGTGTTTGTCCAAGTAAGAGTAACCTTACCATCAGCAGTCACTTCTGTCACACCAGCGGCTTCATCTTCATCGAATTTTCCATTGTTGTTAAAGTCAATCCAACCGTTAACGTAAGCTTTAGCTTCTCCGTCTAGGTGGGCATCGAAAGTCATTGAGTAAGTTCCATCGTTAACTTTTTTCAACTTATAGTTATCATTTGGAGCAACACCATCACCCATCAATTGACGAGCACCTTCATCAGCATTACCGATACCATTGATATCATCGTATACAAAGGCATTTGTTTTGTTAATTGGAGTTGTACGAACATCAACGTCAGCCGGTACAGAACCTAGATATGGTTGGTGTTGTCCCTCAGATTTAGAAATAGAGTGGGCTACACGTCCGTATGATGCAGGAGCATCCCCTTCATCTAGGACCATAAATCCAAGCATAGACCCTTGTTGCCCATTAGACATAATATACATACCAATATTTTTGGCATTACGAGTCATTACCAATGGAGTGGAGAAACCTGAATCACGGTGAGTTGAGACCGGTCCGAAAACTTGTGTTCCTAATCCATCCGCATGAATAGTTCCATCTTTTGCAGTTGCTGTAATTACTGTATCTGATGTAACTGTTGTATTGAAGAATCCTGCACCTTTATCTGCTAAAAATGGAGCAAAAGCTGGTTTACCATTGCCTTCAAGCGTGTAAGAAATACCTAATTGGCCATCTGCACGATTTTGTCCATGACCTGCAGTAGCCACTGTTCTGCGTTCATAGATTTCCCCAATATATGAACGAGCTGTTTCCTTACCTGGTACATTGGAGTTTGATAACTCAGTTACTAACTCAAAACCATCACCATCTGTTTTATAGATTTCAACTTCGGATGAACCAGCTTCTTCCCCTGTTAAGAATACAACGTTGGCTGGTACTTCTGTCCCATTTAAAGTAGCTTTAACTGAGAATTCCACCCCGACGTTGGCTCCATCTTTAACTGATTGGATAACTGTTTTACCTTTAGTATCCATTCCGTTTGTTTTCGCAACAGAGTATGAACCTTGGTTTACGACTTTCAACTCAGCTGGAGTATTGTCTTTGTATACGTTTTGAGCATTGGCATCGTATCCTGCTCCACCACGTTTTTTGTACTCATCCGTTGAGTTAAATGGTGCTAGTTTAGTAACTGTCAAAGTCACAACATATCCTGGAGAGATTTCTTGTGTAAACTTAGTACCTACTTTAAGCTTACCACCATCACCAAGATTTTCAATTTTCGCTTTCGGATTTGAAATGTCAAACCACTTGATTTGTTTTGTCAGACGTTCTGTGTTTTTATCTGCGTATTGCTTCCAGTGATTTGCTTGTTCTTCTTCTGAAAGAGGTGGAGTTGTAACCGTATCAGCAATGTCTGCTAAGACTGCTGAAAACTTACCATCACGACCAATACCTGCATTTTTCAGCTCATTGTATACTGCAAGGATTGACTCATTCAAGCGTGCAAGTTGTGCATCCACTTGCTCTTTGGTCACGCTCTTTTCAGCTAAAAGAGATTTTGTTTCCGCAAGAACTGCTTGGTTTTTAGCTACTGCCGCTTCAACAGCTGCTTTGTTTTCTTCCTTTACTTCCTTTTTAGAAAGTTCAGCAGTTGCTAATTTATTAGTCACTTCTGCTTCAGATGAAGCTTTGTCAAGTGCTGTTTTAGCTTCTGAAAGAGATTTTTCTGCTGGAGTAGCTTTCTTTTCAGCTTCAGCTTTAGCAGCTGCTTTTTCAGCTTCTAATTTTTTCTGTTGACCCATAGCATCTGATTCAGCTACGGCTTGACCCAATGCTGAAAGTTTGTCAGCTAAAGTATTCACATCCAATTGACTTGCTTCTGGATTTGAAAGTGTTGCTTTAGCTGCAGCTAAAACTTCCTTAGCTGAGTTTACTACAGACGCATCTGCATTTTTAGCAGATGCTAATTTCATTTCTAAAGTAGCAACATTCGCTTCAAGAGCTGCTTTATTTGCTTTCTTAGCTTCCTGTACTTTAACTTCAGGTTTTGCTTCTTCTACTTTAGTTTCTGGCTTAACGGCTTCCTTTTCTTTATTAGAATCCGCTTGATTTGCTGGGGCAGTAGTTGCAGCTACTGATGCTTCTGCACCTTGAACTTCCGTTGCTGATACCGCACCATTTCCAAGGAACATCAAACCAGCTGCAATTGCTACCGATGCTGCTCCAAAGCTATATTTCCGGATACCATAACGGATGTACTTTTCTACTCTATAATCTTGTTGTTGCTTGCCTTTCATTTAGACCCACAACCTCCTTTTTTATTTTGATGTCGATTTACAAGTTATTGATATCGAAAACTCACATCTAACCTCAGATGAAACAAAAGATGTTAGAAGTGAACTTCATATCATAAAGTTGTCTACAACATACAGCTTTATGATATCATATTTCCTAGTCTATGGCAAATAAAATGGCTTATTTTTTTATTCTAAATTTAAAATAAATATTTTCCAAAAATACAATAATGTTCTGACTATTTAACTTGTTTTATTAGATATATCAAAGAGTTATAGGTTACATACTATATTTTGCGGTTTTAATATATTAATTTAAATTAACTCTACATGTATATTTTGCTGTTCACAGACAAAAACTTGTCTCTACTGTAAGATACAATTTTTTTGATTCATTATCCATTTTTTCAATAATTTACTCTCCAGCTCATTAGATTTATTTTAAATCCCAGTCAATTAAAAGCTCTAGCTAGTTCATAACTCTAAAAATAGCTATCTTTATTTTAGACAGAATGAAATAGATAGCCATTAACCTTCTTTAAAAGAGAAGGATTTTCTATCCACTCTATTCTCCCTAACTGTGCTATACTTAGTTTATACTCAATGAAAATCAAAGAGCAAACTAGGAAACTAGCCGCAGGTTGCTCAAAGCACCGCTTTGAGGTTGCAGATAAAGTTGACACGGTTTGAAGAGATTTTCGAAGAGTATTAGTACATTCTTTGAGATTGGAGCTAATATGAAAATCCATAAAACTGTGAATCCTGTTGCCTATGAAAACACCTATTACCTAGAAGGCGAAAAGAATCTCATCGTTGTCGACCCTGGTAGCCATTGGGAATCCATTCGTCAAACCATCGAGAATATCAATAAACCGATTTGCGCTATTCTCTTGACCCACGCCCATTATGACCATATCATGAGTCTGGACTTGGTTCGCGAGACTTTTGGCAATCCTCCTGTCTATATCGCAGAGAGTGAAGCCAGCTGGCTCTATACTCCTGTCGATAATCTCTCTGGGCTTCCTCGCCACGATGATATGGCAGATGTGGTCGCAAAACCTGCAGAGCACACCTTTGCCTTTCATGAAGAATACCAACTAGAGGAATTTCGTTTCACTGTCTTGCCAACTCCTGGTCACTCTATCGGTGGTGTTTCTATCGTCTTTCCTGATGCTCACCTAGTCTTAACAGGGGATGCTCTTTTCCGAGAAACAATCGGACGGACCGACCTTCCGACTGGTAGCATGGAGCAACTCCTTCAAAGTATCCAGACCCAACTCTTTACCCTACCAAACTATGATGTCTATTCAGGGCATGGTCCAGCTACTACTATTGCTCACGAAAAGACCTTCAATCCTTTTTTCTAGCTAGCAAAAAACCAAGGAATTTTTTATCCTTGGTTTTTGTGTACTTCTATTTAATTCTCAATTTTTTGATTTTAGAATCTAGTCTAGTATTGAATTTCATCGAATACTAGTTGACTGGCTGAAATTCTTTCCATTCAAATTTAGCTAAATCAAGTTCATTAGAAGAAATCCCTAAGATTTGCTCTGGCTTTTGATCACTACCAATTTGAAAGATTCCTTCTTTAATCTTCTGTATTCCGTCTTTATCAAAAGCATATAGACTTAAGTTCATTTCTGGACGTGTTGACTGCCAGTCTGCATATCTGACTTGACCGTTTTCATAAATAACTAAACTGGAACGAAAACCACCTGCAGAAGCTACATAAGCTGTATGAAGCAACTTGGGTTGTTTGTTCTCTAAATAGTAAATGGCCCCTATATATTTTTTATCTCCAATAATCAATTCATCCTGACCATCATTATTTAAATCAGCAAACACATAATGAAGACTAGCTGGTTTATCGTAGGTGCTTAGTGTAAAGATATAGCCATACTCTTCAGAAAAAATCTTGTTCTGTTTCAACTTTTCATACAAGGATTCTCGGTCGCCACTACTTAAAAGTGCCTGATAGTGATTGTACCGCTCTATTACTTCCTTGTACAAATCTTTTCCTGTTTCGCTTTTCGTTTCCATTGTTGTTGACGGCGTTGCCATTGAAGAACTTGTACTAGTTTGGCTCTCTGACTTCGTAGAGCTTTCCTTCTGTTCCTCTTTGGTAGAAGATGATTGTGTTGCCGAAGGTTCTATTTTTTCATCTTTTTTGTTTGCACCACAAGATGCTAAAACAAAAATAGTAAGAATAGCTGAAAGCATTATTAAAAATTTCTTCATATTAACCTCTTTAACTCATCCTATACAGATTTACGGATCTTAGTATTAGATTCGATTCATTACCAAATAATCACGCGGTCTTCTGGTGAACGCCACATACCATCTCCTTCTTTGACATCATAGGTTGTAAAGAAATCATCGAAGTTTGGTACTTGCACATTGACACGGAGTTTGGCTGGTGCGTGCACATCGACACTAGCCAAAAGTTTCATAAATTCTGGACGACCTTTCATGCGCCAAATGCGACCGAAGTTGTAGAAAAATTCTTCTGCTGAGAAGTCTGGTTCTCTCTTGGCTGCTTCAAGCGCTGCAGCGATTCCTCCCAAGTCAGCCACGTTTTCTGATACAGTCAATTTACCGTTGATGGTTGCCCCATAAGAATCTTGTCCATCAAATTGGTCAATAACTTTTTGTGTTTTCTCCTTGAAGGCAGCATAGTCGCTCTCTGTCCACCAGTCCTTGAGGCTACCATTTTCATCAAAGGAAGCTCCGTTAGTATCAAAGGCGTGGGAAATTTCATGGGCAATAACTGCTCCAATACCACCGTAGTTAGCAGAAGATGACTGATGCAAGTCATAGAAAGGTGCTTGTAAAATAGCCGCCGGGAAGACAATCAGGTTCTTCTGTGGATTGTAGTAGGCATTGACCATATGAGCAGGCATGCCCCACTCCTTGTAGTCTACAGGCTGATTCCACTTGCTCCAACTGTGTTTGATTTCCACACGCGCAAAGGCCAGAGCATTGTCAAAAAGACTAGCAGTCTCATCCACTACCTTGTCCTTATAGCGTTCTGGCAATTCTTCTGGGTAACCGATATAAGGCTTGATGACATTGAGTTTGACGATGGCCTTATCACGAGTTTCAGGAGTTAGCCAGTCATTTTTAGCCAAGCGTTCCTTATAGACATCAATCATGGTTGCCACTTTTTTCTCCACATCTGCCTTGGCCTCTGGAGAGAATTTTTCATGGGCATACCAGAGACCCAAGGCTTGTTTGAAAGGACCTTGTGCTAGCTGGTAGGCTGCCTTGACCTTATCTTTGGCTTCTGGAACTCCTGAAAGCGCACGGCTATAGGCACCTGATAGGACACGGATTTCTTCTGTTAAATAGCTGGTAGAGAGATTAACAACACTTAAAATTAAGGTTGCCTTGAGGAGAGGCCAAGCTTCTTCACTATAGAATTGGTCTGCTGCTTGCCAGAAACGTTCCTCGTCTACGATAACCTTGTCTGGTACTTGGCCAAGAATGGCTTGGAAGAAGTCATCCAAAGGTAGGGCAGGCGCAAATTTCTTGAAATCTTCGTAATCATATGGATGGTAGAGTTTAGCATATTCCGAACTTTCTTCATTAGAAAGCACCACTGCCGCAACTCGACGGTCCAATTCAAGTCTTTTCTCAAGCAAGTCTTCAATTTCTGCATCAGAGAAATCATAAGCCTTGAGGAGATTTGCGCTGGTTTCTTTCCAAAGAGTCAAAAGCTCTTCGCGCTGAGGATGGTCTTCTGCATAGTAGGTCGTATCTGGCAAAATCGTGCTTGGAGCGCTAGCCCATAGAACGTTAATTCTGGCATCCATAAAGTCTGGTGATACACCAAAAGGAAGGAAGTTAGGTTTTCCTGCAAGCTCAAACTCTGCTAGTCTAGCTGTAAAATCCGCAAAAGTCTCTAATTCTTGGAATTCTTTAAGGAGTGGTAAGACAGGTTTGATACCGTCAGCTTCTCTCTTGTCAAAATCACGAACTAGGCGGTGGTATTTGACGAAGTTTACTAAGATAGCATCCTCAGGCACCTCTTCTCCTGCCAACCACTTGTCTGTTGTCGCCAGCATCAAGTCTTCAATTTCCTGGTCTAAATCAACAAAACCTCCTGTTTGAGACTTATCTGCTGGGATTTCAGCTGTCTGTTGCCATTCTCCATTGATTGCATCATAAAAATCATCTTGATAACGTGTCATCTTGTTCTCGCTTTCATTTTTTAAGTTATTGCTAGCTTAACAAAAATTGCTTGGGAATGCAATTAAAAATGAACTTTCCTTTTCCATCATTTTTCAGTTATTATTTTAAATTTTTCAAAAATTAACTTGACTTAATTTTTTTTTTAATGTATATTAAGAGACAGGAGGAATATAAGTTTATGATACGTATCGAAAACCTCAGTGTCTCCTACAAAGAAACATTGGCACTTAAGGATATTTCACTAGAGCTCCAAGGACCAACAATTACCGGTATCATTGGTCCAAACGGTGCTGGGAAATCAACATTATTAAAAGGGATGCTGGGAATTATCCCACATCAAGGTCAGGCATTTCTCGATGACAAGGAAGTTAAAAAATCCTTACATCGAATCGCCTATGTCGAACAAAAAATCAATATAGACTACAACTTTCCCATCAAGGTCAAGGAATGTGTCTCGTTAGGACTCTTTCCCTCTATCCCTCTCTTTCGAAGTTTAAAGGCTAAACATTGGAAGAAAGTGCAAGAAGCCCTTGAAATCGTCGGCCTAGCTGACTACGCTGAACGTCAAATCAGTCAACTATCTGGAGGTCAGTTCCAGCGGGTCTTGATTGCCAGATGTTTGGTGCAGGAAGCCGATTATATCCTCTTGGATGAACCCTTTGTTGGGATTGACTCAGTCAGTGAGGAAATCATCATGAATACGCTGAGAGATTTGAAAAAAGCTGGGAAGACGGTTCTCATCGTCCACCACGACCTCAGCAAGGTTCCCCACTACTTCGATCAAGTCTTGCTTGTCAATCGAGAAGTGATTGCCTTTGGTCCAACCAAAGAAACCTTTACCGAAGCCAATCTCAAAGAAGCTTACGGTAATCGACTCTTTTTCAATGGAGGTGACCTATGATTGCAGAATTTATCGATGGATTGCAAAAATTCCATTTCTTACAAAATGCCTTGATAACAGCTATTGTCATCGGGGTCGTAGCTGGAGCTGTGGGATGTTTCATCATCCTACGCGGGATGTCACTCATGGGAGATGCCATTTCACATGCTGTCTTACCAGGTGTAGCCCTCTCCTTCATCTTGGGCCTTGACTTCTTTATCGGAGCCATTGTCTTTGGATTGCTAGCCGCTATCATCATTACCTACATCAAGGGAAACTCGATTATCAAAAGCGATACCGCCATCGGCATTACCTTTTCTTCTTTCTTAGCCCTCGGTATCATCTTGATTAGTGTCGCTAAAAGTTCAACTGACCTTTTCCATATCCTTTTTGGTAATATTCTTGCTGTTCAAGATACAGATATGTTTATTACTATGGGTGTTGGTGCAGCCATTCTCTTGTTAATCTGGATTTTCTTCAAGCAACTCTTGATCACTTCCTTTGATGAACTCTTGGCTAAAGCCATGGGAATGCCTGTCAATTTCTATCACTACCTTCTCATGGTACTCCTGACTCTCGTGTCTGTGACAGCCATGCAAAGTGTCGGAACTATCCTGATTGTAGCCATGCTGATTACCCCAGCTGCAACTGCTTATCTGTATGCTAATAGCCTGAAAAGCATGATTTTCCTTTCCTCAACCTTTGGAGCGATAGCTTCAGTTTTGGGACTCTTTATCGGCTATAGCTTTAACGTTGCGGCAGGTTCTAGTATCGTGCTTACAGCCGCTAGTTTCTTTCTCATTAGCTTCTTTATCGCTCCAAAACAACGATATTTGAAACTAAAAAATAAACATTTGTTAAAATAAGGGGTAAAGCCCCAATAAATTGGAGGATCTAATGAAAAAATTAGGTACATTGTTGGTTCTTTTTCTTTCCGCCATTGTTCTCGTAGCATGTGCTAGCGGAAAAAAAGATGCAGCTTCTGGTCAAAAACTAAAAGTTGTTGCTACAAACTCAATCATCGCTGATATTACTAAAAATATTGCTGGTGACAAGATTGATCTTCACAGTATCGTTCCTGTTGGTCAAGACCCACACGAATACGAACCACTTCCTGAAGATGTTAAGAAAACTTCTCAAGCTGATTTGATTTTCTATAACGGGATCAACCTTGAAACAGGTGGCAATGCTTGGTTTACAAAATTGGTAGAAAATGCTAAGAAAACTGAAAACAAAGACTACTTTGCAGTCAGCGAAGGCGTTGATGTTATCTACCTTGAAGGTCAAAACGAAAAAGGCAAAGAAGACCCACACGCTTGGCTTAACCTTGAGAACGGTATGATCTTTGCTAAAAATATCGCAAAACAATTGAGTGCTAAAGACCCTAGCAACAAGGAATTCTACGAAAAAAATCTCAAAGAATATACTGATAAGCTAGACAAACTTGATAAGGAAGCTAAGGAGAAATTTAACAACATCCCTGCTGAGAAAAAACTCATTGTAACCAGCGAAGGATGCTTCAAATACTTCTCTAAAGCCTACGGTGTCCCAAGTGCCTATATCTGGGAAATCAACACTGAAGAAGAAGGAACACCTGACCAAATCAAGACCTTGGTTGAAAAACTTCGCCAAACAAAAACTCCTTCCCTCTTTGTAGAATCAAGTGTGGATGACCGTCCAATGAAGACTGTTTCACAAGACACAAACATCCCAATCTACGCACAAATCTTTACTGACTCTATCGCAGAACAAGGTAAAGAAGGCGACAGCTACTACAACATGATGAAATACAATCTTGATAAGATTGCTGAAGGATTAGCAAAATAATACTCTTCGAAAATCTCTTCAAACCACGTCAGCTTTATCTGCAACCTCAAAGCGGTGCTTTGAGCAACCTGCGGCTAGCTTCCTAGTTTGCTCTTTGATTTTCATTAAGTATAAGCCTCTGAAAAACGTCATTCTTTTTCGAATTGGCGTTTTTTCTATTCCCATATTTCCGGTCAAATAATTGGAAAATTCTAGCTTTTTCAGCTAAAATGGAAGAAAAAAGATTGGAGTATCCTATGGTAACTTTCCTTGGAAATCCTGTTAGCTTTACAGGTAAACAACTACAAGTCGGCGACAAGGCACTTGATTTTTCACTCACTACAACAGATCTTTCTAAAAAATCTCTGGCTGATTTTGATGGAAAGAAAAAAGTCTTGAGTGTCGTGCCTTCTATCGATACAGGCATCTGCTCAACTCAAACGCGTCGTTTTAATGAAGAACTGGCTGGACTGGATAATACGGTTGTCTTGACTGTTTCCATGGACCTCCCTTTTGCCCAAAAACGTTGGTGTGGTGCTGAAGGTATTGAAAATGCCATCATGCTCTCAGACTATTTCGACCATTCCTTTGGACGTGATTATGCCCTCTTAATCAATGAGTGGCACTTATTGGCACGCGCAGTCTTTGTCCTCGATACTGACAATACTATTCGCTACGTTGAATACGTGGACAATATCAACTCTGAACCAAACTTCGAAGCCGCAATTGCAGCTGCTAAAGAACTAAATTAGAAGCCATTGTGGCAGATAGCTAGAGAAATCTAGCTTTTTTTGATATACTAGATAAAGATATTAGACAAGAGGAAACGAATGACCCCGAATAAAGAAGATTATCTAAAGTGTATTTATGAAATTGGCATAGATTTGCATAAGATTACCAACAAGGAAATTGCGGCTCGTATGCAAGTCTCTCCCCCTGCCGTAACTGAAATGATTAAACGGATGAAGAGCGAAAATCTCATCCTCAAGGACAAGGAATGCGGCTATCTACTAACTGACATCGGCCTCAAACTGGTCTCTGAGCTCTATCGTAAGCACCGTTTGATTGAAGTTTTTCTAGTCCATCATTTAGACTATACGAGTGACCAGATTCACGAGGAAGCTGAAGTCTTGGAACACACTGTCTCTGATTTATTCGTGGAGAGACTAGAAAAATTACTTGGATTCCCCAAGACCTGCCCTCACGGAGGAACTATTCCTGCCAAGGGAGAACTCTTAGTTGAAATCAATAACCTGCCACTAGCTGACATCAAGGAAGCTGGTGCCTACCGCCTGACTCGGGTGCACGATAGTTTTGACATTCTCCATTATCTGGACAAGCACTCACTTCACATCGGTGACCAACTCCAAGTCCAGCAGTTTGATGGCTTTAGCAATACCTTCACTATCCTCAGTAAAAACGAGGATTTACAAGTAAGTATGGACATTGCCAAACAACTCTATGTCGAAAAAATCGACTAATTTCTCAAGCACCCTACCAACCCTGAAAGTTTTATTTTCAGGGTTTTATTTCTATCATTTGATTTTACTTTCATTTAGTTGTAGAATATTTGTAAAAAAAAAGAAAGATAGTTTAACCTATGAAAAAATCACTAAAAATTTTTGCGACATCCAAATGGTTTGACCTCTTCGGCGTTGCTTTGGTCGTTGGGATTGCGATTGCATCTGGTTACCTCAACTCCCGCCTCGATAAATTTGTAGACTGGGGACCATGGACAGCACTTGTACCCTTTGGATTGATTTCCGTAACCAACGTTGGGATTTCCATGTTATCCACTCGTTTCACGGGAAAATTAAGCAAATGGGGAAATTACTTTGGTATTGTTAATACCATTTTGTCCGGTGCTATTGATTATATCCTTGGAAATAAGGCAGCTATCATTACCTATCCCGTCACCTTCCTCATTTATACCTTTGCTATTAAGAAATGGGAAGCTTCGCAAGAAGGCAGACCCAACCAAATGAGCCAAAAACAGGTAAAATTAGCGGCCATCATCATTTCAATCATCGCCTTCCTCTTTGCCTTTGCGACCAACTATATCGGCTATGGTGGCAAGATGAATCTCCTTGCCTACGTAACAACTATTGCCTTTGCACTGTCCCTCATTGCCAATGCTTTTAACGCATTGAAACTAACAACACAGTGGGGCTTCTGGTTGATTTACAATTTCGTTCAGCTGACAAAAGCTGGTATTCAAGGAAACTTTGCCAATATCGGAAAATACATCTTTTATATCCTCAATGCAATCGGAGCTTTATTTGTCTGGAATGATGAAGAAGTTAGGTAATAGAAGAAAACTTAAATAAAAAAACAAGTCGACTTAAGAGAATCTCCCTTCTGCTATTTTTATCATTTCACTTGTAACTCCCATTCTTTTGGAGTAGAATGAAGCTAGATAAAAGAGGGAGGTCATCTTATGAAAAATCTCTTTAGACTCCATTTCGTAGCAATTGCAGTTATCGATTTGCTACTATTGGCATTTTTTAGCAAAAGACCCGAGACATCTTTGGACTGGCTCTTGCTCTCTGGTTTTATTTTCCTCCTTGCTCAGAGTCTACTACTATTTCGCTTGGTCGTCCGACTCAAACATCAATTCGCTGAGATTTATCCTCAAATCAATAAAAAGATTCGCTTCTACTATTTAGGGGTTCTCTCCATTGATTTTCTATTTTTTGTCCTCTTAGCCTTCATTAGTTCTCAGCGTTTTTACTCTCTTATGCCAATCATCACTGCTTGCCATTCTACTTTATATTATATGACGGCTGACTACCTAAGAGAACACTATCCAGACTTTTACGACAAACATATCTCTTTATGGAAGTGTCTCTAAGGAAAAGGAGGTTTTAGCATGAAAAAAATCATCTCCATCAAAACCATTCAACTCCTTATCATAGATGGAATTATGCTTGCACTTTTGACATTTAAAGGGGGGCTTACTTGGGACTGGATTTTGATTTATAGCGGTTGGCTCATTTTCTTTCATCCTGTGCTATTGACCTATCTTTCCAACCAACTTTGTGACCACTTTAGTCAACTCTATTCCCAGATTAGACTCAGATTCTGGCGTTTTGCCTTACAAATCATTCTATGGGATATCTTGATAATTCTCTCCTTGATATGTTTAAGTGGTATGCCACTTTTCCTTCAGGGAACTCTCCTAATCTTAGGACACCTCATCTTCTCCTACCGCATAATCCAAAGCCTGAAAAGAGATTTCCCCAAGGCATATCAGGAACCGATTTCATTTTGGAGTATTTTGTGATAGATAAGAAAAACCAAGCCGACTGGGCTTGGTCTTTCTTATCTATTTTTAGTATCAAGGATAATGGTAACTGGACCGTCATTGACCAGTTCAACCTGCATATCCGCTCCAAAGATGCCTGTCTGAACGGGTACTTCTTGCGCTAATTTTTTATTGAATGCATCATAGAAGTCTGATGCCATATCAGGCTTGGCTGCACCTGTAAAGGCTGGACGATTGCCTTTCTTAGTATCCGCAAAGAGGGTAAACTGAGAAATAGAGAGGATTTCTCCTTCAATATCTTTGACAGACAGGTTCATCTTGCCTTCTGCGTCTGAAAAAATCCGCATGTTGACAAGCTTTCTCACAGCATAGTCCAAATCTTCCTCTTGGTCCTCTGGTCCAACACCAACCAGCAATAGGAGCCCCTGATTGATTTTTCCCTGAACCTGACCTTCGATACTCACTTGGGCTTTTTTAACCCGTTGGATAATGATTTTCATAATAGCCTTTCTAGTAAGAGCTAGGACAATTAGCCATTGGTTCGTTTGACAGAATAAACTTCTGGCACACTCTTAATCTTGTCCACGACCGTGGTCAGCGTCGAGAGATTGGCAATGCCAAAGGACACATGGATATTAGCAAACTTCATATCCTTGGTTGGTTGAGCATTGACCGTTGAAATATTCTTGGTTGTGTTTGAAAGAACTTGCAGTACATCGTTCAACAGTCCTGTACGGTTGAGGCCATAAATATCGATATGAGCCATATACTCCTTATTTGAGCTAGAATACTGGTCTTCCCACTCCACATCAAGGAGACGTTGCTCGTAGTTTTCTTGGGCACGCAGGTTCATACAATCCACACGGTGAATAGCTACACCACGACCCTTGGTAATATAACCAACAATATCGTCACCAGGAACAGGATTACAACACTTAGCAATCCGCACTAAGAGGCCTGATGCACCTTCAATGACCACACCACCCTCATGCTTTACCTTGAGGGTTTCTTTATTTTCAACCTTGATCTCGCCACCTTTGACAAGTTCTTCTGCTTCAGCCTTGGCCTTGGCACGTTCTTCCTCACGGCGTTCCTTTTCAGTCAGACGGTTAAAGACGGTAATAGCACCGATTTCTCCAAAACCAATGGCCGCAAAAAGGGATTCTTCTGTCTTGTAGCTAGTCTTTTGCAAAACTTGGTCCATGTGACGCTTGTCCATGAATTTATTAGCTACATAGCCGTTTTCTTGGAACTGAGCCATCAGCATTTCACGGCCCTTGTTGACAGATAATTCCTTGTCTTGGTTTTTAAAGAACTGACGAATCTTGTTACGCGCCTTGCTGGTCTTGACCATATTGAGCCAGTCACGGCTTGGCCCAAAGGAGTTAGGATTGGTGACAATTTCAACCTGATCCCCTGTCTTGAGCTTAGTTGTAAGTGGAACCATACGACCGTTGACCTTGGCACCAGTTGCTTTTTCCCCAACTTTTGTATGGATTTCATAGGCAAAGTCAATCGGTCCTGAATCTTTTGGAAGGGAACGGACAGCTCCATCTGGGGTAAAGACGTAAATCTCCTCAGCCAGATAGTTTTCCTTAACAGAATCCACAAATTCCTTAGCATCATCAGCCTGATCTTGGAGCTCCATCATCTCTTTGATCCAGTTCATTCCAATGGCTGATTCCTTGCTGTTAACCTGCCCCTTAATACCTTTCTTATAAGCCCAGTGAGCCGCAACACCGTACTCAGCCACCTCGTGCATTTCCTTGGTCCGAATCTGGAATTCAATCGGCCCTTTTGGCCCATAGACAGTCGTATGGATAGACTGATAACCATTGGCCTTGCGGTTAGCGATATAGTCTTTGAAACGACCTGGCATTGGTTTCCAAAGTTCATGCACATAACCAAGCATGGCATAAACATCACTTTGGGTATCTAAAATACAGCGAATGGCAATCAGGTCATAGATTTCCTCAAAACGTTTTCTCTTATCCTGCATTTTGCGGAAAATCGAGTAAATATGCTTAGGACGACCGTAAATCTTCCCTTTCAAGTGACGATCCGTCGTATATTCCTCTAATTTTGTGACCACCTCATCCACCAAGGCTTCACGCTCTCTGCGTTTTTCCTTCATCATATGGGTAATCTTGTAAAACTCCGTTGGGTTGAGATAACGGAAAGATAGGTCTTCCAGTTCCCATTTGACGCTAGAAATCCCCAGACGGTGAGCAAGCGGCGCATAGATTTCCATAGTTTCTTTGGAAATACGCTCCTGCTTGTCTTTTCGAAGATGTTTCAGGGTCCGCATATTGTGTAAGCGGTCAGACAGTTTAACCAAAATAACACGGATGTCCTCAGACATGGCCATGAGCATCTTGCGATGGTTTTCCGCTAATTGCTCCTCAATTGATTTGTACTCGACCTTACCAAGCTTAGTAACCCCATCTACGATTACCCGCACATCAGGACCAAACTCTCTTTCCAAATCGTCCAAGGTCGCATCAGTATCTTCCACCACATCATGCAAGAAACCACAAGCAACCGTTACAGCATCCAGCTTGAGCTTGGCTAAAATACCTGCCACTTGGATAGGGTGAATAATGTAAGGTTCGCCAGATTTGCGATACTGGCCACTGTGGCATTCCACCGCATATACCAAGGCCTTATGGACAAAAGCCACATCTTCTTCCGATAAATATTTCTGCGTTAAAGCGACAACTTCATCGCCTGTTAAATTCACTTCTTTCGGCATCTCTACTCTCCAATTCTTCCTACCATTTTATCACTTTTTTAAGAATATGAAAACTAGAAAATTCCCTCTCAATCAATCCACATCTCAAAAAACACTGCCAGATTTCTAGCAGTGTTTTGAGTTTCATTTATCTTAGTAGACTGTTTTTTCAGTTTCTACATCGAAGAAGTGTGCTTTGTTCAAGTCAAATCCAAGTTCAACTGTTGCACCTGTTTGCAAGTAGTCACGAGCATCAACTTTGGCAACAAATTCATCTTTACCAACTTGGCAGTAAAGGTGAGATTCTGAACCAAGCAATTCTGATACTGAGATAGTAGCTTTGACAACTGATTCTGGGAATGTTTCAAGGAAAGCAGGTTCTGCATTCACATCTTCTGGACGGATACCGAAGATCAATTCTTTACCTTCGTAGCCTTTTTCACGAAGAACTTTCAATGCTCCTTCTGGAACTTTCAAGTTAAAGGCGTCACCAACGATGTGGTCACCGATCAATTTTACGTTGATGAAGTTCATAGCTGGGCTTCCGATGAATCCTGCTACGAATTTATTAACTGGGTTTTTGTAAACTTCTTGAGGAGTACCGATTTGTTCAACACGTCCGATAGTACCTGTACCAGCAGGGTTCTTAGTTGCTGACATGATAACGATACGGTCTGCAAGTGTCATCGCTTCTGTTTGGTCGTGAGTTACGTAGATAGTTGTAGCTCCGATACGACGGTGGATTTTCGCAATTTCAGCACGCATAGATACACGAAGTTTTGCATCCAAGTTTGACAAAGGCTCGTCCATCAAGAATACTTTTGCATCACGGACAATCGCACGACCCATGGCAACACGTTGACGTTGACCACCTGAAAGGTCAGCTGGTTTACGATCCAAGAATTCTTTCAAGCCAAGGATTGCAGCTGCTTCTTGCACACGTTTGTCGATGTCTTCCTTGCTGTATTTACGCAATTTCAAACCGAAAGCCATGTTGTCATAAACAGTCATGTGTGGGTAAAGAGCGTAGTTTTGGAATACCATGGCGATGTCACGGTCTTTTGGAGCGACGTCGTTGACAACCACGCCATCGATAGATGCAGTTCCTTCTGTGATATCTTCAAGACCAGCAATCATACGAAGAGTTGTTGATTTACCACATCCTGAAGGACCTACGAAAACGATAAATTCTTTGTCTTTGATGTCCAAGTTGAAGTCTTCAACTGAATAGTGTTCGCTGTTTGGATATTTTTTGTAAATGTTTTTAAGATTCAATTCTACCATGAGGTGAACTCCTTTTGTCTTTTGATAGTTTTATTATAGATGAAAACGCTTTACTTTTCTATGGCAAGGTGACCAAAAAAATAAAAAAGTTCTGTGCAACTTGCACAAAACTTTATAAAATATCTGGTAAAATCAACTGATAACACAAGGTTAGGTCGGTCAACTCCTTCAACTGAAGGCCTGTCAATTCTTCCCATTTATCAATCTTGTATTGGAGAGAATTGCGGTGCAGATAGAGTTGCTGGGCTGTTTTAGTTAAGACAGCACTATTTTCCCAAAGAGAAAGAATGATTTCCTGAATCTGATCTTGATCCAAAATCATCTGGTGCAGGCATTCCTTGATTGCCTTCAAGTCCACGAGTCTTTCTCCCATACTCCAAAGATAGAGCTGAGAAAACGTATGAACACCTTGGTGACCCTGACGCCACCAAGTCTTAAACAAATCCCGCTCCGCTTTGATTAAGTCTGACAGAGATTGATGCCCAGTCTGAGACCAAACCTGCCCCAACATGATAGACAGACGAAGGCCAAAGTCATACTCAACTGCCTCAATCGTATCAGATAAGATTGAGCGAACAGAGCTGTACCTATCTTGTTGAAGCACGAAAACATAATCCTGAGCTCCGACCTGAAGCACCGTCTGACAGTTAGGAAAAAGAGTTCGCATCATGTCTAACCAAGAGGCTAGATTTTCCTGCTGAAAATAGGAAAGATGGCAATAAACCAACTGAATCTTTTTAAAAGCTTGTGGTGCCTGTCCCTTCCCCTCAATCAAAAAAGAATACCAAGGATTGAGCGAACGAGCCTGCTCCTGCTGGGTCAAAAGGGCAACCAACTGCTTTTCACGCTCACTGAGCCCAGCTTCCTCCAGCAAAATCCACTGCTGAGAAGCTAAAGGGAGGGTGAGATGGCCCTCTTTCTCTACTGGTTGGTCTGAAATCTGAGCCTCGGGAAACCAGTCTTGTAGTTCTTTTGCAAGCATTTCTACTCCTCCACTTTTTGGATGCACCACGAAATCAAGCTCTCAAGACGTTCTAGATTTTCAGTCATATGGAGATAGCCCATGACTGCTTCAAAACCTGTGGACATACGGTAAGTCACTACATCAGCATTTTTAGCCTTGGTGTGACTATTGGTATTGCGACCACGTTTGTAGATTTCTTCTTCTTTTTCCGTCAGGACCTGCTCCTCCAACATGAGGGAAATCAAACGAGCCTGAGCCTTGGCTGAAACATACTTGGTCGCTTCTTGATGGAGTTTATTGGGTTTCGTCATACCTTTGAGGATGAGGTGACGACGAATATACATAGAATACACCGCGTCCCCCTCAAAAGCTAACGCAATCCCGTTAATGAGATTGACATCAATCACGTGTCCACCTCACTCCATCTTTGGTGTCAAGGAGCCTAATCCCTTGAGCAGCCAATTGGTCACGGATTTGGTCTGCTGTCGCAAAGTCACGATTGGCACGCGCTTCTTGGCGTTTTTGGATCAAGGCTTCAATGTCTGCATCCAAAACTTCCTCAACAAAGACAATTCCAAAGACTTCTAACATATCCGCAAGAGCTTCCTTAACACTTGCATCATAGTTACCTGAGTTAATCCATTTGGCCATTTCAAAAACAACTGTGATACCGTTGGCAGCGTTAAAATCTTCATCCATAGCTGCTACAAACTTGTCTTTAAAGGTTTGTAACTCTTTGACATCCACTTTTCCTGTAAATGGTTGCTCATAAGTGTTCTTCAAATACTTGAGATTGGTCTCGGCATCACGCACTGCTTTTTCCGTAAAGTTGATAGGCTTGCGGTAATGTTGAGTTGCAAAGAAGAAACGAAGCACTTGCCCATCAATGGTTTTGAGGGCATCGTGCACTGTGATAAAGTTCCCCAAGGACTTGGACATCTTGACATTGTCGATATTGACAAAGCCATTATGCATCCAATAGTTGGCGAAAGTCTTACCTGTTTTGGCTTCAGACTGGGCAATTTCATTGGTGTGATGAGGAAACTCTAGGTCGGCTCCACCGCCGTGAATATCAATGGTATCACCTAAAATCTCTGTCGACATGACTGAACACTCGATGTGCCAGCCCGGACGACCAGGTCCCCAAGGACTGTCCCAAGAAATCTCGCCTGATTTGGCAGTTTTCCATAGGGCAAAGTCCACAGGATTTTCCTTACGAGCCGTTTCTTCATCGGTACGACCTGAAGCACCCAGCTCCAAATCTTCCAAGGTTTTATTGGCCAACTTGGCATAGTTGTGTGATTTTTCCACACGGAAATAGACATCCCCTTGACTCTCATAGGCAAAGCCTTTTTCAATCAAGTCTTCCACAAAGCGGATAATATCAGCCATAAACTCCACCACACGCGGATGGCGGGTCGCAGGTTTCACTCCCAAGGCCGTCACATCCTCACGAAAGGCAGCGATGTACTTGTCCGCAACCTCCTGAGGTGTGATTCCTTCTTCCTTGGCACGGTTGATAATCTTATCATCTACATCCGTAAAATTGGAAATGTAGGCAACCTCATACCCACGGTACTCAAAATAACGACGAATCGTATCAAAAGCTACTGTCGAACGGGCATTGCCCACGTGGATATAGTTATAAACTGTTGGCCCACAAACGTACATACTGACTTTGCCGTCCTCGATTGGGACAAATCCTCGCAAATCACGAGACATGGTGTCATAGATTTTAATCATGCGGTCCACTCCCTTCTCTATTTCTGACTTTTCGGCTGAAAACCAGCTCTGCAAAAGGGCCAAATTGTCTGAGTCTATCCAGTTGGTAAAAGCGTTGCCCTTCCTCTTGGGTAAAGAGGGGAACCCCCTTTCCCAGGATAAGGGGCGCTATCTGAATAATGAGGTGGTCGAAAAGATCCGCATCCAAGAGCGGTCCTACCAAGGAATTACCACCAACCACAAAGACATTTTTACCTTTATCAATCTGGTGAACAAAGTCCACCACATCCCTAGCTACTGGCTGGTAATTGCTGACAGGTAGGTGCCTATCATGCGTAAAGACATAGTTTTCAGTAGCTTGATAAAAACTTTCTACATCTTGCAAATCTTGGATTTCCTCAAAGGTCCGCTTGCCCATGATGGTGATATCCATTTGCCTGTAAAAGTCATCATAGCCTGTATCCTCTACAGAACCAAGCTGATGCAGCCAGTCTATCCTGTGCTGGCTGTCTGCCAAGTAGCCATCCATGGTGATACAGCCGTAAAAATATACTGCCATTCTTGTAGTTTCCTTTCTAGTTCTGCTTCGCCTTCACTTAGCGGGATAGACCCAGATGATTAGACCTAAGATAATCAAAATATTCAGCAAAATACTTACTGGACAAGAAAAATAAGACAGTAAACAGCAATTCCAATCTGCAGCAGAACTGTTCATTCTTAAACATTCAAGCGCCTCTCCTGTCTACTTACGGCTCAAGGTGTCTTAGATTTTAATCATAAAGTAATAGTCAAGAAAACTAAAATCCGAGAACAGTTAGTTTCATCACTAAGAGTTCAATTGAATTTCAGTCCGAATGTCTCTACACTTCGGAATCCCTTGCTCCTTTCTCATTCAGATAAACCACCTGAGTCTGTTTGACAAAGCCAATTTTTTCATACAAGCGTTTGGCACCTACATTGCTATCTTCCACTGCAATCTGAAATTCCTTATCATTTTGCTCAATTAGTTGGTTGACAAGGGATTTTGCTAAGTAGCTTCCATAGCCTTTTCCACGTTCAGGTTCAGATATTGCTAAACCGTAGAAGTAATTCGTATCGCTCGATAAATCAACCGTGCAAGTTCCAATAACCTGATCGTCTTTTAACAAAATATATAGGCGACTTTCTGGATCTTTCAGAGCTTCAGCGACATATCTATCCACAACTTCTCTAGATTCATGTTCCTCTGAAAATGCCTGAAATTTCAACTGACTAATTTGCTCCTGATACGAACTATCTGCTAACAAAACTTCAAGATTGGAAAGCTTTTCTAACGGATAAGGTCTTCTATCCTTACCTAACCAGATTTCTGTATCCTCGTCCTCGACCAATCCCCAGTTGCTGGCAAAATCAGGATGGCGGTCTAGAAAAACACGCTCTGTCTGAAAAGTCACAGACTCAATTGGATAAGATGCCGTTTCTTTCTCAAAACTTCTATACAAAGCCCGCGCAATCCCCTGATGGCGATGACCTGGATGAACCAGTATCGTCACTTCCACATCTTGGTCATCTGCATAGACAGTTAATAAACCAACAAGTTCGCCTTTTTCATAATAAAGGAAAAAGGCGGGCATGTTTGGGTCAAAATTAAGCATGTTAGAAAGATAGGGATCACGATAGGTACCGTCATAGTTTTGGCAACAGTTAATTAGTTTTTTCGCCTCAGATAACTCCTCTTGACTTAACTTGTTTCTTGCTTGAATCATATAGCTATCCTCTACAACCCCGACGATCTGTGACTGGCTTCTTTAGCCTGCTCGAGTTTATTGACGTAGTACTCTCGTTTTTCTTCGACCTCGTGAATGACTGGCTCATCCTTCTTACCATGAACACGGACAATCTTAGCAGGAATACCGACAACCGTTACATCGCTAGGAACATCTGCCACAACGACCGCAGCGGCACCGACTTTAGCATTTTCGCCGATTTCCACTGGTCCGATAACTTGGGCATGAGCGGATATAAGCGCTCCTTTGCGAACGGTAGGATGGCGTTTGCCACAGTCTTTTCCTGTTCCCCCAAGAGTCACTCCGTGATAAAGGAGAACACCTTTTTCAACAATCGCTGTTTCCCCAATCACCAGACTAGAACCGTGGTCGATAAAGACACCTGAATCAATCTGGGCACCTGGATGAATCTCAATCTGAGTCCAAAAGCGCCAGAACTGACTGTGCATACGAGCCAGTAGTTTGAAGCCATGCTTCCAGAGAAAATGCGAGAGACGGTGGGCCGCCAAGGCCTTGACACCTGGATAAGTCAGCAAAACCTCCAAAGTGGTGCGGGCCGCTGGATCATTTTCTTTTACGATATCAATGGTTTCGCGCCACCATCCCATACATTTCTCCTTTTCTTATTCTGAATCTTTTGGTGTTTCTGTAAATTCTTTCTTAGGTTTGTGGTCCTTGTGATGACGTGGGCGGTGAGGTCTCTCAGACTTTTCGCCTTTTTCATCACGTTCAGGTTTTGGAGGACGAGGAAGAAGGGCTTTCATAGAAGCATCCACACGTCCTTTTTCATCAATCTTGATAACCTTAACATCGACTTCGTCTCCGATAGCTACCAAGTCTTCGACATTATTAGTACGAGTCCAAGCCATTTCCGAAATGTGAACGAGGGCATCTGTCTTGTCAAAGAGGTTGACAAAGGCACCAAATTTCTCGATACGAACAACCTTAGCATGGTAAACTTCATCCACTTTAGCTTCACGAACCAAACCAGCAATGATTTCTTTGGCACGGTTAATAGCATCTTGATCGCTAGAGTAGATAGACACATTTCCTTCTTCATCGATATCAATCTTAACGCCTGTTTCAGCGATAATCTTGTCGATGGTTTCTCCACCCTTACCGATGACAATCTTGATCTTGTCAACATCAATCTTGATAGTGTCAATTTTCGGAGCAGTTGGTGCCAATTCTGGTCGAACTTCTGGAATGGTTGCTTCAATCACATCAAGGATTTCAAAACGAGCTTTCTTGGCTTGGGCAAGAGCCTCTGTCAAGATTTCTGCAGTGATTCCTTGAATCTTGATATCCATTTGAAGGGCTGTAATACCGTCACGAGTACCTGCAACCTTGAAGTCCATATCTCCAAAGTGGTCTTCCAGACCTTGGATATCTGTCAATACTGTGTAGTTATTTCCATCTGAGATAAGTCCCATGGCAATCCCTGCTACTGGCGCCTTGATTGGCACACCACCAGCCATAAGAGCAAGAGTTCCCGCACAGATAGAGGCTTGAGAAGAAGAACCGTTTGATTCCAAAACTTCTGCTACTAGACGAATAGCATATGGGAATTCTTCCAAACTTGGCAAGACTTGAGCAAGGGCACGCTCACCCAGAGCCCCGTGACCAATTTCACGACGACCTGGCGCACCGTAACGACCAGTTTCCCCTACAGAGTATTGTGGGAAGTTATAGTGGTGCATAAAGCGTTTCTTGTACTCAGGATCCAAACCATCGATGATTTGAGTTTCCCCCATCGGTGCCAAGGTCAAGACTGAAAGGGCTTGAGTTTGACCACGAGTGAAGAGACCTGATCCATGCACACGAGGAAGGAAGTCAACAACCGCATCCAAAGGACGGATTTCATCGACCTTACGGCCGTCAGGACGCACCTTATCTTCTGTGATCAAACGACGCACTTCTGCGTGTTCCATTTGTTCCAAGATTTCAGCCACATCACGCATGATACGGTCAAATTCTTCGTGGTCCGCATATTTTTCTTCGTAAACGGCAATAACTTGGTCCTTAACTGCTTGAGTTGCAGCTTCACGAGCCAATTTTTCTTCTACTTGGACCGCTTTTTGGAGGTCGCTGTTGTAGGCTGCGATAATTTCAGCTTGCAAGTCAGCGTCCACATGAAGCAATTCTACTTCAGCCTTTTCCTTACCGACTGCTGCAACGATTTCTTCTTGGAAGGCAATCAATTCTTTGACCGCTTCGTGCCCTTTAAGGAGCGCTTCCAGCATGATTTCTTCTGACAATTCTTTGGCACCAGACTCTACCATGTTGATGGCGTGTTTAGTTCCTGCTACTGTCAATTCAAGAAGCGAACGCTCTGCTTGTTCTTGAGTTGGGTTGATGATGATTTGACCATCTACATAGCCCACTTGCACCCCAGCGATTGGGCCGTCAAATGGAATATCTGAAACAGAAAGCGCCAAGGATGAACCAAACATAGCTGCCATTGGTGCAGATGCATTTCCATCATAAGAAAGAACTGTGTTGATGACTTGTACTTCATTACGGAAACCTTCCGCAAACATAGGACGGATTGGACGGTCAATCAAACGCGCTGTCAAAGTCGCATCCGTTGAAGGACGTCCTTCACGTTTCATAAAGCCACCAGGAAACTTCCCGGCCGCATACATTTTTTCTTCATAGTTGACTTGAAGGGGGAAGAAATCCCCAGTTGCCATTTTCTTAGACATAACGGCCGCAGTCAAGACAGTTGACTCACCGTAACGCACGACAACAGAACCATTTGCCTGCTTAGCAACCTGACCAGTCTCTACAATTAACTCACGACCCGCAAAAGTCGTTTGAAACACTTGTTTTGTCATTTTAATCCCCTTTGGATTGATGAAATTATACGCCTTGCCTACAAAAATCAAGATACTAAGCCGTAAAGCAACTCAAAGGAAAATAGGAAATCGAACGACGGAGCGACTGCTCCTAGGTAGATTTATCTTTTTCCACAGAGTTGTAGGCGTGTTCAGTTACTCAATATATTTTGGACGGTTCGGCTTGCAGAACATTTCTGTAGAAAAATAGGAAGGTGACGCCACACTTGACGAGTGCTAAGAAGCTTATCTTTTTTCCTAAGAAATGAGGCCAAAATTCAATTAAGAATCTTTTTGATATTTCCCTGGATTTCCAATATTAATTATTGAGTACTTCGCCTTTTTATTTCTATGCTCATGCTAAAATAGTTCCCCAAACTATTTTACTTTCAAAAATCCCATCTTAGATAATAACATTGTTATTATCTAAGATACCACTATAGCATGAAATATCTTTTAAATACTCACTCCGTTCGTGTTTTTTGAGACACACATTATCAGATTTTGTTTAAAAAATAATCAACTTTAAACAAACTTCTACAACCTAAATACCCTCATCTTTGTATCAAGTACGTACAGAGTCTATTTTATCATATTTTTCTTAAAAAGTGCGGTCTTTACCATTAAAAAGGAACCATTCTCCTCACCTGAGAAGAATGGTTTGCTTTTTATTATCCGAGAGACTGGTGATTAAACAAGGCATGTGTTGCTTGGTGGATGTATTTTGCTGTTTCAGCATTGTTCATAGTGTAGAGATGCACACCGGCAACATCCTGAGTTACCAAGTCCACGATTTGGTCCACTGCATAGGCAAGTCCTGCTGCTCTGAGCGACTCAGGGTCATGCTCATACTTGTCTAAGATGGCTTTAAATTTGCGTGGAAGATGGATATTCTCACAAGTCTTCAAGAGGCGGAGAGCCTGATTTCGATTCAGAATTGGCATAATCCCTGCATGAATGGGAACATCAATCCCAGCCAAGATGCACTTGTCTTGGAAATCATAGAAGCGCTCATTGTCAAAGAAAAGCTGAGTTACAAGGCTCGAACAGCCTGCATCTACTTTCTTCTTAAGATTTTGAATATCTGAAATCTGATTGGGTGAATCTGGATGCCCTTCTGGATAACAAGCACCAACAATATCAAAGTGAGGGGCTTGTTCCTTGATGAACTCAATCAAGTCAGTTGCATAGCGGAAATCCTTTTGCGGCTCCACATCAGGGATAATATCCCCACGCAATGCCAAGATTTTCTGTACCCCAACCTTGTCCAAGTCAGCAATGGTTTCAGCCACCTTGTCCTTAGTCAAATAGATGGCTGGCAAGTGGGCAATAGTCGGAATCGTCAAGTCATTTTGGATAAAGTCAGCCAAACGAACCGTCGTTTCCTTGATATTAAATTTATTATTGCTGGCAGTTACACTGATAAAGTGGGGAGCCAACTCCTGCATATCTTGAAGAGCAGAAATAATTTTATCATTACCCACGGCTGGGTTGGGAGGGAACACTTCAAATGAGAGTGACGGTGTTTGGCGCGACATAGTCATTATCCTTTTCTAGTTGATTTTTTTCGTTAGCTGGATTCCTAGAATCCAAGTGAAACAGGCAGATTGACCAAACAGCGCTTCTTGAGAAATCCTTATCTTACAATTTCTCACGCGCAGCTTTAGCTGCTTCAACAAGGCGGATCAAGCTTTCTTTTGTTTCTGGAATACCACGTGTTTTCAAACCACAGTCAGGGTTAATCCAAACTTTCTTGCTTGGCACTTTAGCAAGGATGGCTTCGATTGTATTGTCGATTTCACCTTCATTTGGCACACGAGGTGAGTGGATATCGTAAACCCCAGGTCCCACTTCTGTTTGGAAGTTTTTCGCTTTGAGTTCGTCCAAGATTTCAAGGTTTGAACGGCTAGCTTCAAAGGAAATAACGTCCGCATCCATGTTGTCGATAGCTGGGATGATATCTGTAAATTCTGAGTAACACATGTGAGTGTGGATTTGTGTGTCTGGCGCTACTGTTGAGTGTACCAAGCGGAAGGCAGGAATTGCCCAGTCAAGGTAGTCTTCGTACCAGTCGCTACGACGGAGTGGCAATTTTTCACGAAGAGCAGCCTCATCGATTTGGATGATCTTCACGCCAGCAGCTTCAAGGTCAAGAACTTCATCCTTGATAGCAAGGGCGATTTGAAGAGTAGAATCCTTGATAGAGATGTCTTCACGTGGGAATGACCAGTTGAGGATGGTAACAGGTCCAGTCAACATACCTTTAACAGGTTTGTTTGTACGGCTTTGTGCATAGCTAGACCATTTAACAGTGATTGGGTTGAGACGAGTGACATCACCCCAGATGATTGGTGGTTTAACTCCACGCATACCGTATGATTGTACCCAACCATTTTTAGAGAAGAGGTAACCTGACAAGTTTTGACCGAAGTACTCAACCATGTCATTACGCTCGAACTCACCGTGAACAAGGACATCAAAGTCGATATCTTCTTGCCATTTGATCCATTCATCGATCGTTTCAGCAAGGAAAGCATCGTACTCTTCTTGAGACAATTCACCTTTACGGTAAGCCAAACGTTTAGCACGAACTTCTTTTGTTTGAGGGAATGAACCGATAGTTGTTGTTGGAAGAGCTGGAAGTTTGAAAGCTTCTTCTTGGATAGCTTCACGTTCAGCAAATGCTGGCAAACGAGTGTAGTCTGCATCAGTCAAACCAGCGATACGCGCACGAAGTTCAGCATTTTCACCAACACGCTCATTCGCAAAGAGTTCTTTGTTGGCTGCAAGTGCTTCTTCACCTTGACCATTGCGGATAGCATCCAAATCACGGATCTCATCTAATTTTTCAACTGCAAAGGCAAAGTGGTTCAAGATAGCTGGTTCAAATTCTTCATTAGCTGTTGTAAATGGCACATGAAGAAGTGAGCATGAGCTAGTCAAAACGATGTTTTCAGCTGGGATTTGCTCAAGAACAGCCAAGCTCTTTTCGTAGTTATTACGCCAGATGTTTTTACCATTGACAATACCTGCGTAGAGAGTCTTGTCAGCTGGGAAGCCACCTTTAACCAATTCAAGAGTTTTCTTACCTTCAACGAAATCAAGACCGATAGCATCTACTGGCAAGTTTACAAGGTCATCGTAAACGTCACGAACGTCACCAAAGTATGTTTGAAGCAAGACTTCAAGACCTTTCTTATCAGCCAAAAGTTTGTTGTAGAGGTTCAAGAAGAGAGCTTTTTCTTCAGCTGTCAAGTCTTTTACAAGAGCCGCTTCATCCAATTGGATGCGAGTCGCACCAAGTTCAGCCAATTTTGCAAAAACTTCTTGGTAAGCAGCCACTAAGCTGTCTACGAAGTCTTCTGCTTTCACACCTTCTTCAAAATCTGACAATTGAAGAAAAGTGAATGGACCTACAAGAACAGGACGAGTGTTCAATCCAAGTTCTTTTGCTTCTTGGAACTCATCGAAGATCTTGTGACCTGCAAGTTTAACTTGAGTGTCTTTTTCAAATTTAGGAACGATGTAGTGGTAGTTGGTGTTGAACCATTTCTTCATTGGAAGAGCGCGAACGTCCCCTTTTTCTCCTTGGTAACCACGACCCAAAGCGAAGTAGCGCTCAAGGTCAGACAAGTCCAAGTTTTGAACTGAAGCAGGTACCACGTTGAAAAGGAATGCTGCATCTAGGAAGTTGTCATAGTGAGAAAAGTCATTTGATGGAATTTCAGTGATGCCTTTTTCTTTGACAATGTTCCAGTGTTTCGCACGCAAGTCTTTTGCGGCTGCCAAGAGTTCTTCTTCTGAGATTTCTTTTCTAAAGTATTTTTCAGTTGTAAATTTTAATTCGCGGAATTCGCCCAAACGAGGGAAACCGATGATTGTAGTTGACATGATGTGTCCTCCAAAATTTGTTGTTGAAACTATCTTAACAGAAAAGAAAGCGTCTGTATAATTGTAAAAAATTAGGCTTTGATATAGTTTGAAACTATATCTCCGTTTTAGACAAAAGAAAAAGACTTGAGACACATGCCTCAAATCCTTTGTGTAGCTTGCTTTATAGCTGTATTTTAGTTAGACGATTCAAACGTGTTATTAGTAATTCTTATAAGTGACTATGACTTGTTATTAGAAAAGACTATAAGTCAATCCCCTTCTCTCGGAGATTGTCCAGACACTCCTCATAGTAGGCATCGTCATGTTCGCTGTATATAGGACTGGTCAATTTTTCCTCTGCTAAGTCTTGATAAGGAGGGCAGGTCTTACCTCGGTAGTTCTTGTCCAGCCACTCTGGACTGACCTTAAAGCCTCGTTTACCCATCTCCTCCATAATCAAGTCATGATAGGCATAGAGACGATAGGGCGAGTGGGTAAAGACGTAGTCAACCGTCGAATGCTTTCTGCCCCAACCGTTGCCACGAAGAGCGCAGCATTCTCGATGCTGCCCCAAAAGTTGAGGACGAGGAAGCTGTGAAATCAAAGCCTCATGCCAAAGTCTCATGACAATCTCCTTTCAGTAAAGTCGAATGTTGCAAGTAGGTATTTGGATAGCAATCAAGCAAATCTCGAGTCTTAGTGATCAAGTCTTCCTTAGAAGCCTGACCAAAGCGGTAACGATCCAGCAAGAGCATATAGTCCTTGCGCTCAGCATCTGTCGCTTTCTTTTTGAAATAGCCCCAAATATGCTGAAAGGCATTGCAAACCTGACCCCTGTGTTCTGGAATCTGGCAGGCACGGTCAATCATCTCTTGAACATGACTCACCTCCACCTCTTCATTCTTGAGATACTGGCGAATCTCATTGTAAATATTGCTAGAATAGCTCAAAACGAGGTATTTGTTTCTCGCCCAGAGTTGCTGGCAAAGGGCACGTTGGTTGTTATTTTCCATATTTCTCCTTACTTTCTACTAGTTCCCCGGAAATATGGAAACAAAGTTATATCTTAAAAATGAGCGAATTATGAGCGGAATATGAGCGAATCAATTACTCCCATCATCCTTTAAACTCTTTCAAAAACTTTTTGAGTTCAGCATCGGCTTCTGGTTAGGGGAAATTCTTAATAATATACAAAATGACTTTAATTCTAAAAGACTTTCTTATTTATTTCCGAAACATTATTTTTACCAGCTCTTCCATCACTTGGTGTTTTTGCCATGGTAATAGTATAACGGTTATCATCAAAATATGTTAGTTTATAATATTTCCCATCCTCTGTAACGGTAAATCCCAGTTGTTTCAATTCTTGCTTTAATTTTCCATTCAAACCACTGTAGTTTGTCAATAGTCGTTTAATCTTGTCTCTCTTGTGATTGAGGATATTCTCACTATCATTCTGTTGGATAATATCTTGAATAATATGTTTCTTACGAGTTTCATCTTGGATATTCTGTAAGGAATCACTCAGAACTGACAAAACAAATTCCTTTTTCTCACCTTGAAAGAGCTCCTTCTCAGTTCCACTTGATATAAAACTACTATCACTAGCTTGTTTATTATTGAAAATATCTCTATAATAGGCTAGCTCTTGTTCCAGATCAGAAATACTACTACGTAAACGACCATTTTCTTCCGTTAACGCATCAAAATCATTACTAAAACTATCTAGGAGTTCTTCTGTCTCCTCTTTGGTTCTCTCAGCTTTTGTACGTTTAGATTTTTGACTTTCAAAACGATCTCGAAGTAAAGAAGTTAGTACGCCATCCCAAGTATACAAAGGATCAATGCTTTGCTGATTTGTAAAATTTATAATCGCTTTTACAATGTTTTGTCTAGTTATAATTGGATCAAAATATTCATGATTTAGAAACCTCTTATGTTTCACTACATCTGATTGATAATAGATTCCAATTGCCCCATTATACTCGTTAGTGCTATTACATTGCTCTCGAATAAAAGTATTTGTTCCAAGATCTCCTTGAACAAAAATATGTGCTACTCCTTTAAGAGCATAAGCTAATTTATCGACATCAATAGGGATATTGTTTGAGAATGTTTTTGATACATAAACAACCGGTAAATCATAGAACTTTTTACCATTTATGACAGCGGTCAAAATACTTGCGTTTTCACGGTCAATCAGGTGGGGAGTCATTAGTACAGGAAGATCATTATCATTTACAACGTATCCTTTCTCAATCAATAATTTAATAAATAATGGAGTTGTAAATGAAGGATCGACACCAATAGCATCTTCTGTAAAACTACGATCTAACATGATTGACATCTTATAGTCCTTAAAGTTCATGATATAATCTGTTTTCCAAATGATACCATCATCTAATTTTTTTACATATCTTACAGCTACGATTTCTTCATTTCTGTATTCTTTAAATTCAAGAGAGATTGTTTCATCACCAAATTTTTGATTATAGGATCCATCCCACTTCAAATTACGTATAACATTATCTTCATGTGGACTTCCTTGATTCCATTCAATCACTAAATTCAAAAAAGCATCTTTAGTCAACGACTTATCAATCTTTAAAATTGTAGAAAAAAGTAACATTTCTCTTCCTTTCTATGGACTATATAAAAAACGTAAATGAATGAATAAGAATTTTCCAGAATTGTTGTTTAGCAACCTGATAAAAGTCTATAAATTTGATATTAGGAACAAAACTATTTAATAGTGCAGTAGTAGTAATTAGTAGAGAAACTCCCAACAGAACTCCCCATGTCCAATTTATTATTCTTTTAAAATTTTTAACTTTCTCAATTTCATAATCAAGTTGAATACTATTAAAGATATTTTCTATTTCTCTCTCAAGCAAGACATCCTCATAATTTTTTTTCAAAACATCAAATAGTTCTTTAAAATTTTTCAAATCGTTTCTAAATTTCAAATTTGATATAAGCCAAAAAATGATTGAACCAATCAAAGCAATAACAATTATTATTAGGATATCTTTTGTAAAAATTTTATCTAATTCTCTATCTGATATTGCATTTGCCAAAATAACTGAAAAAAAGAAACCTATTATTGCATACAGATTTTTAAGAAAAGTTTCCAAAATGGTATTTGTATAATTTTTTAATTTAGAAATAGATTCAATAATATACTCTGATAAGTCTTTCTTAGCATCCAAATAAATATTCACTTTTTCTTTAATATAGATATTATAAGATTTTTGAAGATCTCGAATCACATTATTATTAGAATTAGAATTAAAAATATCCATACATAAATATTCAAAAACAGAACGAGCAATAGATGATTTATCAATATAGTTATCAGTATTGTAAATCCAATTATAAATCTCGAAAATTGTAGGGTTGTATTCTAGCTTATCATTTAAATTCACTTTTAGTGTTTGACCAATATCATTTAATTGGTAAAACAGGATATCTTCTTTTATTTCTGATGAAGTCGCAATATAAATTGCTCCTAAAATCATCTCTATCCTACTAAAATATTCTTTCAGACGGGCAATACTCTCTTCAGCTAAATTTGTTTCAGTAACATGAAAATCATCTGGTAAAAGTTCAAATTTATCCTGATTATAAAATGAAGTCGTGTTCTTTACTTTAAATAGTCGATCCGCTCTATTAAAAATTTCGAAAGATTTATTATAAAAAGAACGAAAGTAAATAGATTTTGTATGTAAATAAAATTCTTTTATATTGGGATCTAAAATTTCAAATTGAATTATTTTATCACCACTTGAAAATAATTTATGGAAATAAGAAAATGTTTCTACCAATGGTTTTTCTATTAAATGTTCTAGAAAAGAATCCCAGTAATAAATAGATTGTTTACTATCAATAATTTTTTTATCAATTATAAGAGAGATATTAAGAGTTTCAGATGAATTAATATAGTCATTAAACTCATATTCCTTGGTCTCTTTTTTAAAAACAAAGATATCATCATTCTCATTTTCAAAAGTGAATTCCCCTTCATCTCGGGGAGATATATTATCCAAAATTTGAGAAAAAAATGGAAATTTTTTGAATTCCTTCTTATCAGATAGGCTTATACTTGCCTCAAATCTACTCCTATGATCCCTACAATTAAAAATGCTAAGTAATTCTGGATTCATCTATCCGTCCTTTATATTTATCAAAAGAGTTGTATACATCATTATTGGTAGTCTCTACCATAATATAATGTATACCTTCTTCGTTTTCAAATGACTTAATTTTTTCTATGTTATCTTCTACTCTTAATTTTATTCCAGGATAAAGATCGTAGGTTGCTCTAATTCTAGCTTTCAAAGCAGATAAAGACACCGTAAACAAACTATCAAAACCTTTTTGAGAGGGCAGGGTTAATAGATGTTTGCGAATTCGTTCTTGTTCATCATTCTCAAGAGAAACTGATTTATAATCATCAAAGATTGTAGAAATCATCTCTTCAAAATTGATTAATTTGTTAGTCCTAAAATAACTAATAAATGCATTGCGGATAATACTTCTATCTTCAGGGTGCTTTTTTTTCATTGTTCTATTTAAGTATGAATCAATCGATTTAAAAGCTCGCCCTGTATTTATTTCATCAGATGTTTTTTCTTGAAGTTCTAAAAAATCATCAAACCAATATTTAGCTACATTATCAAGATAAATTTTCACACCCTCAACATCATATGTTGAGCCATCGATCAGATAGATACATGACTTATAAACTTTCTTTAGTTCTTTTTGAAAACCAGTTTGAAAAGAATAATCTTCATCGTTCACAAAACTAGTATGCTCAACTTTTGCTAGTAGATATAAATATTTCTCTAATTTATCATCATAAAAGATGGCCTGAATTAGTGAACCTACTTGTACTTCAATATTCAATTTATTGACTTGTTGTTGTGCTTCTATCTCCTTGATTAGTAACCTTTGAGCAATATCCGTAAAATATTTTTTGGTTTTTTCTTCAACAACTTGACTAAAAAGAATTTGCCTTATATTTTTTAAAACGAATGAATCCTCACTTCGTGGTTCATACTCTTTTACTACTTTATTACCAGTTATTGTATTAAAAATTTGCTGCAAATAATCCTCGAATTCAGCTGGAATTTCTTTTGATTGAGTAAGCTTTTTATCTCGATTAATCACCTGAATATCACATAAAATAAGTTCCATCACTACTCCTAATATTTTTTGGGGTTAACAAACTAACTATCTAATTACTGACATAATCAATAATCTTACCCCATTTCTTTTACATTTTCTTCAATGAACATAATTTCTTCTGCACTCAGATCATATTTTCGATACAATTGCTGATCAATTTCTGCAATTGATTTTGACCAATCAATATCTGAATTAGATGCAAAGTCTTGCAAAGGAACATTTTTCCATTTATCTCTTGTAGTAGCTTGAGTTATCTTTAATACCCCCAACATAACTCGAGCAAATTTTGTTTTAATATACTTAAGACAAGCCTCTGCCTCTTGTTTAGTATCAAAACCACCGATAGACAAAAAAGTTTCTGTAGCTCCAATCAGAGGCCTCCCGATTAGGGGTGTAGAAAGCACTTCTCCAATCACACCGCTTCCATTAGCCTGCGGAAAGAATATCTTATATTTATAAAAACTTTCGGGTGGATTGAGGTAATCCATTCTTATCCATTTATAGGTACGATTCTGATTTTCCAAACCAAGAATGTGTACATCATTTTCAGATTGTTTTTCATCAAAGTAGATCAAATCAGCCAATATTTTAAATGCACCAGATCCCACATCAAACTTATGACCTTTGGACTGTATATCTTCTATTTCTGGGTGATCGGAAAGAGCTTTATCAGATAACTTGTATACTCCACGTCCACTAATAATACTGTCCAAAGTCCTTTTAGTTAAAGGAATAACTTTATGAAGAATACTATTAAGGCTCTCAAATGCTGTAAATATCTCAATAGCTCCAAACTTTTCTTTAGCATTACGATAAGTGACCGCAACACCGCCTTTTATATCAGTATTTGGAAAGACATTCGCTGAATTTTGCTCAAAGTAAACAACTTTTAGATGCTCATCTTCCAACATTTTCTTATTCCAGATTTTTGGTGTACTTCCTGCATTAAATAAAAATCGAGCAGGGGTAATCAAAACTGCCTTATCTGCGACTTCATAAGCCAAATCCATGAATCTATGATAAATTGGTGGTGCAAAGGTTGAATTTTCACCAATCGTTTCTTCCTGATACGGAGGATTCCCAATCACAACATCAAATTTCACTTTTTCAAAAGTCTCCTCTACTTGTTTTTTTCCTTCGTCAATACTTGATTTCAATGTATCTGAGAAGTTTTCGATATAGGCTACATTGGTCTTATATTTCTTATAGCCTGTTAAAGTTCTTTCTGTAATGGTCTTAGCCATTGGTGTTTTTGCAATGGCATAAATATTGTTTTCTAGGATTCCACGATAGACACTATCAGCATCAAATTTATTATCATCATTATTTTGTACATATTGATAATAGAGACTCATAGCAGCATGCAAAGGATAGAGGCCTGTCTTAGCATTAATATCAATAATTTTAGTCTCTGGATGGTAAACATTATTAGTAACATCTGTTTCAACCCAATGGAGATTTGGCTTAGCGCCATCTATCATTGACTCAAAGTTATCATCATAGAAATTAAGGCCACCAATACCTTTTGAAATTTGCATATTGACCACTCGCCATGGTGTCAAAACAGTTTCCTTATCGGGATTCTTGAAGCTACCAAATAAGGTTGCAATTTCTTCGGCACGTTCAATAAAATCAAGACTATCAAAATATTTAGCTCGTTGACGAATGATTCGACCTGCTTCAATAAAGACCTCTGCATCATAATACTTAGTGATTTCCTTAAACATTCCCTTAGTGAAACCAGAAGGCATAAATTCTTTCCAAGATTCATCATCAACTTCTTTGATGAAGTCTTCGATAGTGATATCTTTACTTAAATCAACATCCATTCCATAAATCATCATCGGAATACGAATAGAAACACCACGTAAGATAGAAATCATAGTCTTTTGTTGTTTTCGGGCCTCTTTTAGTTTCTCTATTGCCTCTTTTTCCTCTTGACTACGCTCTCGAGGAAGTTTTTTCTTAGCACGTTCTGCTTTATCATAATCTTCATTGGTTAGACCATTATTATTAACTGTCACCTTGGTAGTGGTTTTTTGTTTTTGTGTTTTTCCAACAATAGCATTTAATTTATTAAAACGTTCAGCATCATCAGAAGTAAGTGTCAAAAGATTATCATTATAAAGGCTGTCATCTTCAAATCCAGATCGAACAGCTTTTTCAGCATAGACTTTCTTTATCTGCGTTAGCATACGATCAACATCAAAAGGTTGCATACCATTATCAGCTTTACCCAAAATTGGTAAAAAGTTAAGCAAATTTGACATCGCTTGTTTCTGTTGTTGAGTATTTTTCTTACCAACACCTGAGTTAATTTGAGCACTTTCAGCCATTACTGTCAAAGCACGATCAGGAGCAAAATCAAAGATGTAACAACGTTTCTTCATACCTAATTTTTCATGAGAGAATGGAGTCTGCGCACGAAAAGCAGCCTGTAAATAATTCATTGAGCTACTTGTATTTGAAAGAAACATAACGGCTGTCCACTCTGGAACATTAACCCCTGTTGTTAATTTACGAACAGTTAAAGTAATCGTCTTTGTCCTAGACGGATCATCTGTTATTGCGTTACGAACTTTTGCAAGATCATCATCTGAACTATCTAAAATATTATCACTTTTATCATTTCTGACTACATTAACAATCTCATAATCAACCCCAAATACTGGATGTTCTTTTAAAAGTTTTTCAAAAGCATTTGCTTCTTTAACACCTGGCATAAGCCAAAGGGTATGACGTAGTTCTTCACGATACTCTTTTGTTGAAAATGGATAATTGGTCTCACTATCAGGATTCGTAATATTATCCAAAAACCGTTTTACATCATCTTTATAAACAAGTTCACCTCTATCATCAAACTTAAAGAATTCACGGAAGTTAAAAGCTTTATTTTCATCTGTGAATTTTTCTTTTTGTTTCATATCAAAGGTATACATAAGTACCTCTGGAAGTTGTTCATATGGATTCGGTTGATCAGGTTTTTCTAAGTCCCATCTCAGCTTAGCTTGCTGTTCCATGACATAGTCCCATGTATAGACTTGTTCAGGATCGAATTGATCTAAAATATTAAAAGGTGTTCCAGATAATTCTAAAATTTTTGTATGATCTTCTTTAACTAGCGCTTTCATAACTATATCGCTAAGATCTGTTTGTGTACCTTCATGAGCTTCATCAATAATAATTAAATCCCAATCTATATCGACAAAGTCTGGAAGATTAGTTTGAGCACCTTTATAGCGAAGAAGTTGAATAGAAGCAAAATAAATAAATGGATTATCTCCCTTTTTTAGTGTTGAAAGTTTTTCTCCCTTATCAACTGAACCATATAGATAACCATCATCTACTAAGCCCATCTTGTTAAAGTCTTCAAACCAAGAATCGCTTACAACTGGGCGATGAGTCATGATAAGAACCTTCTTAAATTTCTCATTTCTGATTAATTGTAGGGAAGTTAGTGTCTTACCAAATCGCATTTTGGCATTCCATAACATACGATTCTTTTTCTTAAAGGTTTTCTGCGTCTTTTCTACAGCCGCATTTTGTTCTGGTCTAAGTATAATATTTGTTGAATCTGTTACATACTCAGCAGGTTTCTCACTAATATATGCCTTCCCCTCTTTTACAGCTTTAATTGCTTCTTTTGCTGTTTCAAGGTCGGTCTTAAACCATTCATTTCCTTCTAAATTTTTAGGATGCTTAACTCCTGAACGCTTAAGGACCTCATGAACTTCATGATCATGAAACCATGTTTTTGTTGATTTTTTATATGCTAATTCAACCCACCCAATTTCAAAAGGAAGACCTGAGGTTGTCATATATTGTTTGATTCGTTTGGGTGCAATCTCACGTAAAAATTCACTATTTGGAGTCCAGTCAGTTTCAACATCATCAGAAGACACAGTTCCCTCACCGACCTTTTGAGCTCCTTCATAGGCAGGAAATAAGCCAGATTTATTATTTACAGTTTGTACATAAATGAATTTACGCTCTGCAGTTTGGTACCTTTCTTGAGCTTCAGGTTCTAAAAATTTATCATATAGCGAAACCTTGATCTCATCGTCAACATATTCTGTTACAAACCAAACTAAAATCATATAAACTAGTTCTAATGACTTTAGTGCATTTTCTTTGTTGGCGTCTTTCGGATTTAATTCGTGAGCAGCATTATTACCATGACCTTTAACCTCAAAAAAAGCATCAACTATTGTCTTATTCCCGATACGTTGTTTTAACATTTGTAATTTATCGTGAAATGTTGAATGCTTAGGTAATTCAATATATACTCGATCTGCATATAAATTTACGGTATTTTCAGCAACTTTGCGAACTTTCGTGAGTACACCTTCATAGTCTTCTTGAGTATAATTTAGTTCAGCCATATTTATGGTTGAAAAAAGTTCCGCTGTATCTATATCTACTTTTAAAAAATTAAAATTTGAAATCATAAAATTTTATTCTCCCAAGGTATAAACTTTTTTAATCCTTACTTGACGGATTTCTTTACTTTGTGTGTTTTCTTCAGTCATTTCAAATAAGCTTAGTTGTCCTTCAACTACTTTTCTATTATCAGCTATATCTTCACCAAATAATTCAGCAAATGCAAAAGGAACTTTTTCAACCAAACTAGGATAACCTTTTTTACGTTTCCACTCATTAAATATGATAGGCTCATCTGTATCAGGATGTCTTTTTGTCAATGTATTCCCTCTAACAATATTTTTAGTAATTAAGTAATGGGCTGATTTATACAGATCACTTCTACTGCTCAATCTTTCTCCAAATACTTTCTCAGCCCAATTAAGATAATGCAAAAACATTCTTGCTCTAGCAACTTCAAGGTTATCTTCAAGGTATTCAATTCCATAGATTGATGATAAAGCAAATAAAGATTTAGTTTCCCAATTTTTATTATGATAATTCTTAGTTACAGCAGAGAGTTTTCGTTCAAGTATTGCCTCTAAAAAATTCCCATCACCTGCTGATGGTTCTAGAAAAGTTGCATAGATATCTTCTGTTTTTTCCCTTATCCCAGTAGTATCTAGCATTTTTTGTACCATCCAAGAAGGTGTAAAAACCTCCCCATGTTTCTGTACTCTCTCTTTCGTTTTAATAATATTTTCTTCCATGACTCTCCCCATTCTTTAATCAACCCGATTTTATTTACATTTGAATGTACATATTGAAAATAAATTTCATCTCATCTACTATTTTCTTATATTATACCACGAAACCACAAAAATCCCCCTTAGAAATCCGCTTCTAAGGGGTTGTCTTTATCCTGCTGCTTGGGCTGGTTCTGCTGGTTTGGTCTTTTTATCTTTCTTACTACTAGTGATGAGACGGCGTTTGCTATCTCGGATGCTATTGAGTTCCTTGAGGAGTTGAGTCAGGTGTTCCTTTTCAGGATAAGCTTCTGCACTGGCTGCGGTATAGCGCATAAAGAGGTCGTAGCTAGTTGAAAGTTCGGTACGGAGTTGTCTAGTCTTGCCAACTTCCTTGGCAGACTTAGAAGCACGCGCCTTACTTTCCACTTGGTCATATTCCTCTTGAGCATTGACTACCGCTGTCAGCATAGGGGTCAGTCCTAGACTGGTCACTGCCTCATGATAGGGTGTTTCACTAAGCGTTTTGAGCAGGCTCTTGATTTCTGCCGTTTCCACATCGTTACTGTGCTTAGTGATATCCTTGTACTTGGCAAAGACTGGTTTCAGAGTTTCATGAGCTTCTTTGAGCTTAACATCCTTAATCTTAGCAAATCCTCTATGAAGGGTAAAGAGACCGACCAAGGCACTATCACGATTGCGATCAACTTCTGTCAGATTACTAGACTCTTTCGTTTCCACCACTGCAAGTTGAGCTTGAAAATCATCCAGCTTGGTTTTGAAGGGTTCCAAATGTTTGGCATACATAGCTTCATCCTTGTTTGCCTTAGAGAAAGTGAGCAAAATTTGATGAGTATCCATCATCAGGATTTCAAACTCACGGTTGGTAAAGTTGCTGTAACTAAGAGGGCGAATAGCGTATGTTTTTGTCATGATGATATCCTTTCTATTTAACGAATCATTTATTATCTTCTCTATCAAACCAAGACTGGATTAGTTCTGGAAGATAGACCTGTTTTTGATCTGTTTTTACAATGCTTCCTTGTCTAGGAGGTTGAACCAAAGGTCTATCCTTAAATACAAAGACTTGAAACAATGCACAGACCAAAAATAGAAGCCCCCATAAAGGAAGTGTCGATAGCATACTCTCCTCATCATCTTTAACTTTCTTCATCAATTTTCTCCTTTAAGTTGATACATCCATTCTAACAGTTCTCCAAACCATTTTGACCTTCATCCGCTCAACTGTCATTATTTCCATCTAAAATGTACTTTTCAGGACAAATCAGATATTTCCAAATTAAAAAATCCCTATCTGACTAGACAAACATTCCCTCTGTCAGATAGAGACTCTTACTATTTATAGATTTTAACTCTTCTAGCTTTAGAATACATATAAACTTTAGGGAAGATGACTATTCAAAAGCTAGAAGACCTCAAAACTTTCGTAGATAAGCTATTCGAAGCTTAGAATACTTTTAAATTTATGGAATTACGATAATTCGAGACTTAGAATGCATATAAACTTTAGTAAACGAACCTATTCTAAGTCTCGAAGACCTGTATTCCCATCTATTTCTTATCAAAAACACTCATCCCCCCTTTCTCCTCCAAAATATGGTATAGTAGAACTATACTATCTACGAGGAGTTTACATGTCACAGGATAAACAAATGAAAGCTGTTTCTCCCCTTCTGCAGCAAGTTATCAACATCTCATCGATTGTCGGCGGGGTTGGGAGTTTGATTTTCTGTATTTGGGCTTATCAGGCTGGGATTTTACAGTCTAAGGAAACCCTCTCTGCCTTTATCCAGCAGGCAGGCATCTGGGGGCCACCTCTCTTTATCTTTTTACAGATTTTACAGACTGTCGTTCCTATCATTCCTGGAGCCTTGACATCGGTTGCTGGGGTCTTTATCTACGGCCACATCATCGGGACTATCTACAACTATATCGGGATTGTGATTGGCTGTGCCATTATCTTTTATCTGGTGCGCCTCTACGGAGCTGCCTTTGTCCAGTCTGTCGTCAGCAAGCGTACCTATGACAAGTATATCGGCTGGTTGGATAAGGGCAATCGTTTTGACCGTTTCTTTATCTTTATGATGATTTGGCCCATTAGTCCAGCTGACTTTCTCTGTATGCTGGCTGCCCTGACCAAGATGAGCTTCAAGCGCTATATGACTATCATCATTCTGACCAAGCCCTTTACCCTCGTGGTTTATACCTACGGTCTGACCTATATTATCGACTTTTTCTGGCAAATGCTTTGACATGTAAAAAATCCGTTTGGTTTCCCAAGCGGATTTTTAGAACGTAGATTGACTATAGCTTGATACTAAATATACTTTGGTATGAAAATCATACCTATTTTTCGATAGTGAGGCGAGGACTTACCTAGCCTTTCCGCCGTGATAGAAACACCTGAAATCTAATGGTTTCAGGTGTTCGGAAACTTTGAGACATTAGGCTCAAAGTTTAGGTATGGAATTTCGAAGAAAGTCGCTACCGTCCGTAATCACTTAAGGAAAAGCTCAAAAATATTGTTTTCAACTACAAAATCCGTTTGGTTTCCCAAGCGGATTTTGTGCTTTATTTTGAAACTTCTTTTGCAAGAACAAAGTTTCCAAGAGTAGCAGAACCATTTCCTGCGACTGCTGGAGTGACGATGTACTCACGCACATCTGGCACTGGTAGGTAACCATTGAGAAGAGCTGTAAATTTCTCACGGACACGATCCAGCATGTGTTGTTGAGCCATGACCCCTCCACCAAAGACAATCACGTCTGGTCGGAAAGTCACTGTCGCATTAACCGCGGCTTGAGCGATATAGTAGGCTTGAACATCCCAAACAGGGTTGTTGAGTTCAATGTTTTCCCCACGAACACCTGTACGAGCTTCCAAACTTGGACCAGCTGCATAGCCTTCCAGACATCCTTTATGGAAAGGACAAACACCCTTAAACTCTTTTTCAATATCCATTGGGTGTCTAGCAACATAATAATGACCCATCTCAGGGTGACCCACACCGCCGATAAACTCACCACGTTGGATAACACCTGCACCGATACCTGTACCGATTGTGTAGTAAACCAAGTTTTCGATACGACCACCAGCATTGTTACGGGCAACCACTTCACCATAAGCAGAGCTGTTTACGTCTGTTGTGAAGTACATTGGCACGTTGAGGGCGCGACGAAGGGCACCAAGCAAGTCCACATTTGCCCAGTTTGGTTTTGGAGTCGTTGTGATAAAACCATAAGTTTTTGAGTTTTTGTCAATATCAATGGGACCAAATGAACCAACTGCAAGACCAGCAAGGTTATCGAATTTTGAGAAGAACTCAATGGTTTTATCGATTGTTTCGATTGGAGTTGTTGTTGGAAATTGTGTTTTTTCTACAACGTTAAAGTTTTCATCACCGACAGCACAGACAAACTTTGTACCGCCCGCTTCCAAGCTTCCATATAATTTTGTCATGATAAACCTCTTGTTTTTATTTTCTTTATTATAGCATATTTTAAAAATCTAAGTTTCTCAATTTTTTAGATTTTCCTCTGTAAATCTTACCATTCAAGCAAAAACGAACAAACATGTCATTTGTTCGTTTTCACATTAGAGAGGATTGATTAGATTTTCACTTCGATCACAGCATCCCCCTTCGCAACTGAACCTGTTGCGACTGGAGCTACTGAAGCGTAGTCAGCTGTATTTGTAACGATAACCATTGTTGTATCATCAAGTCCAGCTGCAGCGATTTTGTTTGAGTCAAATGTTCCAAGAACATCGCCAGCTTTCACCTTGTCACCTTGAGCAACTTTTGCTTCAAAACCTTCACCATTCATAGATACAGTGTCAATACCAACGTGGATCAAAACTTCAGCACCATCAGTTGTTTTCAAACCAAAAGCGTGTCCTGTTGGAAAGGCAATTGAAACTTCAGCATCAGCTGGTGCATATACCACACCTTGGCTAGGTTTCACAGCGATACCTTGTCCCATAGCTCCACTTGAGAATACTGGGTCATTAACATCAGCAAGAGCAACAACGTCACCAACGATAGGAGTTACAAGTGTTTCATTTTGAAGAGTTGCTGGAATGTTACCAGTTGTTTCTTCTTGGACCAAACGTTCTGTCTCTACTTCAGTAGCAACTTCTTTTTCATCCTCATAACCAAACATATAAGTAAGAGCGAAACCAAGAACGAATGATACAGCTACCATAAGAAGGTATTGTGCAAGTTGTCCGTTACCGATGTAAAGCATTGTACCAGGGATGACGGTGATACCATTACCAGTACCTGCAAGTCCAAGGATAGAAGCCAATCCACCACCGATTGCACCAGCAATCAATGAAAGGAAGAATGGTTTACGGAAACGCAAGTTAACCCCGAAAATAGCAGGCTCTGTAATACCTAGGAAGGCAGAAAGAGCAGCTGGGAAAGCAAGTGTTTTTAGTTTTGGATTTTTAGTTTTAACACCAACCGCAACAGTCGCAGCACCTTGAGCTGTCATAGCAGCTGTGATGATCGCGTTGAATGGGTTAGCATGGTCAGCAGCAAGCAATTGAACTTCAAGCAAGTTGAAAATGTGGTGCACACCTGACACGACAATCAATTGGTGAACCCCACCGATCAAGAAACCACCAAGACCAAATGGCAAGCTGAGGATCGCTTTTGTAGCGATAAGGATGTAGTTTTCAACGACGTGGAAGACCGGTCCAATGACAAAGAGTCCAAGGATAGACATGACCAAAAGTGTAACAAATGGCGTTACCAAGAGGTCAATGACATCTGGAACAACCTTGCGGACAGCTTTTTCAAATTTAGCTCCGACAACCCCGATGATGAAGGCTGGAAGAACAGAACCTTGCAAACCAACAACAGGGATGAAACCAAAGAAGTTCATAGCTGTTACTTCACCACCTGAAGCGACTGCCCAAGCGTTTGGAAGCGAGTCAGAAACAAGCATCATACCAAGAACGATACCAACGGCTGGATTTCCACCGAATACACGGAAGGTTGACCACACAACCAAACCTGGCAAGATGATAAAGGCTGTATCTGTCAAGATTTGCGTGTAAGTTGTCACATCAGCTGGAAGTGTCATTCCAAGAGCAGTCAAGAGACCACGCACACCCATGAAGAGACCTGTCGCTACGATAACTGGGATGATTGGAACGAAAACGTCACCGAAAGTACGAATAGCACGTTGGAACCAGTTCCCTTGTTTCGCAGCTTCCGCTTTCATGTCATCTTTAGATGATGTTGGCAAGCCAAGTGCAACAACTTCATCGTACATCTTGTTAACTGTACCTGTACCAAAGATGATTTGGTATTGACCTGAGTTAAAGAAAGCACCTTGAACTTTATCCAAGTTCTCAATCACTTCTTTATTAATTTTTCCTTCATCTTTGACCATGACACGAAGACGAGTCGCACAGTGGGCAACACTGCTGACATTTTCACGTCCGCCCAAGGCATCGATGACTTTTTTTGCAATTTCCTGATTGTTCATTTGCAAAAATCTCCTTATATAAAATTTTGTAAACTGTTTGAAAGCGATTTTATTCGCCCTACGACTTTTATTTTATCATGTTTTAGAAATATGTCAAGCGTTTTGCAGAAAAAATATTCTATCCACTTAGTAAGCATGCTTTAGATTGATTGATTTTGACTGTTTTATCAGGTTTTCCTTAAAAAAATAAGTTTAAAATCTTGGTTAAAAAGGGTTTCATTTCATTATCTTTCATATTTTCGTGAAAATTCGATTGATTTCCTGCATTTATTTTATGACAAACGTTTGACAGTTTTTTCTCTTTTTTAACATAAAAGGCTTGCATTTTTTACCGAAAACGGTTACTATTAAAAGTGATAAGATTTTTGGAGGAATGAATGAATGGAATGGACTACTGAGCGTCGTTACAGACTTTATCAAGATTGGACGCAAGAAGAAATTCAAAATATTAAGGAAAATATGGCACAATCTCCATGGCATACTCATTACCATGTTGAGCCAAAAACAGGACTTCTCAACGATCCAAATGGCTTTTCTTACTTTGATGGAAAGTGGATTGTTTTTTATCAGAACTTTCCTTTTGGTGCAGCCCACGGTTTAAAATCTTGGGTGCAATTAGAAAGCGATGATTTGGTTCACTTCACAGAAACCGGAGCCAAAGTTTTGCCTGATACTCCATTAGATAGCCACGGTGCTTACTCTGGTTCTGCCATGCAGTTTGGCGATAACTTGTTCCTATTTTATACAGGAAATGTCCGTGATGAAAACTGGATCCGTCACCCTTACCAGATCGGTGCTTTGATGGATAAGGATGGCAAGATTACGAAGATTGACAAGATCTTGATTGACCAGCCAGCAGACTCTACTGACCACTTCCGTGATCCGCAAATTTTTAACTTTAAAGGTCAATATTATGCTATCGTCGGTGGACAGGACTTGGAGAAAAAAGGCTTCGTCCGTCTCTACAAGGCTGTGGACAACGACTACACAAACTGGCAAGATGTTGGCGACCTTGACTTTGCTAACGACCGCACTGCCTACATGATGGAATGCCCAAATCTAGTCTTTGTAGGCGAGCAACCTGTCCTTCTCTACTGCCCACAAGGATTGGATAAAGATGTTCTAGACTACGATAATATCTATCCAAATATGTATAAAATTGGGGTTTCCTTTGACCCTGAAAATGCAAAAATGGTAGATGTGTCTCAACTTCAAAACATGGATTATGGTTTCGAAGCCTATGCTACCCAAGCCTTCAACGCTCCTGATGGACGTGCTCTAGCAGTTAGCTGGCTTGGTTTGCCAGATGTTTCTTACCCATCTGACCGTTTTGACCACCAAGGAACCTTCTCTTTGGTCAAGGAACTCACTATCAAAGACGGCAAACTCTACCAATACCCAGTCGCGACTATCAAGGATCTCCGTGCTTCTGAAGAAGCCTTCTCAAACCGTTCCCAAACCAATAATAGCTACGAACTTGAACTTAACTTAGAACCTAATAGTCAGAGCGAGATTGTCTTACTTGCTGATAAAGAAGGCAAGGGACTTTCAATCAACTTTGATCTTGTAAATGGTCAAGTGACAGTAGATCGTAGCCAGGCTGGAGAACAGTATGCCCAAGAATTTGGTACAACTCGTTCTTGCCCAATCGATAACCAGGCTACTACTGCTACGATTTTCATCGATAACTCTGTCTTTGAAATTTTCATCAATAAAGGAGAAAAAGTATTTTCTGGTCGTGTCTTCCCACATGCGGACCAAAATGGTATCCTGATTAAATCTGGAAACCCAACTGGAACTTACTATGAATTAGATTATGGTCGCAAAACTAACTGATGTCGCCAAACTTGCAGGAGTCAGTCCTACTACCGTTTCTCGGGTTATCAACAAAAAAGGTTATCTCTCTGAAAAAACCATTCAAAAGGTTAATGAAGCCATGCGGGAATTGGGCTATAAACCCAACAATCTAGCTCGCAGTCTACAAGGAAAATCAGCTAAGTTAATCGGCTTGATTTTCCCCAATATTTCCAATGTTTTCTATGCAGAATTAATTGATAAGCTGGAACACCAACTCTTCAAAAATGGTTATAAGACCATCATCTGCAACAGTGAGCATGATTCTGAGAAGGAACGCGAATACATCGAAATGTTGGAAGCCAATCAGGTAGACGGCATCATTTCTGGTAGTCACAACTTGGGAATCGAAGACTACAATCGCGTGACAGCGCCGATTATTTCCTTTGACCGAAACCTGTCTCCAGACATCCCTGTCGTCTCCTCTGACAACTATGCTGGTGGGGTCCTTGCTGCCCAGACCTTGGTTAAGACAAGCGCCCAGTCTATCATCATGATTACAGGGAATGACAATTCAAATTCTCCAACTGGACTACGCCACGCTGGTTTTGCATCTGTACTCCCAAAAGCTCCTATTATCAATGTTTCCAGTGACTTTTCGCCCGTCAGAAAAGAAATGGAAATCAAGAATATCTTGACTCGTCAAAAACCAGATGCCATCTTTGCTTCGGATGATTTGACTGCTATTCTGGTCATTAAAATCGCTCAAGAACTGGGCATTTCTGTCCCAGAAGATCTCAAGGTCATTGGCTATGATGGGACCTACTTTATCGAGAATTACTACCCTCAACTGGCTACTATTAAGCAACCTTTGGAAGAAATTGCCTGCCTCACTGTTGATCTTCTCTTGCAAAAGATTGAAGGCAAGGAAGTCGCAACAACAGGCTACTTCTTACCAGTTACTCTATTACCTGGAAAAAGTATTTAAGTACAAGAAAACTCAGACCAATTCGTCTGAGTTTTTTTATGATCTTAGGTTTTCTAGATAACGCTGGGCTGTCTCTAGGTTAAATGTTTTATCAGCAATGAGGCGCTCAACTAGGGGAGCTACCTCGGATTCACTAGCACCTGCAAGGAGAGCCAAGGATTTGGCCTGCAATTTCATGTGTCCTTGCTGGATTCCTGTACTTACCAAAGCTTTCAGTGCCGCAAAATTTTGGGCTAGCCCGATAGAAACAATAATCTGAGCTAATTCTTTGGCAGAAGGATTTCCCAGTAGTTCGTGACTAAGGGCCACACGAGGGTTGAGGCCGATAGAACCACCCTTGGTCGCTACAGGCATGGGCAAGGTCATCCGACCGACCAATTCTTCTCTTTCAAGGTCCAGCGTCCATTGACTAAGACCTTGGTAGCGTCCATCTCGACTGGCAAAAGCATGAGCTCCAGCTTCAATGGCACGCCAATCATTACCAGTAGCAATCAAAATGGCATCAATGCCGTTAAAAATCCCTTTATTGTGAGTAGCAGCTCGGTAAGGATCAGCCTGCGCAAACTGGTTAGCTAAAGCTATCTTCTCCGCAATTTCTCGTCCTTGATCCTTTTGGCGACTCAAATAGCGAAAGGCGATGCGACAGCTGGCTGTCACTAGAGAATCGGTCGCGTAGTTGGACAGGATTCCCATGAGACTCTGTCCCTGACAGAGTTCTTCTAAGACTGGTTTCAAGGCTTCCAGCATGGTATTGAGCATATTAGCTCCCATGGCTTCTTGGGTATCGACATGGAGATAAATAACGAGAAAGTCTGTTTCACCTTTAATCTGCTCGACATGCAAATCACGCGCCCCACCCCCGCGTTTAACAATGGAAGGATAAGCTTGATTGGCAAGTTCCAAGAGTTCTGCTTTCTTGCTGGCAATCTTCTCTTGGGCAAAATCTGGTTCAGCAACTTGATAAAGGGCCACCTGCCCAATCATCTGACGCTCATGGACTTGTGCGGTAAAACCTCCTGTACGCTTGATGATTTTACTTGCATAGCTGGCCGCAGCAACCACGGACGGTTCTTCTGTCACATAGGGAACTGTGTGTTCCTGACCGTTAACGAGAACCTCTGGGACCAGCGAATAAGGCAGAGAAAAAGTTCCCACTACATTCTCACTCAGCTGGTCTGCCACAGTCACACTCATCTGTTCATCCTGCTCCAAACTCTCTTGTCTCTCAGGACTAAGGAGCGCCTGAGCTTTTAACAGCTCGAGGCGCTCTTGGTATGATTTTTTAGAAAATCCATTCCAACTTATCTTCATTATTTTTCAACCTTGCTATAACGGCGTTGGTGGTCCACAATTTCAACCAAGGCAAAATCTTGATTTTCATAGCCAGCAAACTGGGCAGAGTTTGTTTCATCCAAGTCTACTTCCTCAAAGAAGACCTTTTCATAGTCTGCAACGGATAAGGCAGTTCGTTGGTCAAGTTTGTTCAAGCGGTCTTTATCCAGATAAGCTTCATATCCTTCAACCAATTCACCACTGAAGAACTCAGCTACAGCCCCACTTCCGTAACTATAAAGGGCAATTTTATCCCCAGCCTTCAAGCTATCTGTATTTTCCAATAGAGACAAGAGTCCGAGGAAGAGAGATCCTGTGTAGATATTCCCCACCTTTTGACTGTAGAGAATAGACTGGTCAAAATGCTTTTGCAAGAGGTCTTTTTTCTCTTGAGACAGGCTCTTATCCATGATTTTTTTCAAGCCTTTTAGCGCTAATTTAGGGTAAGGCAAGTGGAAGCAAACAGCCGCAAAATCATCCAAAGTAAGCTGGTAGCGTTTTTGGTATTCAAGCCAAGTCGTTTTCAAACTATCCAAGTATTGTTGGGTAGAATAAACACCATTTACATACGGAGTTGTCGAGTAATTTGGTCGCCAGAAATCCATGATATCACGGGTTTGAGCTACATTGTCATTATTAAAGGCCATAATACGTGGATTTTGTGTAATCAACATAGCCACACTTCCAGCACCCTGAGTTGGTTCTCCTGGAGTTTCAATACCGTACTTGGCAATGTCACTAGCGATGACTAAGACTTTGGACTCTGGAGAATTTTCCACATGCAATTTGGCATAATGAAGGGCAGCTGTCGCTCCATAGCAAGCTTCTTTAATCTCGAAACTACGAGCAAAGGGCTGGATGCCCAGCAAACCATGCACAAAGACGGCCGCAGCTTTACTCTGGTCAATTCCTGACTCGGTAGCCACAATAACCATATCAATTTCTTGTCTTTCTTGCTCAGTTAAAATAGAGTCACTTGCACTCGCCGCCAAGGTCACAATATCCTCAGTTAGGGGTGCAATACTCAATTCCTTGAGCAAGAGTCCTTTGCTTAATTTTTCAGGGTCAATTCCCCTCGCTTCTGCTAAGTCTTGTAATTTCAAGACATATTGACTGGTCGCAAAACCAATCTTATCAATACCGATTGTCATATTTACCTCTGTTTTATCATTCATTGTAAAAAATCGTTCTATACTATTTTATCACAAATAGCAGTAAAAGAGAGAAAAAAGACTTGATTCACCAAATCAAGTCTCTTATTATTCTAACTTTTACGCTGTTTTCTTAAGTAGGAATAAAATCTGAGAATTACTGTTCCACTAGCCATTCCAATAGAGATTACCAGAGCCAACATGACAACCAAGGTAGCACTAGCAATGGCATGATTGTAATCCCCTGTCACAAAAAAGGCAGTTGTCCGATAGGAAAGATAACCCGGAACCAGAGGTGCCAAGATGGCTAAGATAAAGACCACAGCAGGGGTCTTATAAAGAATACTCAAAATCTGGCTGACACAAGAACCAATAATGGCCGCAATGAAGGTGGCTACAATGACATTGGTTGGTTCCTTGAGCAAGAGATAGATTAGCCAGACAGCCATGCCCAAAATTCCTCCAGGCAAGAGCATAGAACGTTGAACATTGAGTACGATTAAAAAAGTGATAATAGCAAGAAGACTTGCTACTGCTTGTAATAAAAAGGTTGTTAGTGTCATATTAATTCATCAATACCAAGGCGACAGAAGTTCCCGCCCCTAAAGCAAGGGTAATGAGTAGGGATTCAAACATCTTACTCATACCAGAGTTTATGTGGTTGGTCATAATATCACGGACCGCATTAGTCAAGGCAATTCCTGGTACAAACGGCATGACCGCACCAGCTATAATCAAATCTGCTGTTGAGGGAAAACCTGTGTAGCGAGCCCAAAACTGGGCTATCATCCCAAAGACAAAGGCTCCAGCAAAGGCTGTCACAAAGGGAATTCGGATAAACTTCTCCACATAGAGGGAAAAGGCAAAACCAAATAAGGTAGCCACTCCTGCCCCAAGTGCGTCGTAGATATTTCCACTAAACATAATTGAAAAGAAAGGAGCACTAAAGGTCGCAGCCAAAGTTACCTGCAACTTAGTATAAGGAAGGGGCTGGGCTTGCAAGTCCGTCAATTGCTTGAAGGCTGTCTCTAAATCAAGCTTTCCACCTACCAACTGACGAGAAATCTGGTTGACATCGCAGACTTTTTCGATGTTATAAGAAGAGGAGGTCACGCGCTTCATACGCGAAATATTGGTATTTTCAATAGAGAAAAAGATAGCGGCAGGCATGGCAAGAACATTGCAATCCACAATCCCCTGCGAATGCGCAATTCGGATCATGGTATCTTCTACACGATGAATCTCTGAGCCACTTTTGAGAAGAATGGTTCCAGCTAACATAATCACATCGATGACGGCATTTAATTCTCTTGATTCTTCCATGCGTTCCTCCTTTTATCAACTCCTTCTATTCTATCACAAATCTGGAGTCAAAAAAAATCTTTGCCATGAAATCATGACAAAGATTCGTTTAATCACGAGAATTTTCGTGGTTTCCTTCACTATTTGGTTGAGTCGGAGTAGGAACCGTTCCTTGTTGATTTCCTTGCTGACCACCTTGTTGATTCCCTTGATTTGGAGTAGTAGGTGAACCTTGGTTACCACGTTGAACTGACGTTGAAGAGGAACTTGATGGTGGTGTTTTGGGTTTATAAATCGAAATTTTAATACGTGTGCTGGCTAAATCAATTTTTCCACCCGGTTTTGGACTTTGCTCTACAACAGTCTCCTCAGCTGTTCCTTCAGGAGCAGTAGACACTTCTACAACTTCGATATTAGCTTTTTTAACTCCATATATCTCTGTAAGATTATTAACTGCAAATTCTCGAGTTGAACCAATATATCTTGGCATTGAAATCGAATTTACTTTTTTAGCAACTGTCAAAACTATTTGAGTTGCCTTGCTAAGATCGTAGGTTGTTCCCTCCGGTAAACTTTGTTTCATGATTGTGCCGGCTTCGATTTCGTTGGATTCTTCTTCCTCAATCTTAATTAGATTTTCTGGAACCTTCTTGCCTTTCAATTCTGCCACTACATCACTAGATTTTCGTCCAAGATAATTTCCAAGTTGGAAGGATTGCTGACCAGAAGACACAATCAAATTAATTTTTGTTCCTTCTTTGCGTGTCGTACCAGCGTCAGGATCGGTACGAATAACACGACCTTCTTCAACCTTATCACTAGCCTCTGTTTTTTCTTCACCAACCTCAAAATTGGCTTTCTTAAGCGCTTCTTTAGCCTCAGCAACCGTCTGACCTGCCACCTTTGGAACGGCAATGGTAGCAGGCGTTCTATATAAAATCCATACTAAGGATGCCACAACCAACAAGAAGGTCGCAAATAAAATTGGATAACGTGCTTTCATGCGACGGCGTTTGGTTGGCTTTGGACTAGGTACCGTTTTTTCTGTCTGATGAGGCTGGGGCTTAGGTTGAGGTCTTCCCTCTTGTACCGGAGCTTTAGGAATAGAAGTCAAGGTACTTTGTGGAACTTTAGGAAGAGTCTTGGTATCCGTCTTAGTCGCATCGTCAAAGACTAGCTTTGGTTCATTACGACGATTATAAGACAAACTACTAGACAAATCCACATACATTTCAGCGACTGATTTGTAGCGATCTGTCAATTTCTTGGCAGTTGCCTTGATAACAACATTCTCCAAAGCCTGAGGCACAGATGGATTTTCAGCTATAACCGATGGCAATGGCTTCTGGAAATGCTGGAGGGCGATGGTCACCGCACTATCCCCATCGTAAGGAATATGACCTGTCAGCATCTCATAGAAGATAATCCCCATAGCATAGATATCACTCTGTACAGTTGCTTTAGAACCACGCGCCTGCTCTGGCGATAAATAATGAACCGAACCCAGCATAGAGTTGGTCTGAGTCAAACTCGTCTCAGCAAAGGCTACTGCGATCCCAAAGTCTGTAACCTTAGCAGTCCCATCTGGTGTCAAAAGGATATTTTGCGGTTTTAAATCTCTATGAACAATTCCTCGAGTATGGGCTAAGCGCATAGCCAAGAGGATTTGTCCCATGATTCGAATCGCTTCTTCATTTGAAAGAGGGTGATGTTCCTTGATATAGCGTTTGAGGTCTAATCCAGCAACATATTCCATCGCGAGATACTGTTGTCCCTCTTCTTCACCGATATCTGTAATCCGAACGATATGAGGATGGTCCAGATCCGCCATGGCTCTTGCTTCTCGCTGGAAACGTGCCACAGCAATCGGGTCTGTCTGGTAGTTGGTCCTCAGGACTTTCACTGCCACTTCTTCACCGTCCAAAATCAAATCCTTGGCCAAATAGACATCTGCCATGCCTCCTCGACCAATTTGTTTGATAATTCGATACCGCCCGGCAAAAATCTTGCCGATTTGGATCATTCTGTTGCCTCCTCATTAATAGCAATAAGGGCAACTGTGATATTGTCCAATCCACCAGCATTGTTGGCAAAACGGATCAAGGTTGCTGCCTTATCTGCCAAAGGAATATCGCTGGTTACAATATCATAGATTTCACTTCCTGAAATCATATTTGTTAATCCATCACTATTAAGTAGGAGATAGTCTCCTGGCTCAAGAGTAATCATTCCAAAATCAGGCTGAATTTCATCTTTTTGACCGATTGACTGGGTAATAATATTTTTCTGTGGGTGGCTAGCCGCTTCTTCCGGTGTTAATTGGCCAGCCTTGAGCAATTCATTGACCAAGGAATGGTCGCTCGTTAACTGGTGGTATTCTTCTCCACGAATTAAACCGATACGAGAATCCCCAACGTGGGCATAAATAGCCTGATTGTCAATAATGGCTACAGCCTCAAGAGTTGTTCCCATCCCTTTATAGGCTTCATCTTGCCCCAATTGGTTAATCTTTTTATTTTCCATCTCAAGGTTGTTAGCAAACCATTCACGCACCTCGTTGATGGTATCAATTTGGGTATCTACCCAAGCGATACCTAAATCTGTAACCGCCATTTCACTCGCGATATTTCCTGCACGGTGTCCTCCCATCCCGTCAGCTAAGATAATCATAGTACGACCTGCTCTGTTGACGTAGTGGTTGACATAGTCTTGGTTATTTGTTCGTTTTTGACCAACATCCGTTAATATTGAAATTTCCATATGTCAGTTCCTTCCTAATTCGATATCTTGCGAAATTGGCTGATGAAAAATCCATCACTTCCATACAATTCAGGTGTAATGAGAATACAACCATCTTTCATGATATCCTTACATTCATGTTCTAGTTTTACCTGCTCAAAGTCGGGATGACTTTCTAAAAATGCCTGAACGACTTGAAAGTTCTCCTCTGAGACAATAGTACAGGTACTATAAGTTATTATACCACCTTTGCGTAGTGTTTGACAAACACTACCTAATATTTCTAGCTGAATTTCCTGTAAGGACGCGAAATCTGCCGTTTCTTTATTGTATTTTATGTCTGGTTTTCGTCTTAAAAGTCCAATCCCAGAACAAGGGGCATCTACCAAAATCTTGTCAAAAGAATCCTTACTAAAAAACTCATGAACCTTTCTGGCGTCCAATTTTTGGGTTTGGACACGGTTTGCCACACCTAAACGCTCTGCATTTTCTTGAATTAAGTCCAACTTGTGGTCGTACAAATCCAGAGCAGTAACCTGACCTGTCGTCAGGTAAGAAGCTATATGGGCTGTTTTTCCACCCGGAGCAGCACAGGCATCTAGAACCTGCTCATCACCTTGTAAATCAAGCGTCGGAGCAACAAGCTGACTGGACTCGTCTTGGATAGTAATAGATCCATCCGCAAACAAATCATGGCCTGCAAAATGCCCCTGCTCCTTAACCAGACCAGAAGGAGACAAGGATGAAGCACTGGCCTCCAACAAGGCTTGGATTTCCTCTTTTCGTCTTAAATCTGTTACACGAATGCTGGCCTGGTTGCGCACCAAGAGACTTTCAAAAATAGCTTGCGCTCGCTCCTCTCCGTATTCTTCCTTGAGCTTGGCAACTAGCCAAACCGGAAGGGAATATGCAATGGAGTCACGCTTATTTTTTCGTTTGATGCTGGTGATATCTGGCCATCCTTCACGCAAGATACGGCGAAGGACAGCGTTGACCAATTTTTCACTGCCTTTTTTACGGACTTTGGCCAATTCTACTGCTTCATTGACCACAGCATGGTCTGGAATCTTGTCCAGATAGCGGAGTTGGTAGGCACTCATGAGAAGCAGAACATAAAGCCAACTGTCTAACTGGTCTCTGTCTTCGATAAAGTGGGATAAGTACCATTCTAGATTCAGTTTTCGGGCTACCGTTCCATAGACCAGCTCGGTTACCAAGCCCTTGTCTGTTGCCGAAAGTTGACTTCCCTTAAGATTCTTATTTAAAGCGATGTTTGAGTAGGCTTGATTGATAAAGACATCCTCTAATACTACTAGGGCTAAACTTCTTGCCGTTTCTACTTTAGTCACCAAATCGTTCTCCTACAGTCAATGTACGTCCAACTCCATTGAGGAAGGAAGCAATGTCCATCTTAGGCTTACCAGCTGGCTGCACTTGTTTGAGGGAAAGAGCTCCTTGAGCCGTTGCGACAATCAATTCTTTCTTGCCGATAGAGAGAATCTCCCCTGGATTTCCCTGACCTTCTACTGCTAGGGCTTCATAAATCTTAAAGCGATCGCCCTTAAGGAAAGTATGGGCAACAGGCCAGGGGTTCATTCCACGGATCTGATTGAAAAGTTGACGATTGCTTTTAGTCCAATCTAACTTTTCTTCCTCTGGCTGGATATTTGGAGAGAAGGTAACCTGACTTGGATCCTGCGGTTCAGGTTTGATTTCACCAGCAATATAGGCAGGCAAAGTGTCCAAAAGCAAATCACGACCAACTAGCGCCAATTTTTCAAACAAGGTACCGACATTGTCCTCATCTGTGATAGGAATACTGCGACGGGAAATCATATCTCCTGCATCCATTTCCTTGACCATCTCCATAATGGTCACACCAGCTTCATCATCCCCTTGAATCAAGGCATAATGGATAGGTGCACCACCACGGTGTTTAGGAAGAAGGGAGGCGTGAACATTGACCGCAAAATCCATGCTATCAAGGAGTTTACTCGGGAGAAACTGCCCAAAAGCAGCAGTCACAATTCCATCTGCTCCTAAATTCATAATAGCTTCCATCTCTGGACTTCCAGATAATTTTTCAGGTTGGTAGATAGGAAGACCTGCCTCCTTGGCAGCCTGCTTGACTGGGGTTTCTTGGATAACTTTTTTACGACCAACAGCACGGTCTGGCTGGGTTACAACAGCTAGAATTTCATAACGGTCATCTGTCAAAAGTCCTTTTAAGACTGTTGCTGAAAAATCGGGGGTCCCCATAAAGATTAATTTTGTCATATCTTCTCCTTCTTATAAAAATTGCTGTGGCTCATGGTCAATGCTGAGACGGAGCTCACTATTTTCCCGTTCTTGAGTCAAGGCCAAAACTTGGTTGAGGGTCGGCCCCAGCTCATCTTCTAAACGATATTTAATTAAAATCTGATAATGATAAAGGTTGTGGGTGCGGGCAATGGGTTTGGGCGTTGGCCCAAGAATGTTACTGGTCTCTGACAAGCCTGACTGCAAAATGTTCATGACTTCATAGGCACGTTTGACCACCTCTTCTTCTTTCTTGTGAGAAAGGGTAATACCAATCGTGAAATAGTAAGGTGGATAACCAAGTTGTCGTCTGATTCCCATTTCATAGGCATAAAATCCTTCGTAATCCTGATCCTTGGCAAATCGAATAGCGTAGTGCTGAGGATTGTAAGACTGAATCAAGACCTGCCCAGCTTTTTCAGCACGACCTGCCCGGCCTGCCACCTGAGTCAAGAGCTGGAAAGTTCTTTCAGAAGAACGGAAATCAGGCAGATTTAAAGCTGTATCCGCATTGAGAACTCCGACTAGGGTCACATTGGGAAAATCCAAACCCTTGGCAATCATCTGAGTACCTAGCAAGATATCCGCTTCCCCACGTCCAAACTGGTCAAGTAGAGCTTGATGACTTCCTTTCTTACGAGTCGTATCCACATCCATCCGCAAAATACGGGCCTGGGGAAAGAGTTCTGCCAGCTCGTCATAAGCCTTCTGTGTTCCCGTCCCATAGTAACGAATGCTGCGACTCTTACAGTTAGGACAGACCTGAGGAATATCCTTTGAAAAACCACAATAATGACAGTTCATGGTCTTGGTATCCATGTGCAAGGTCAAGGAAATGTCACAGTTAGGACAAGTATCCACCGTCCCACACTCCCGACACATAACAAAGCTAGAATAACCACGACGATTGAGCATGAGAACCACCTGCTCTTTTTTAGCCAGACGGTCTTGGATGGCTTCTAGCAAAGGAGGAGTAATGTTTGACGTCTCATTTTGTCCGATATAGTCCCGAAAATCAATCACTTGAACCTCGGGAATAGTGGCTAGAGGATTGGCACGTTTGGTCAAACGCAAATGTTGATAGACGCCTTTTCCAGCCCTCGCACGGCTTTCCAGACTAGGAGTTGCTGAACCAAGTACCAGAGCTGCTTGATTATACTGAGCCCGTAAAATAGCTACCTCTCTGGCATGGTAACGAGGATTGCTGTCCTGCTTATAAGTCGCTTCATGCTCTTCATCGATAATCATGACACCCAGATTTTTCAGCGGAGCAAAGATGGCCGATCTGGCGCCAACAACAACTTGGGCATCGCCACGCTCCACCTTGCGCCATTCATCATACTTTTCACCATTGGAAAGGCCTGAATGAAGAATGGCCACCTTGTCCCCAAAACGAGCGATAAAACGCTCCGTCATCTGTGGAGTCAAGGAAATCTCAGGAACCAGCAAAATAGCTGTCTTGCCCTTATCCAAAGCTCCTTGGATAATCTGCAAGTAAACTTCTGTCTTCCCACTTCCTGTAATCCCTTGAAGGAGGAAGGGAGCCTGATGACTGCCAATCGCACTGACAACCGCATCACGCGCCTGTCTTTGCTCTGGATTCAATTCCAAAGGCTGACTTGCTTCAATCCCTTCAAAATAAGCAGCCGAGCGTTGAACTTCCTTTTGGACTATGGTCACAGCACCTTGTTCCACAAAGAAGTTGACTTGCTCCCGCGAGTAGGACTCTAACAAACTAGCCAAAGAAGCACTCTCTGGATGAGACAGCAAATAATCTCTCAATTCCAACTTTTTCTTAGCACGCGTAGAAATCTCTACACTTTCTAATTGAGCAAGGTCAACCTCATACCAAGACTGGGTCTTGACCTTCTTTTGATCAATTGCCTGATATTCTAGACCAAGCAGGCCTTTTCTAGTCAAACGCATCATTTCAGCTTGCTTAGCTAAATCCAGAGAAGAAAATGCAAGCGAATCCTCTGAACCAAACAAGCGCTCTCGGTCTTCCTGACTCAGACCTGCAAGAGGATAGAGAATCTTGTCATAGCTGGAGTTCAGAAATCCTGGTAGCATAGCCTTGAGGATGGAGATTTTATAGGAGAAGACGGACTTGCGTAACTCCTCAGCAAGCCAGAGTTGTTCTTGCGTGAGAACAGGAGAAAAATCCAGCACCTCCGCAATATCTTTTAAATCATGATTAGCCTCTTCTTCATCTGGTTGGGACTCCAAACCAAGAACAATCCCTTGAATCAGGCGATTCCCCTTACCAAAGGGCACATGAACCCGCATCCCAACTTCCAGCATTCCCAGAAATTCCTCAGGAATCCTGTAACTATAAGGCTGGTCTGTCTGCATCAAGGGCACATCTACGATAATCTTAGCTATAGTCATCTTCTCACCTCCTCCTTGTCAGTACATTCTTGCAATAGAAAAAATAAGATTGAGTCCCCCCAACCTTAAATTTTTTCACCATCTTCTTTTTCTTTAGCGATTTGCTCTTTGATTTTCTTTTCTTCTTCTTCTTTGCGACGTTTTTCTTCTTCGATACGGCGACGCACTGCTTCACGTTTACCTTCTGGATCTGGGTGAATTGTAACGTTCCCTGATTCGATTTCTTCTAAAGCGCGAAGAGTTGATTTTTCAGACTTGAAACCTTGAGTTGCTGGCGCACCTGCTTCCAATTCGTGGGCACGTTTTGCTTCCAAGATTACGAGTGAATATTTTGATGGAACCTTGTCGAGCAAGGTATCAATAGAGGGTTTTAACATCATTTGCTTGTACCTATTTTCTAAATTTTATCGGCTAGTTGGAGATTTTGGTAACATCTCCTGATAGTGACCAATGACACGATCCACACGGAAGTGCTCTGCTTCGATAACACGTTTGACACGCTCAGCAGCTAGGGGCACCTGATCGTTGACAATCGCATAATCATACTCACGCATGAGAGCAATTTCTTCCTTGGCTTTTTCGATTCGTTGGGCAATCACTTCTGCACTGTCTGTTCCACGACCTACCAAACGATCTTGCAATTCATCCAAATCTGGTGGTGTCAGGAAGATAAAGACAGCATCTGGAACCTTTTTCTTAACCTGAAGAGCACCCTGAACTTCAATTTCAAGGAAAACATCGATTCCCTTGTCCAAGGTTTCATTGACGTAGGTCAGAGGAGTTCCATAGTAGTTGCCGACATATTCTGCGTATTCCAACATCTGACCTTGACGAATCAGCTCTTCAAACTCTTCCCGAGTACGGAAGAAATAATCAACACCGTCCACTTCTCCAGGACGTTGTGCGCGTGTCGTCATAGATACAGAATATTGAAATTGATTTTCAGAACTCTCAAAAATCTCTCTTCTAACCGTTCCTTTTCCAACCCCTGAAGGACCAGAAAAAACGATTAGTAAGCCTCGGTCTACCATTGTGTCTCCTTTTAGTCAGTCTGTGAAATAACATTTCTCTAGAATAACGGCAAAAAGCCAGATTATCCTTTACAGTCTTTCTATCTAGTGTAACAAAAAAGCAGTAATTTTTCAACTGCTCTTTCTTATTTATTTGGCATAATCTACTGCACGAAGCTCGCGAATCACGGTTACCTTGATATTTCCTGGGTAATCGAGATTGTTTTCAATTTTCTCACGAACTTTGTGAGCCAAGATTGTGACTTTGTCGTCCTTGATTTGTCCTGGATTGACCATGATACGGATTTCACGTCCTGCTTGAAGGGCAAAGCTATTTTGTACCCCTTCAAAGCCGTTAGCAATTTCTTCCAAATCATGGAGACGCTTGATGTAGCTTTCAAGAGACTCACTACGAGCACCCGGACGGGCAGCGCTCAAGGCGTCTGCTGCAGCAACAATCACTGCAATGACGCTTTCGGCTTCGACATCACCGTGGTGGCTAGCAATTGTATTCACCACAACTGGATGTTCCTTGTACTTACGAGCCAATTCCATACCGATTTCAACGTGGCTACCTTCAACCTCACGGTCAATGGCTTTTCCGATATCGTGAAGGAACCCTGCACGACGAGCAAGAGCCGCATTTTCACCAAGTTCGCTCGCCATGATACCAGCTAACTTAGCAACCTCAATCGAATGACGTAAGACATTTTGTCCATATGAAGTACGGAACTGCAAGCGACCCATGATTTTCATCAAGTCTGGATGAAGGTTTGGTGCCCCAATTTCATAGGCAGCAGCCTCACCGTATTCACGAATCTTATTGTCAATCTCTTGACGGTTTTTCTCAACCAACTCTTCGATACGAGCTGGGTGGATACGACCATCCTTGAGCAACATTTCCATAGTCATACGGGCAATCTCACGACGGATTGGGTCAAAACCTGACAAGGTCACCACTTCTGGTGTATCGTCGATAATGACATCAACCCCTGTCAAACTTTCAAAGGTACGAATGTTGCGACCTTCACGACCAATAATGCGTCCTTTCATAGTATCATCTGGCAGATGAACTGTTGAGTTTGTTGACTCCGCTACATATTCACCAGCAATACGTTGCATAGCTTGAACCAGAATGTCCTTGGCCATTTTATCAGAACGTTCCTTGACCTCTTGCTCAGCCTCACGAATACGACTGGCAATCTCCTTGGTCAAGTTTTCCTCTGTCTGTGCCAAGATAATATCTCGTGCTTCTGCCTGAGACAGGGCACCAATACGCTCTAGTTCTGCTTCTTTTTGTCTTTCGACTTCCTCTAATTGCTCTTCACGCGCATCAAGGTTTTTCGCTCTATCAGAAATACTTTGTTCTTTTTGTTCAAGTGTTTGTTCTTTACTCGTCAAATTGTCGTCCTTACGGTCAAGGCTAGTAGCTCTCTCTGTCAAACGACTTTCGATTTGTTTGAGTTCCTGACGTTCTGATTTGAATTCAGCGTCCACTTCTTCACGGTATTTTCTGGCTTCTTCTTTGGCCTCCAATAGTGCTTCTTTTTTAAGAGACTTGCTTTCACGCTTGGCTTCATTAACAAGTAAATCCGCTTCACGCTCAGCTTGTCCACGTAAATTAGTTGCTTCTTGTTCAGCATTTAAAAGCATCAACTCTGCAGCTTCCTGAGATGATTTCATCTTAGCTGAGATGCTGACATATCCAATGACTAAACCAATGATGACGGCAAAAACAGCAATCGCAAGCGACATGATCTCCATGTTTTTACCTCATTTTATTGTTATTCCGAATGACATACATTCTTTTACATTCTACCATAAAAAAATGATTTCCACAAACCTAAAATAGAATATGTTTTGGGGAATTCGGAATTTAATTACATAAAATTTATTAGCGCAATCTCTATTTCTTAGAAGTCATAGTTTAGTAAAAATTTTAGAAAAAGCCTACTTTACAGTAGACTTAGTAATGATCTTTGAAAGACAAGAAAGCCACGCTATCTTCATCCATCATATAAATCAAGCGATTTTCTGCGTCAATACGCCGTGACCAGGCTCCTTGGTAATCATATTTGAGCGGCTCTGGTTTTCCTATTCCTGTAAAGGGATCACGTTGAATATCCTTGATTAGTTTATTGATTCTTTTTAGTGTTTTCTTATCCTGAGTTTGCCAGTAGCAATAATCTGCCCAGGCATCTTCTGTAAACTTGAGCAGCATTTCTCACTCCTCAATAACATGGACCTGAGTACTTCCAGCACGGACTTGAGCCATTCCTCGCAAAACCTTGTCTGATAACTCCTTATTTTGAGCGATTCTCAGTGTTTCCTGAATACTGTCCCATTCGCTCTTTGAAAGAACTACAATGTCCTCGTTTGGATTTTTATTGACCACTGTCAAAGGCTCAAATTCATCATTTACCTTTTTCATGTAGTCTTTTAAATGATTTCGGAATGTTGAGTAAAGAACTGCTTCCATAACCATACCTCGTTTTACCTCTTTTCCACTATTATACACAAAAAGAAAGAAATTGTCAGGAACTTGTACAGGATTTTCTTTTCTATCTATTTATTCGTAAAAAATCTCAAAAAGTCCACCTTTCAGCAGACTTAGTTTGTTTCTATTCTAATCGGCACTCTTCCAAAATTCTGATCTGCTATACTTGGATTTCCCAGTTGGTAAATCTGGTCAGCCTTTTGAGTCATAGCATCCCAGGGTTCTTTGCCAATTCGGCTGACTAAACTGACCTGCCCTTTCAAAGACTTGAGATGTTGTCTGCCTTTTTCAGTAAAGCCAAGGACATGAATCCCTTCTGGCAAGTCACTTTCTCTAGCTTGCACCAAAATATAGGTCAAGAGGCGTCTGACACGCGCCTTGGTGTAACGTTTGGTCGCAACCGCCTCAACCAAGTCTTCCAGAGATTGGGCTGTTTTAATAGCCTCTTTAATGCGCACAGCTATTTCTTGATTGACCTGATAGATGGTGGTTAGGTCGGGATTTGACAAGATTTGATAATGAAGCAAGAGAAAATAGTCTTCCCAGTTCACCTTACTGGCCTGCTCAAAGAGGGTAACAGAAGGCATAAAGCGTTCTAAAAAATCTTGGTCCTTCTGGTGCTGACGGAGAGCTGTCGCTGAGGCAAAGTCCACATCCTTGTCCACAGAATGGTAACCTGCCCCCTGACGTTGAATCGGATGCAGTTTGATATTTCGCCCTGCTACCGCTTTGGCATAGGCAAGAGCAAGGACATGGTTGGGTGTATTTCCTGAAAAATCAAGACCTGCAAATTCCTTCCACATGGCCTGGGTTTTCTGGGGATAGGAAAGAGAATCAGGCAGATTTTCCACAAATTTCTCCATCTCAGCCCCCTGCTCTGTGTATAAGTCAGCGATTTTCTGGTAATCTAGAACTTCCTCCGTCCCAAAAGCAAGGCTATCAATGCCCAACCTAGCCAAGATATCCACAGCTCCTTGGCCGAAGAAATCCGCCGCCTGAACACTGACTAAAAATGGCAATTCCACTACCAGATCCGCTCCATTTTCCAGCGCCATCTGGGCTCGTGTCCACTTATCCACGATAGCAGGCTCTCCACGCTGCATGAAATTCCCTGACATGGCAACGATTTTCAGTCCCTCAGCCTGATTTAGCAGGTACTTATGCCCATTATGAAAGGGATTAAACTCCGCGATAATACCTGTGATGGTCATAGTGATCTCCCTTTCTAATGACGAAATCTACGATACCACTCAGGCAATCTCCCTCTCCAGTTAAGCCATTGTTTTTCTCCTACTGGAAGGATTTCTGCTAGTTGTTCATTACTATAATTCTTTTGTAGTTCAGGATAAGCTATCAACATAGTTGGTCTATGGCATCCTGCAACTGTCGTTGGCCATGTTCCATACATTAGCATATGTCGGATATCATCCTCCGATTTTATTTCATTTACTAACATATCAAAAAGTTCCTTAGACATATCGTAAACAACTAACTCTGAAAATACGGTTCCTTCTTCCTGAACATAAAAGTATTGCCCATCTTTTTCCCAAAGCGTTCCATTTTGACGGATACGATTAAACTGCGAAACTTCTTCCCAAGAATATTTTGATCGAACCATATCAACCTCCTACTTCTGCGCTACAAAAAACCAACGGGTACTGGTTTCTGTTGGCTCCTTGTCTTCAAAGTCTGCATAGAGTTTGAAGGATTTGAAACCAGCCTGTTCCAGCAAAATATCATAGGTCAGAACCTCATAAGTCCGCTCCTCATGCACTTCATCGTGGCGACTAAAGGAACCGTCAGATTCCTTGATAAAAAAGGTCAACTCATGCACGATGGAGTGAGGTGCTTCGTCCTCGTAGGTATCCCAGAGCATTGCAAAATCTTCTGCATTTTCATGATAAGAATAGCCTGGAAAAACTTCGTCTGTCTGGTAGGTCGAATGCACATCAAAGATGAAAACTCCATCTTCATTAAGGGCATTATAGACTTCCTTAAAAACATCCCCTACTTCCACCTCATCCTGCATGTAGCAGATTGAGTCCGAATAACAAGTAACAAAGTCATATTTACCTGACTTGGACAAATCCAGCATATTGCCTTCAATAAATTCAATCTTTTGCTTGGCTGAAGCCGCTCTCTTCTCAGCAATCTTCAACATATCCGCACTCAAATCAAGACCAGTCACATCAAAACCAGCCTGAGAGAAGCGCACAGATTGAATTCCTGTCCCACAAGCCAGTTCCAAGAGTTTCTTTCTCTCCTTGGTCTTAGGCAAATGACGAAGCGAAAAATCCGTCCATCTATCGTATAAACTGTCGTCCATGACCGCATCGTAAACAGCCGCAAAAGTTTCATAAGTTGCCATAATCATGATACCAAGAGCGTCAATGGCAAACACCACTCGCCCTTTACCTTTCTATCAATTTTTCTAAAATAAGCAAATAAAACCCAGTTGACTACAACTGAGTTCATCTTCTAAGCAAGAGCTTCTGAAATATCTACTGAATTTGCCTCATGCCATAGCTTTTCTAGGTTATAGTGGGCACGCATTTCTTCTGAAAAGACATGCACAACGACAGCGCCGAGGTCTAGTAAGACCCAACCTCCAGCTGCATCGCCTTCTATATGGCTGCCTTTAAAGCCTGCATCAGCTACTTTTTCACGGATGTTATCAGCGATAGCGTCCAACTGACGGCTATTCATTGAACTAGTAATAACAAAGTAATCCGTCACGCTAGTCAAATCTTGAACGTCAAGTGCGAGGATATCCTCCGCACGTTTCTCATCAGCCGCTTTCACGACTAGTTCTAGTAATTCTTTTTCGTTCATTTAGTCCTCTTTTAAAAAATATTTTTATAATCTAGGACATCTGCAAAGCGATCCTCCCAAATGTCCTCATAAAATTCATTTATCGTTTCTGCTGGAATGTCATCCCCATCAAAGGTTGTGACAGCACCTTCTGGAATAATCAGCTTATAGCCATATTCAAAGGCAACCTTGACAGAGGTATCCACACAATATTCTGTCTGCATGCCACATAAAACTAATTTTTCAACCCCCTGTTTATCCAAGTATTCTTTTAAGCCAGTTTCTTTGAAAATACTATTATACTTCTTCTGAAAGACCTTTTCATCAGGTTTTCGATTTAAAAGCGCAGATAACTGCCAATCTTCTGATGTTTGGGCTTCAGGATTCTCAATATGTTGAACATAGATAATTTCGATATTCTTACTTCTAGCCTGGTTTTGTAAATAAGAAATTTTTTCCAATAGACTATTTGTCTGAAAACAGGTTTCCACTAAAATATTTTGTACATCAATGATGATAAAAGCCGTCTTCATTTAGTCCTCTTTCAAATAGTCCACAAAGGCGTTATAGGTTTCAAGGGTTTGGGGATAGATGGGGAATCCCTGATGAGCTAGATGCTCCACGGTTCGAGCTGTTTCATAGGCCACCGCCTTATTAAGCGATAGACTTGCAATCTCACGCGCCACATCTACTCCAGGAAAGGCACGATTATGCTCTATATAGTCTGCGACATAGATGACCTTGTCTAAGTCTGTCATCTGACCAGCCCCGACTGTATGGATTTCAATGGCTCGCAGGATTTCTGAATCATGCAAATCCAAATCTTCCTGAATCTTGTAAATACCAACCATACCATGCCAGACATTATTGCCCCAGTTTTTGAGGTTAGAGTCTAGCTGATAACGGCCAATCAAGTTTAAAAATTCCTGATCTGACAGTTTTTTAGCGTAGTCATGAAGAAGGCCTGCTAGTCCTGCTTTCTCGGCATCTACTCCAAAGCGCTGAGCCAGTTCTATGGCTGCACTCTCCACACCCAAGCAATGGGTTAAGCGTTTTTCAGGCAGAAGCTCTGCCATTTTTTCCAACAAAGCCTCACGAGAGCAGTTGATATAGTCTTGATAGGCCATCAGTAGAACCCCTCCTTCTCGATGTAGTCTAGCACAGGCTGAGGCAGGAGAAAGTTGGGTTTCCGACCTTGGGCAAGGAAGTCACGCACCATGCTGGACGAGATATCCATGAGAGGCACATCCACCCAGATAACTGGATAGGAAGTCCCTGCCTTGTAGCGTGGGCGCTGAACTCCCACAAACTGAACCATATCTACCAGTTCATCAATTCGGTACCACTTAGGCAGATAGTCCACCATGTCGGCACCAATGATAAAGTAATAATCTGTATCTGGATTCTTCTCAGTTAGAAGCTTCATGGTGTCGTAGGTGTAAGAAATACCCTTGCGCTCTAGCTCGATGGTTTCAATGGCCAGACCTTCAATCCCCTCAATCGCCAACTCAAGCATCTTGAGACGATGGTGTTCAGGAATGGTTTCCTTTTTATCAACATGAGGAGGTTGGTATTCAGGCATAAGCAGAACTTGATCTAGTCCCAACTGCTGGCGCACTTGATCCGCAACAATGAGATGGGCATTGTGAACAGGATTAAAATTACCTCCTAAAATCCCTACTTGTTTGCGTTTTTTCTCCTTGATTTCTGGCTCCAACTCTACCTTGGTAAAGGGAGTTAATAGTTCGATTGCCATAGGCTAGTCTCCTTTATTTCTCTGTAAAAACAGTTATTTGGAGTAGGTTTTTAGATTTCTTTGATTTTTTTAGAAATCTTGCGATTTTCTTTCTTGCTAGATTGTTTAAACAAAATCAAGATGCGTCCGATTTTTTGGACAGTATCCACACCAATTTCTTCTTCCAAGATTTCAGCTACTTCGTGGATATTTTCATCTGTGTTTTGCAAGAGCGTTACCTTAATCAATTCGCGGGCGTCAAGAGCTTGACGAACGCTGGTTTTGATTTGGTCGTTGAGACCATTTTTCCCGATTTGGATGATGGGTTTGAGGGTGTGTGCCTGGCTGTTGAGGAAGGCACGTTGTTTTGATGTTAATGACATAATTTCTTTAAAAGAGTTTCTTTTTATACTTTTCTGAAGTGGTGACGGATGTCAGCAAAGTCCTTCGGACTTTCATGACTAAAATTTGAGCCTAAGGTCTCAAATTTTCCGCAGTTGGTACAATCACTTGTACCAACTGACACCACGGCGAAAAGTATTCTCTATAGGCTCTCCCTGCTCGCCCGAATTCAGATAACCCTTTCCTTTCTGTGTTTAAATGATTGCTTTTCGTGTGACGACGGCGACGCCTTCCGGTGCCCAGACGGCGACTTTAGCAGTTCCTGTTACACGGATCCAGCCTAGTCCTGAGATGACTAGGTCTGTCTTTTCCTTAATGTTAAATACATGTTGGACCAATTTTGGAAAATCTTCTTTTTCCTTGCTATTTGGTGGGGTTAGAAGAGTTCCAAGGTGCTTATCATAAAAGGCATCAGCGCCTTCAAGCTTGGTACGGTGGAGTTTAAGTTCATTGTCAAAGAAAGCTGTGAAACCTTGCTTTTCGCCCGCAATGAAGTCAAAGCGTCCGAGACCTCCTAAAAACAGAGTTTGTTCAGGATTGAGCTGATAGGTTTTAGGTTTGATTTCCTTTTTAGGGCTGACATACTTGAGGTTTTTGGCAGTCAAGTAGTGGGCCATCTGGTGGCGGTGGATAATCCCCGGTGTATCGTAGATATAAGAACCGTCATCAAGCGGAATCTCAATCTTATCCAAGGTTGTCCCTGGGAAGCGTGAAGTCGTGATGACATTCTGATCACCCGTAATTTCTTGGATAATGGCATTGATAAGAGTTGATTTTCCAACGTTGGTCACACCGACCACATAGACATCACGGCCCTTTCGGTAGTGCTCGATTTTGTCTATGACTTCCTTAATAGCATGTTTGTTTTGGGCTGAAGTTAGGACGACATCGACTGGACGAAGCCCTTCTTCGTGGGCACGTTCCATGAGCCACTGGCTAATCTTACCAGGCTTAACTGACTTAGGCAGGATATCTTTTTTATTTCCCACCAAGAGGACATCATTGCCCGATACAAAGCGTGGCAAGCCTGGAATGACAGAGCCATTAAAGTCAAAGATATCAATGACATTTACCACTAAAGCATCACTGTCTCCCACCTCGTGCAAGAGCTTGAGGAAATCATCGTCCGTCAACTGGACATCTGTGATTTCATTGTAGTGGCGGAGACGGAAACAGCGTTGGCAATAGACTTCACCAGTCTCCAAACCTTTTTCAAGTGCCGACTGGGGAGTAAAACCAAGATCAGCCTTGTCTGTCGTCTGAATGGTTGCTCCACAACCAATACAGAGAATTTCTTCCATAGTTAAATTCCTTTTTTATATGTAATCGGTCCGTACTTTTCAGTGATTTTTCTCATGACACGACGCTCACGAGCTCGGTTAATCTGCGTTTTGATTGAGTCGTGTTGTACCAAGGGTTTGACTAAAATTGAGCGAATCCCTGCACGGTGGGCTGCTCGAATATCCGTCATGAGCTGGTCGCCGACCATGACCACTTCATTTTTGTCGTAGTGAAATTCCTTCATGGCACGGTCAATCCCAAATGTGAAAGGCTTCAAGGCCCAATAAACGTAGTCAATCCCAAATTTCTCAACTGCTCGTTGAACTCGTTTTTTGGTGTTGTTTGAGACCACGATGATGCGAATACCCGCATCACGGAGGTCATGTAACCATTGTTTCATCTCCGGCGTCCCATCAGGGTTGTTCCAAGCTATGAGGGTATTGTCCAAATCGACCAAAACAGCCTTGATTCCCTGCGCCTGCAGACTTGGGACTGTCAGATCATAAACTGCTTCTACAGCAAAATCTGGCATATAGTTTTCAATCGCCATTCTGGCTCCTTTTCTTAACTTTTTTTCGCAATTTTCCTTAGTAACAATGACAGGATAATCCACAAACCTGCACTAGCCAAACTGATGTAGAGCCAAGCATGGGGTTCATCTGTTAAAGGTAAGGGAACATTCATTCCGAAAAAGCCTGTCACTACTGCCAAAACCGCTAGCAAGACTGAAATGATGGTAAGAGTTGTCAAATTATCATTCAGATTATTGTTTAGGATGTTGTTGTAAGATGCTGATAGTTGTTGGAGGACTTGAGAAATCAAGTCTGTCATGGATACCAGCTGATGAGCCTCAATCATGGCATCATCAAACTGTTCTCTCTCAATCTCGTTAAAACTGCGATAGAGGGCATGCCCTTGAATATGCTCCAGCAACATGCGATTTTGCTTGGCAGCCGCAGTGAGGTAAACCATACCAGTCTCCAAGTCGGAAAGGGCAAAAAGGTTTTTCTTAGTCGTCCGCTGCCGCAAGAGGCCATTGACCTCGTCTTTACTCTTATCCATCTGCTCGATGACAGGATAGTAGGCATTGCAGATGATTTCCAGACTGGCAAAGAGAAACTTGTAAATCGAAAGCATGTCATGACTCTCCAGATAACGGGTCATCTGTTCAATGACATAGGCGTTCTTGGTATTACTAATGGTAATCAGGCGACGATGTTCCACGATAAAGGTCATGGGAAAGGCTTCATAGTATGCCTTATCCTTTTTCAAGTTCAAGACATTGTAGATAAAGGTCACAGTCCCATTTTCACGGTGATAATCCATGTGAGCGCGCTCATTTCTATCCAGCGCGTATTCAATGGTTTCCTTGTCCAAACCGTAGATTTCAGAAAGGTCCTCTAGTTTTTTCAACTTGTCCAAATCTAGGTTAATCCAGGTACAACCATTGCCCAACTGCTTTTCTAAAACCATCTTTTCTCCTTTACAAAACTCTTTCTATTATACCATAAATCTGCTAAAATTTCAGGCCTGGTCTGTCCGAGAGAAATTGCTGACAACGGTGATATTCCGATTGGGAACGAAGTGTAGAACCTGGTCTTCTCCTCTGAGTTGCGTTGTTCGAATGCCAACACTAACCACCTTGCCCGATACAGTAATAGGACCATTTGTCAGAACAACCTCATCTCCTACATCCAGTTGACGTTCAAAGAGGATGAAAAAGCCATTGATGACATCAGACAGAAAACCTTGGGCTCCCATCCCAATAGCCACCCCAGCAATCCCAGCTCCAGCAAGCAAACTAGAAACTGGCAAACCCAAAATAGACAAGATACAATAAAGCAAAAAGAAATAAAGGGTATAATTAAACACATTCTCTAATAAACGTGAGATGGTTTTTTGGCGCCCGACATCATGACGAGACATTTTTAGAGAAGGTTTGACAATTCTCTGCACCATTGTATGAAGCAGTTTTTTAGCTATGTAGAATAGCAAAAATAGAAATAACAGAGAAAGTACCTTGGTCAAGATATTCTCAATAATCGTTGTTATATCAAGCTTATTGAGGTAGGTTTGAATAAATTCTTTCATAGAAAACTCCTTTCATTTATTATACCATACTTTCACAAGTGATGAATCTCCATAAATATTCAAAAATAATAGCCAAAATAGACAGAAAATTCTTGATTTTAGCTCATATTTATACTATAATCATAAACATTACACAACAAAGGAGATTGTTATGAAAAAATTCATTCATGCTTGGAATAAGGCAAGCCTAATCAAACGGATTTTGATTGGCATGCTTATTGGAGGAACCCTAGGGCTGACACTTCCTAACATTTCAGGAATTGGCCTACTCGGAGATCTCTTTGTTGGTGGCCTAAAAGCCATCGCACCTATTCTAGTCTTTGCCCTCGTTGCTAACGCCCTTTCCCAACATCAAAAGGGACAAGATAGCAACATGAAAACGGTTATCTTCCTTTACTTGGTAGGAACCTTTGCAGCGGCACTTGTTGCTGTCCTAGCAAGCTTTATTGTCCCTGTTGAGATTACCTTGAATAGTGCCAATACAGAAATCACACCACCAGATGGAATTGGCCAGGTCCTCAGCAACCTCTTGCTCAAACTGGTTGATAATCCAGTCAATGCCCTTATTACTGCCAACTACATCGGTATCCTATCTTGGGCAGTTGTTTTCGGGATTGCTATGAGAGAGGCCAGCAAAAATAGTAAAGAATTGCTGAAAACCATGGCTGATGTGACTTCTAAGATTGTCGAATGGATCATCAACTTAGCTCCATTTGGTATCCTTGGTCTTGTCTTCAAAACCATCTCTGATAAGGGAATCGGAAGCCTAGCTAACTACGGAATCTTGCTTGCCCTCTTGGTGACAACTATGTTCTTTGTCGCTCTGGTAGTCAATCCACTAATAGCCTTCCTCTTTATGAAGAGAAATCCTTATCCCCTCGTTTGGAAATGTTTGCGTGTCAGCGGTGTGACAGCCTTCTTCACTCGTAGTTCTGCGGCTAATATCCCTGTCAATATGAAACTTTGCCACGACCTTGGACTAGATCCAGATACCTATTCTGTTTCTATCCCACTCGGTTCTACTATCAACATGGCTGGGGCTGCGATTACCATTAATGTTCTAACCCTTGCTGCAGTTAACACTCTTGGCATCCCTGTTGACTTTGCCACAGCCTTTGTCCTCAGTGTAGTTGCCGCAATCTCAGCCTGTGGTGCTTCTGGTATTGCCGGAGGATCCCTCCTTCTTATCCCAGTTGCTTGTAGCCTTTTCGGTATTTCTAATGATATTGCCATGCAAGTTGTCGGTGTTGGATTTGTGATTGGTGTCATCCAGGACTCATGCGAAACAGCCCTCAACTCTTCTACAGATGTCCTCTTTACTGCCGTTGCCGAATACGCAGCAGCCCGTAATAAATAACTCATAAAGGCAAGCCTGCTCAGGTCTTGTCTTTTCCGCTTTTATTCTAACTTACTAGGAAACCCTTATGTCTATTAGCCAACGTACGACCAAGCTCATCTTAGCTACCTGTCTTGCCTGCCTTCTTGCTTATTTTCTCAATCTCTCCTCAGCAGTTTCAGCTGGAATCATCGCTCTCTTGAGCCTATCCGACACTCGTAGAAGTACCTTAAAACTGGCCCGCAATCGCCTCTTTTCCATGCTCCTAGCTCTAGCTATTGGCGTTCTGGCTTTTCACTTGAGCGGATTTCATATCTGGAGCCTCGGCCTCTATCTAGCCCTCTATGTGCCTCTAGCCTACAAGATGGGCTGGGAAATTGGCATCACACCAAGCACTGTTTTGGTTAGCCATCTCTTGGTGCAAAAATCAACCTCTCCAGACCTTCTAGTCAATGAATTCCTTCTCTTTGCTATCGGTACAGGATTTGCCTTGCTTGTCAATCTCTACATGCCTTCACGAGAAGAGGAAATTCATCACTACCACACATTGGTAGAAGAAAAGTTAAAAGATATTCTCCAGCGCTTCAAATATTATTTATCCAGAGGGGATGGACGCAACCGAGCACAACTGGTTGAAGAATTAGACACCCTTTTGGAAGAAGCCCTCAGACTTGTCTATTTGGATCACTCAGACCACCTCTTTCACCAGACTGACTACCATATCCACTATTTTGAGATGAGACAGCGACAAAGCCGTATCCTGCGAAATATGGCCCAGCAAATCAACACCTGTCACCTAGCTGCCAGTGAAAGTCTGATTTTAGCCCAACTCTTTTCAAAAATTGCAGGGCAACTGAGCCAGACCAATCCTGCTTCTGATTTACTAGATGAAATCGAACGCTATCTGGATGTCTTCCGTAATCGCAGCCTGCCCAAGACAAGAGAAGAATTTGAAACCCGTGCCACACTTCTTCAACTCCTACGTGAAGCCAAAACCTTCATCCAAGTAAAAGTTGACTTTTACCAAAAATATGGACAGTAAAAAAGAAAACTTCAGACCAACCACAAAAGGTGAATATCTGAAGTTTTCTTTTATTTGTAAGTTATCACCATAAAGGTTAATAGTAAAACAAATAAGGCCAAACTCACCAATAAAGTGAGAACCTTGACCAAGGTATTGCTCTGCCAGTAGCTTGGTTTACCAATATTACTAGTGGCATCCATGGAAAATAGTTGATTTTGACGAGGTTGTATGGTTACCAATACAATCAAAGCAAGAGAGAGGATAATAGCTAAAACAATCAGAATATCAGTCATAGGCCTACCTCAAAATCCCTAGCAAGGTAAAGAGTAAACCAATCAGAATCATTAAACCCAAGATGAGTGAAAAAATCTTACTAATCTTTTCCCCTCGGGTTTCTTTTTCTTTCTTGATCGGTTTTTGTTTCAACTCTTCCATACGACCTTCAACGTCTTTGTAAAATAAATCTTCGTCTGACATGTTAGCCTCCTAAAATGGTTTGCATGGTTTCCTTATATCGCACCAAGTCAACATAGTTGGCATGTTGGCCTTGTTTGCCAAGTGCCTGACGCATTTGCTCAACATCTGAAAGGGCCAGTTTAATGGTCTCAACCAAAGCAGAAACTTCACTACTTTCAAATAGATGATCAGGAGCGATATAGAGTCTATTGTGCACTGTCTGATTAAATCCAAGAATCAAGAGATTGTGCTCAAAGGCCTGACGCACCGCCTGCAACAACTCATTGCTGTGGTTTATATCCAAGTAAATATCCGACAGTTGATACAGATCCTGAATCTTCTGTGGACTAGCGTTCTGATAAAGGACCACATTAGGATAGCGAAGCATGTCTAAGAGCTTAGAAGACATCTCTGTCACCGCTGCGATACGGAAAGTAACATCAGGCAAGGCTTCTACGATTGCTTCTACTTGCTCAATCTGATCGGAATTGGTCAAGATTAAGGCATCTCGTCTTAGGAAATTATCGCGTTTAAACTGGTAATGGTAACCCAAGTGCACAAACTGATCATGGTATTTCTCTTCAGTCAACTCTAAAGCACGTTCATAAGTCGCTTTGTTTGGAATGATGATTTTCTTAGTACGAACATCATCACTTTCCAAAATCAACTGCATATTGCCTGGAATAGCATCATAGAGAGATTCCTGCCAAACCAAAACATCTGAGCCAGATTTATCTGGATGATGGAAAGAAACCAAGAAAGGAGTCGCTAGAGTATTAAAAATAATCTGATGCTTATCTAGCCCTAAATCTTGCAAAAAGAATGTAATAAATTCAACCTTATTTGCAAAGTAACGCATGGACTGACCAGGCAAAGTCAATAAGATATCACCCGTCACATGGTTTTCAAGTAACACCTCCTGACCATTGACATCTTGGTAAACCGTCATCACCGGATCACTATCTGCGCTATAGGTCGTTGTAGCAAAACAGGCTCCGAAACGATTGTAATGGTCAACCTGACGGACTCGACCTTCCAAGTCTTTCCAATCTACCTGTTTAACCAAGCGAGCCTGCATTCCATCAGTATAATGAATAACAGCTCTCTCCTGCGTCATATCTTCAATACGAGCAGACTGATTATTGCCTGAAATTTCCCAAAAAGCTGGAACAGGAACTTGGTTAAAATAAAGAGGTTTTCCCTTTTCATAGCCTAGATAATAGGTAAAAGGAGAAACCAGACCATCAGGCAGAAAACCATCTGCATCGATGACCACTCCAAGTTGAGAAAGACCAGTAGCGACTAGGCTTTCATGTAAATCTCGACTTTCCCGACTATAACGATCATAAAGTTCAATCATGGAGCACCTCCTCTACTGTTTTTTTCCACTTTTCTAAAATTTCTTTGGTTAAGAAACCTTCTGCAATTCGATAAGAATGGGCACGCATACCCTCTAGACGATTTTCTTGATACAATTGACAAATCTTAGCTGCGTAAGCTTGCTTGATTTGGTCTTCTACATGGTCAGATGAACTTGGAATCAAATAACCATTTTTCCCATCCTCTATAAAAGTCTGATTGCCATAAGGCACATCAAAACCGATTAGAGGAAGGCCTGAACCAATAGCTTCCATCAAGGTCAAACCAAAGCCTTCGCTGGTTGAAGCCGTCAAGTAAATCTCATACTGGCTATAAATCTGCGAAAGTTCCGCATGCCCCTTGAGCTGGATATAATCCTCAGCCTGATGATTTGCAATAATGTCTCTAAGCAGAGAATCCTCTCCACCGCTACCATAAATATCAAAGGTTAATTCAGGAATTTCCTTACGAGCTTCAATGACCGCCTTGACCAACCAATCAATGTGTTTTTCTTTGGCAAGACGTGAAGCCGTAATCAATGAAAATGGCTTACGTCCTTGACTTGACTCAGTCAAGGAATCAATACTGCCTACAGGAATGGTAACAATCTTTGGTTGATGCTGAGTATATTTGGCAAATTGATCTTGTAGAACTTCCTTTTGTCTATCAGTAGACACTATAAAGAAGTCAACCTTATCTGCATTGGTAAACTGATAGTCATAATAGTTATTCCAAAGGATGTAATCCTCATTTGTAGCATTTTCACTATAATGCTCCGCGTGAACGACTACCGCTAGATGCGCTACTTGTGCTTCCTCAAACACAACCTGTCCAATACCTGTCTCTCTATCCAGAATGACCAAATCAGACTTGTTCAAATTCAAGGATTTCATAAAAGCACGCATGAAAGCTGGTTTCCCATAGAAAATCTTATCCTTAAAACGATAAATTTCTTCCTTCCCTTGATTCATCAAGATATCATAGGCTGGAGTCCCATCTTCATTGTAAAAAGTTCGTTGGCATAGGACCGCAACATTGTCCTTGGGAGCAAAATATTCGCTACAATAACGCGTATAAGAAAAGTAATCCTTTCGAATCAAATTTCCTTTAAAAACATACTCTACATACTGGACCAAGTCCTTGTCCTCATCAACCAAATAACAGGTGACAAACTTATCTTGATCAGAAAAGAAAACACGCAAAACCTTGCCATTTTTTTCTCTGTGACTTTCTTCACCACCGAAATAAGCCAAAACATCATCCACTGTCACGCTAGTCGGTGCAATCTTAATGTCTGTAAAGTGGTTATAAAGCCAGATCACTTGTTCATCATCAAAACCAATATTGGCTGTTAAGTGCTGAATGTTATCGGCTAAAATCATATCTGTAAAGATAAACTTAGAAGGAAAATTTAATTTCCGAAAAACACCAGCACGATAGGCTTGGGCGTATTCAACACCGCTACTAGCCCATCCAAGTCCTAAATTTATATTGTATATTGTCATATTTTCCTCTTTTTATGGGAAATGAGTCATAATCTCACCCTTAGGAGTGACTTCAACTAAGCCCATCAGGAGATTACGCACCATATCCGCACGGATTTGTTCTTTCATGGTTTCAAAGCCTGCATAGGCCTCTTGATAGTACTCTACAATTGGATTTTTCTGACTAGCAGACTGGCCACCGATAGCCATTGTTAATTGCTGAAGATAATCTACCTGCTCAACCCAATTGTCATCAATAGCCTTGAGCATGGAGAGTCGTAAAAACTGTTCATACAAGTCGTGTTTCTCCAGTAATTCCTTCTTTTCAGAGAGTTCTCTATTCACAACTTGTTGAATAAAGTTGCGGACTTGTTTCTGATTAGATAGGTCTAGATTATCTGGAATCTCCTTTACATGGAAACTGATATTGGTAACAATAAAGTGAAACAGTAATTCACGACTGGCATAGTGTTCAGCCGCTACCGCTTCTGTATATCTCTCGATGATATCCAAAACTACATCTTCTAAGTCACGAGAACCATCTATTAGACGATTGCGTTCCTTGTAAATCATATCCCGTTGAATATTCATACTTTCAGCATATTCTAGAGTCTGACGGCGTGCCGAACGTCCAGCACTATCACTGGCATGCTGAGCCCTTTCGACCAGGTTACGATACTTACGACCTTTGAGAATTTCTGGTTGCGTCATATCTTGAACTTGATAATCTTTATACTTCTTATGAACCCAAGATGGAGCAAATTTCTTGATAACATCATCTTCCAGTGATACAAAAAACTTACTCATACCTGGATCTCCTTGACGACCAGAGCGGCCACGGATTTGAAGGTCGATCCGCTGACTTTCCATCCGCTCTGTTCCAATGACAATCAAGCCACCAAGTTCAGCGACTCCCTTACCAAGTTTGATATCGGTACCGCGTCCTGCCATAGATGTTGCAACTGTTACGGCCCCCATCTGGCCTGATTCTGCGATAATTTGGGCCTCACGCGCAGCATTATTGGCATTGAGAACATTGTGGGCAATCCCTTCACGAAGCAAGAGTGATGAATAAAGTTGAGACATTTCAACCGATCCAACAAAAACGAGTAAGGGATTCCCCTTAGCATGATACTCTTTGATGTATTCCAAAGACGCATAAACTTTCTCTGGTAAAGTCACATAGAGATTATCGGGATAATCAATTCGTTGCTTAGGACGATTGGTTGGAATCCGAATAACGGCCATATTATAAGTCTCAAGAAATTCTTTTTCTGCTACCTTTCCTGTCCCCGTCATTCCAGACACTTTATTAAACATTTTGAAAAGGCCTTGATAAGTAATAGAAGCCATAGCTCGTGTTTCAGGAGATAATTTGACATGTTCCTTAGCTTCAATGGCCTGATGGAGACCTCCCTGCAGTTTGGTCATCTCCATTAGACGTCCTGTTCCCTTATCCACCAGTACCATCTCATTTCCACGAATGATATAGTCCTTGTCTTTAGTATAAAGTTTATGGGCTCGAATCGCATAAACTAAATGACGAGCAAAGGACGCATGTTCTTCCTTATATAAGTTGTCAATTCCTAGGAAACTTTCAGCAGACTTGGCCCCCTTAGTAGTAAGCCAGACCTCCTCCTTCTCCTCTTTGAAAATATAATCTTCTCCCTCGACCAGCGTTGTCACCAGTGTATCAATGATCCCATAGTAATTAGACTGAACACGGGGAGAACCCGCAATAATCAAAGGAGTTTGTGCACTATCAAGCAAGATATCATCAATTTCATCAATGATGACATAGTTAAAAGGTCGCAAAAACTTACCTTCTTCATTCGAAGCCAGATTATCATTTAGGTAATCAAAACCTAAATTACTATTGGTTGTGTAAATGATATCCAAAGCATAAATAAGCTTCTTTTCTTTAGCTTTCATTTCCTTCTTTGGATCCCCTGTAAATGGCACCCCAATGGTCAAGCCTAGGAAACGATAAACTTGGCCCATTTCCTCTGCATCACGTTTTGATAAATACTCATTTGGCGTAACAACCATCACACCTTCTCCTGAAAGAGCGTTCAAATAGACCGGCATGGTGGCTGTTAGGGTTTTCCCTTCACCAGTGTTCATCTCAGCAACATTTCCGTAGTGCATGATAATAGCTCCCATGACCTGAACATCATAGGGGAACATCCCTAAAATCCGTTTGTCCGCTTCACGCACCACAGCAAAAGCTTCTACTAAAAGGTCATCTAGACTTTCTCCTTTGGAAAGACGCTGACGAAACTCCACTGTTTTAGCGACTAATTCTTGATCCGAAAGAGAGGACATCTTATCTTTTAAGCTATTAATCCTCTTTAAAATCTTTTTTACTTTCCTAAGCTGGAAATCTTGACCTAAACGTCTAAACACTTCTGATCTCCTTGATAGAAAAATGATAAAAAGTTATGGATTCAAAACCAGTACTTAAAAGAGAAACTTGATAAGTATAACTATCTTCTGGATAAGTAAATATGAAATCTTTCACTTTTTCTACCTTTTCTTCTAAAATATCACCATAGCGGTCAAAAAAAGTTATCTTGGTATAAACTCCATTTTCAGGCTGACAATCAAAAACCAGTGATAGTTGATACTCCTGATTTCTTTTTAGTAAAGGAAGCTGGGGCTGAGTCCGTGCTGCCTGGTAATTGACACTAGAAAACCAAGTCTTGAGAATTTCACCAGATGGCAATAGAGGATTATAAAGACGGACACTTTTATCAGGAAAACAAGATACAGTTGATCCGTACATATAAGTCCCGCCAACTTCTCCCCAATGAATAGACTGTCTCTGTGTAATAATCATTCTTTCTCCCTTCCAAAATCACTTGCTAGTACCATTCGATAAAAGTGAAGAAACCAAGCAATATTGGTATCTGTATCATCATTGTGTCGTCCAGCAGTTCCTTTAGATAAAATCTTGGCACCTGTATTACATAAATAAGTAACTAGATTCTCATAAGCCTGAGGATCCATTTCTTCATCTTTCATATAGGACAAACCAAAGGTTGTCTTTGAAAAATTTGCTTGTTTAAATATTTTCCAAAAACGCTGATCCAACTCCGTCATATCTTGCGAACTTCTCCCACCTGTATGGTGAATTAAACAATCAAAAGCCAAGTTAGAGACACCCGGTGCGTCCAAACGTCCACGGCTAGCTATGGTTCCTAAATTAGCCAAGGGCTTACCGACTATGATGGCATGAGGTTCAAAAGAAGCACCATAATAGAGAGCCGGAAACGTTCCCATAGAAAGACCTGATAAAATCAAATCCTTTCGATCAAAGCCTAAATAATCAAGATAATGAGCTATCGTCTCTTTGACCTTTCCCTCTAGCTCATCTGTTCCTAGATAAAAAGCTCCCCCTTCTAAACGTGGATCAGAAAATAAAATGAAGGGACATCCTAGGGTTTTCATCATAAAGTAGCCCTCGAATCCTTCTGCAGGTCGATAACCTGAAAAATAGACAGCTAAAGGCGGTTTAAAATCACCCGGATGGAAGAAATAGTTTATTTCATCACGCTTGGAATCATGTAGGATATTCCCACCAAGTACAAACTTACCAAATTGTTTTCGACTCCAACGTTGGTGAAGATTACCCAGTTTGATAGTTCCATGACCTCTTGCTTCAACAGATAAAAATAGTAAAAAATTAGTATCTATACTATCTATAACGATAGCTTTTTCCAAATCTGCTTCAGTATAAACTTCTTCTTCAAAAAAATGGTCTATATTCCCTTCAATTATCTTTCGGACTATAAACCTAAACTCACAATTCCCCTGTTTTTCATACTCTAGCCATAATTCTATAGGCAAATTTTTATAAACCATAAAATTATGAGACCAACAGGCCAATTGATGAAAGTTCGTTCCAAAATCACCTTCTATCATTACATGCTCCAATCCTTGATAAGATATAGAGCCTTCAAAAGAAGAATGAATTTGAATATTTGACGGAAATAATTTATCCCCATATCCCCCACTAAAAAGAGAAGTGGATAGGTCCTGCAATAAAGCCTGCGGATCCGAAAAATCTACGGGCTGTGCACATTGTTTTTTTAATATATCTAAAAGAAGGGGATCTGTCGTCTTAAAATCCTGATTATAAAAAAGACCATGAGGTTCGAAAAAATTGGTAAACTCAAGGACATCTGTTAAAGAGTTCCCATCTTCAATCAAAACAGCTTGAAAACGACTGATAGTATCTATCTCGATCATCTTGCGCAATGCCTTAGAAGACCGAGGGCAAACAAAATACCAGTCCATATTTTCTGGGATTTCATATTGATGAGACCAGTTATCAAGTCCTATTTGTAAAATTTTAAGACCTTTTGACATGTCGAGCCCCCTCTATCCATTTCTCTAATTTTTCAAGAAATTGTTGTCCTGTGTGCTCCTTAATCTTATCAATCGAATAAATCAAGGACTCATTCCACTCTTTCAACCTATCTGTGTAATAATGTGCAGCCTTAGAAAATTCTGTCACATCTGTCAGCAAATAACCATTTTTTAAATGTTCAACATAGACGGTTTCAACTAGATTGATTTGAGGAATTCCTGCACTAATACCAGCTATCTGTGTGTAGAGATGAGGCTGTCTATTTAAATCCACAATCAAACGGACAAATTCTAGTGTTTTTATCAAATCTAACTCATCATTCAAATTGACAAACTGTATGCGTAAGTCCTGGTGTTGATTTTCTTCCAGAGGATTTTCTGCATCACCATAATCAAGTGCCTTTCCCAGACTTTCGAATTGAATGTTTTCTTGGATGAAAGACTCAACAATCCTTTCAACCTCATTCATTTGCTCCTGACTAGCAGCAAAGGCTCCAAAAATCACCTCAGTATCTTTATTTTCAGCGACAAAGGCCAAGACTTGAAGTAGAGCTTGATTATCAATTCCCTGCTCAAAATCCAGTTGATAATATATGATGGATTCTTTCTTAGTTTGACTTCTCCCCAATCGTAATCGGGTGTCAAATGATGATAAATGATAAAATTGATGCATTCGTTCAGGATACAACTCCTGCAACAATCGTAAACTATCCTCTCTATCCACCAAAATCAAATCTGATTTTTCAAAAGTTGAATCTAAATCTCTAAAGGTGTCTTGAGGATTACGCCCAATGAAAAGACTCAACAGTTTAGGATTGGCACTAGGTAAACGGTCTAATACTAGCTGGTCATGGTGAGGATGAGAAGGAAGCATAAAAATATCCTGATCCTTCACATATTTTTGCAGATAATTCTCAAAAAATTCTGTCACCAAATCTCCCATGTCTTGATAGATGAGCGCTTTAAAGCGATAACCAAAAATTGGATTGACTTCTACCCGCCCGCCTTCTTTTAAACGCTCTCTAAATTGCCACACTCCCTTGGGATTCAAATATTCTTGATAGGCCGCTTGCCCATCTTCAAAAAAGATAACGCTCGATACAAATCCACGATCATCCATGATATAGTGCATATGTATTTGACCATTCGGTTCAAAATACTGTATATCACTGATGAAACCTTCAACCCCATGTTCAACCTTAGCAAATTTCTTCCCATTTTTTTGAACGATAATCGTAAAGGGACTATAAATAAATTCACAGTCATTATCCCACTCAATATCTCGAATGCTTAAAACTTGGGTATGGGGATTATGAAAATCTTGCATAACATCAAAAACGGAATAAGTATCCGTTTCTAACACCCCATGTCTATGTAAAAAATAACGTAGATGAGGTTGGTAAGCTAATACTAATAGTCGAGAATCTATATCTTGCCTTTGCAGGAGTCGAATCTGATGAAAGGTATCATCAAACTCTAGACGAAAATGAGAAAAGTACCATGGAGTGATAGTTGCATGCCATGTTCTTTCTGAACCATACCAAGCTGGAATAAAATAATACATAAAAGTCTCCTAAATCAAGGGTTTATAGGTTTCATTTAACCTTAAAGCCTTGAACTCGTCTCTAATCGTAAAAATCATGCCCCCAAACATCAAGAACAAGCCTGGAATCATTGCCAATCGTAATAACTTTTCATCATACAAAACAAAAAGCATGGGACCACCTGCCATAATCACATTAAAGAGACCACCTATGACTGAGAAACGAAGGACCAATCGATTAATAAATCGACTAGTGTCCTCGCCTGGATAAATTCCATAAATGTATTCTCCAGATTTTTTCATGCGATCTGCAATCTCTTCACCATTCATTGTCACAAATGCAAAAATGATACTAAATAAAAATAAGACCGAAATATAAACATAGACCCACAAAGGTTTTCCAATCATAAATTCCTTAGATAATCTCGTCAGTCCTGAAGCGTCGGGGAAAAGAAAGCCTAATAAGATGAATAGATAAGTTGGTACACTAAGAAAACTCATCACATACATATAAGGCATTCCACCTGCAGGATTCAACATGATTTCGAGATAAGAATAGCGTTTAAAACGATTGTGAAGTCCTATCTTATTGACTGGCACTAGATAACGCGCACGATACATAATGGAAAGCAAGTAAGAAAATATAACGGTCATAAAAATAAGCAAGACAACAATCCCTGTTGGGATATGAACCAGTTTAAAAGTTTCAATAACATCCTGGGGAATATTGATGATAATACTAGATAAGAGAATGACAATGGATCCCCCTACCCCCATACTGGCATTCAAATCTGACAACCACACCAGAAAAAAGGTCCCCGCTATTAGTAATAAGGTATTTATAAGTATAACCAAGACCGAAGAATAGGATGCTTGTATCGGTAAACTTAGAGAAATTGCCAAAGATTGAATAACAGCAATCAGCAAGGTCAGATACATTTTTCGACGATCTTGAATTTCAATCGCTGTAGAATTCAAGCCTAACTTTTTCGAAAAAGAAAACATCTGCCATAAAATCATCGCGGACATCCAAGGTGATAATCCTATAGAAAAAAGCGATAAACTTCTTAGGTTCCCACCTGTAAGGGCGGCTGAGAAGGCTAGATAGGCTGTTGAACCTCCTAAAAAATCTTTACTATTTAGGTCAACAAAAGGTAATGTCAGTCTGCTTCCTACAATATAAATAAGAATAAAAAAAATCGTCATAAATCCTTTTTTTAATACAACAGATGAAAAAAAGTTTTTCAAAACTTATCCTCTCAATCTCCTAATTCTTTGTTTTTGTAAAATTCATTTTATATTCTGATACTTTTAAAAATACTATTTAATATTTTTATCTTGTTTATTTCAGTATTAAAAAATAACAGTTTATGATAATCAAAAAAGCCATGCATCTTTTACATAGAAAATGTTCTCAAATCGATGAAGAACTCTGTTCTAATAGCATATATAAAGAATATATTTTTACAGAAATACTATTGCTATTATAACAAAAAAAGCAGAAAAAATCTGCTTATAACTCCCTAAGGTACTAATGAAAGAATACTACGTTAGTGAATAAAATAGATTATTTTTTATTCACTATTAGCTCATTGAACACCCTTGATTTTTAATTATTATCTATAAGGTCTAATATTTCTGTATATCTCCTAAAAATTTCTGTATCCTGTAATCCTTCTTCTTTAGCCTGTTCATATCTCCATCTCAAACACCCTAAAACATTATCCTTTTCCTCCGCATAAATCCAGCCCTTTATAGTATAAATTGCTAATCTTTCTAACAAGCATTCTAAAACATCGGTTAACAGCTTTTCATTTATACTACTTCCAATACTCTCTATCCCTTCCCTATGGAAATAGATTTCTTTATGAATATAAACAATTTTTTCTGATTTAAAAAATAATTTATAATTTGTTCGGGAATCTTCTATCACCTTTCCTTTAGGAAATCGAATATTCGTAAACAACTTCTTGTGGAATAATTTTCCCCAACTGGTTACATATACATAACCATCTAATTCTAATGATGGGAGTTTTAATACAAGTTCCTCTCCTTTATATGTTCTCTCATAGTACTCATCCCAAATATGAACATGATACAATCTGTCACTCTCATTATAGATTGTAAAGTGTGCCACAACAGTATCTGCACTATGTCTAATAGCTGCTCGATGTAAATCTTCCACATAGGTTAAACTTAACCAATCATCCGAATCTACAAAGGTTAGATACTTTCCATTTGATTTTTCAATTCCATAATTTCGTGCATCAGATAAGCCTCCGTTTTCCTTTTCAAAATAGTGAAATCTGCTATCTCTAGCAACATATTCTTGACAGATCTCTCCAGATGAATCTGGCGAACCATCATTTATTAATAGAACTTCGATATTTGAATAGGTTTGATTTTCAATACTATCCAAGCACATTCGAAGATACTTTTCAACATTATAGATGGGAACGATAATACTGATTAAATCTTTTTTTTGCTCTAGTAAAAAGGGGTACTCTTTGCGTTTTTCTAACTCTAACTTTTCACGTACTTTATCTGCTTCCTCTAAAAATTGATGTTCTTCCAACTGTCCCAACATTCTCTGTAAGACATAGTCATACATGTTAAGGGAATGCTGAATATCTATCCCTTCTAAATCCTTTGTTTCTCTTATCCGTTCTTCAAGCGCATCTATATAATCTAAATGCTTGAGAGAAAAAACACTTGACAAGCCTGAAGGATTCATACGATAAACATAGGAAGCACTATTAAACAAATAAATTTTATCAGCTTTCAGATAGAGTTTCCAAATTAAAAATTGATCCTCAGCATATTTTCCATATGGAAAACGAAGCTCATCGAACAAATTTCGCTTAAATAGTTTTCCCCAAGCAGTAGAAAAAGTCAAAAATGGAACATCCAGCATAGAATCTAATACTTGAATCGCTTGTGCTGATGTGAAAGAAATCAAAGATTCACTCTTAAAATGATCATTGTAAAAATAGAAATCAGAGCCATCAAAGCGGCAATAACCGCCAATTAAGATATCAGAATCACTAAGGAGGCTCGCTTGATATAATTTTTCTAGATAGTTTTCAAAGAGAAAATCATCTGCATCTAGAAAGGTAATATAGGCTCCCTGCGCCCTATCCAGTCCATAGTTTCTCGCATCAGATAAGCCTCCATTTTCCTTTTCAAAATATCGGAAACGACTATCATGTTCTGCATAAGTTTGACAGATGGTTGCTGAACTATCTGTCGATCCATCATTCACCATCAAAACTTCAAAATCCTTAAAGGTTTGCGACAATACACTATCCAAACATGATTTCAGATAGTTCTCTGCATTATAGATTGGTACAATGATTGATATCATTTCTGTTTTCAATAGATGCCTCACTTTCGTACTACTTCTCTTTAAAATTCTCAATACTTGTCTACATACTTTTATTCTTATTTATCTAAATTTAGCAACCACAATTGGTCCTCTATTTTTTTATAGGTGGTCGTATCAGACATATCCCATACCGTTCCCATATTATACTTCATCCACTGTAATAAACCGATATGATGTTTTCTAGCTTCCGTCAAATCAATTCCTGCCAAAGCAAGGGTAAGTAAACGACCTTCTGAAACTTCTAAACTTTGACAAATAGGTTCCTCCCCTGGTGCTTTAGAAGCACTATCTCCACGGTCACGATAACAATATGGGGCTTTATGAAGATAGATAATACGTTCAGAAATCAAAAATAATTTATACATTAAATCAAAATCTTCTGCCCAAGATATGTCTTCGGAAAAATAAAGGCGGTCAAACAGAGATTTTTTAAATAATTTACTCCAAGAGCTCCCCCAAGCTATATCTGTACCAAAGGTTGAAAACATATAGTTAAAAAAGGAATCATTGGGTTGAAATACAAGAGGTTCATTTGTTTCAGCGACATGAAATAAAAACATTGCATCCTCTTCACGAAACGTGTAATAATTTGTAACCACGATATCCCCCTCTTGCTCTTTCATTGTTTTGTATAAAATCTCTAAATAATTTGGTTCAATCCAATCATCCGAATCAATAAATGTAATGTACTTACCCCTCGAATGTTTAATTCCAAAATTACGAGCTGAGGAAACTCCACTATTTTCTTTTTCAAAATAACGAATTCTGTCGTCTTTTTCGACATACTCTTGACAAATCTGAGCTGAAGCATCAGTAGAGCCATCATTTATTAAAAGCAATTCAAAATAAGGAAAAGATTGTTCTATTATACTATCTAAGCATTTTCTGAGATAGGATTCCACATTATAAATAGGAATAATGATGCTGATTGTTTCTAACATTACACTTCCTTTGCTTCCTTAACTCTTGTTAGAAGAGATAAGTTGTAAATTTTCCTTAATATGACGATATGTTTCTGTATCTTCCATGCCCCATACCATTCTCATATTGTATTCAGTAATTTCTAAAAATGTTCTATAGCGATCAAAATGCTTCGTCACATCATATCCCATAATAGCTAAAAGAGCTAGGCGCTCTGCTACATGATTTAACTGCGCTGTGACAAGTGGATATATTTTACTCTTTGATATTCCAGAGTCATTTTCTCTATAAATATAAGTATCTTTATGAACATATACAATCTTATCTACTTGAGTATACATTTTATAGATTAATGCAACATCCTCACCTATTACACCTTTGGGAAAGCGTAAAAATGAAAATACACTTTTCTTATATAAGCTACCCCAGATGGTAGAAAAAGATAAATCATTTCTTTCAAGATATGATAAATCATCAATCAATTCTTCTGAAGTATAAGTTTTTTCATAATATTCTCCAAATGTATGAAGATAGAAAGTCGCAGTGGAGGTTTGATAATTAGCATAGTTTGCGATAGAGATGTCTGCATCATTGTTTACTAATGCATTATAAAGAATAGTCAGATGTGATGTGTCTAAAAAATCATCTGAATCAACAAAGGTAAGATATTCTCCTTGCGCCTGTTCAATTCCATAATTTCGAGCATCCGAAAGACCTCCATTTTCTTTTTCAAAATAACGAATACGTGCATCTTTTTCGGCGTATTCTTGACAAATTAGGCCTGAGCTATCTGTCGAACCATCATTTACAAGAATAACTTCATAATTGCTAAAGGTCTGCTCTAGAATGCTATCTAAGCATTGTTTGAGATACTCTTCGACATTGTAAACCGGCACGATAACACTGATTAATTGATTTTCCATCACTCACTCTCTTTTATTTTCTAAAAATAGGTAGTCCCCATTCTCAGCATGTTCCAATTTTTCGCGCACCATTGCTTCTTCTTGGACAAATTCTGTTCCCTCTAACATGGATAAATTTCTCTTTAAAGCAAATTTATACTGATTAAAGGCTAACTCCATCGGATATTCTAGCTCAGGCATCTCTAGCAAGGTTTCAATACGCTCCTCAATCGCTTCTATAAAATCTAAATGAGATAAGTTGTAGTTCTGAGTCAGTCCTTTAAAATTGATTCTGTAGGCATAAATATCTGAATCATACCGAGTCATCTTTTCACTTGCTAGATAGAGTTTCCACATAATGAACTGGTCTTCTGCATATTTCCCCTTAGGAAAGCGAATTTCATCAAATAAATGCTTTTTGAATAATTTTCCCCAAACTGCAGAATAGCGAAGGAGGGTGTAATCCTCCATGCTATCCATACCTTGTATAGCATCTCTCGCACTGAGCGGAAACAGTAGTTCGTCTTCTTTTGGTTTTGGATAAAAATAAAACATACCTTCTTCAAAACGGCAAAATGATCCTACGACAATATCTGCTTCAGTTAGTTGACTTGCATAATACAGATTTTCAATACTCTTCTCAAACATAAAGTCATCTGGATCACAGAAAAAGATATAATCACCCGTCGCAATATCTAAACCTGCATTTCGGGCGTCCGACTGTCCACCATTTTCCTTATCAAGAAAGATAAAACGAGAGTCATCTTCTGTAATTTTTTTTGCAATAGTGATACTATCATCAAGACTACCATCGTTGACAATGATAACCTCTATATTCGTATATGTCTGTAGCAAAATATTTTTAATACAATGTTCAATGTATTCCTCTACATTATATACAGGAATAATAACCGAAATCAATGGAACATCCATATATTTATACCTCTCTACTTAGTCAAATCTACAACAATTTGATTGTTATAGTTTTCATCCTCTATAAATTCAATCCCTTGGTCAAAATTAAATTCCGCTGTATGCTTATGTTTTAACTGTACCTTCGTCTCTGCTCCCATTTGCATCCATTCATACTCTGAATCAATATGGCCAAGGTCTAAGGCACGATACCCTAATCTAGACAATCGATAAGCCAATATTTTGGCTGTTGGACCAAGCATCAGTAAAATTAGTCGTCCCTCCGCATGATCTAAAATGGCTTGTTGAATAACATCCACCTTTGAAAAAGCATGGTGAGAAGGGCAAATAATACGTTTTATAGAGCGAACATTGTTAAATAAATCATTACCAACTCCTGCTCGTGTAGTCGCTCCCTCTACAATAAGTATATCCTCATCTGCAAATAAGGCCTTGATTTTTTCAAATTGGGTAGTAGCTTGACTCTTATCTTTGTTATCAATATAACATCTTGAAATCCAGGTTGACCCATATTTCTTAGCCTGACAAATCTCTTGGAAAAACCTTCCATGATAATCTAACTCATTTTTCCAAAAATTTTCTGAATCGTTATTTTGGAGAAAATTTCCCTTAAAAATTTCAAAAATTTCTGGTAAGCACACAAGCACATTATCTTCCTTATCTGCATTTATCAAAATTTCTCTCATTTCTTGAGCTAAGTCTTCCTGATACTCCTGATATGCGATACTATTGCCGTTTATCAGACTAAACTCACCATCTCCAAATCGAACCAAGGATTTATCCGTTGCTATAAGATCATCCAAGGTCTCATCAATCGACATTACTGTAATATCAAACAATTCTTCCTGTTTAAAAGCCTGACTAAATCTCTCTGCCCCAATTTCAGAAAATAAGCGTATCGCATCCTCCAGCTTTTCAATTTCTTTTCTCAGAAATAAATACTGAGGCACCTTTCCCTTATGCGTAGCATAGAATGAAAAAATAGGTTTATTCAGCTCTTCCATGCTTCTTAAAATGGTTTCATCTACGTCCCCATAATTAATATTCAAATAAGCATCTATACCCTTAAATAGTTCCTCCAAGGTAGCTGTGGTGCACTCTGGGTGCAGATAAATATTATCAAACTGTCCCAATGAATTTAAATATGGACCTACAGCAGTATAAGCTGAGATATGAAAGCGATGTTCTGGAAATGTTGTTGCTAAATGTTCAATGCCTTCAAAGCTCTCTGTTGTTGTAAAAGTAAAGAAATCGAGACCTTGTTTCTTATCCTTTACAAAACTAAAATCATCAAGATGATGGGCTAGCAACTGTTGAAAATCAAGATGATAGAAATCCCACCATTTTTCACGAAATCTATAGGAGACAGAACTATTCCACGGCTTTCTATTCGTTGTATAATGAATAACAAGCGGATTATATTCTAGATTAAAATGTTCCTGCCAATTATTATAAAAAGCAACCAAATCATACCCTACTTGAACATTGTAACGCTTAGCTAATTCTAAACAATTATCTTGAAATAACTGATTAAAAATCGACTGAGAATTCTTAAAATCTTCTAACTCTAATTGTTCATTTTTCTTATTTGAACAAATCTCTAGACATTGTTCCGAAATGCTTAATTCTCTCCATTTAGCAATATCTATAAGCAAAACACCAGTATTATAACTTCCATCTATATCTCTTACAGCAGCAACTGGAAACCCACTTAAATCTATTGAAAAAATAGACTTTAAATCACCATTTATGACAGTATCACTATCGATATAGAGAACCTTCTCTCTATCCACTAAATCTGCTATAAAATATTTGACATAAGCAATTAGACTGCTATGGTTTGAAATTCCTAATTTACAAGATATTTTTTCCGTATCAAACGGAATACTGTAGACAGCTCCTCCTAAAATTTTTGCGACACGTCTAACTTTTCTAAACCAGTCTGTCATAATTCCTTGATTAATAATATAAAAATCAACGGATTTATTATGATACATGATAGATTTCATGGTCACAGTCAATTGTTCTGTGTAAGCTTGATCAGCAATCAAAACGATTGCAATTCTATCTGATGTCATTTCTCCTCCGAAATTCCATGATTAATACTATTCTGCACTCAAGTCTACAACAACTTGACTCAAATATGCTTCATCATCTGCTAATTCTATTTCTGTATCTAGATTAAATTCTGCAGTATGTTTATTGTGTAATAAAACCTTATTTTCAGCTCCCATCTGCATCCACTCATACTCAGAATCGACATGTCCGATATCAATGGCCTGCATACCCTTGATAGCAAGTTGATAGGCTAAAACCTTAGCTGTAGGACCAAGCATTAACAAAACCAAACGTCCATCAGCATGGTTTATTATTGCTTCCATTATCTCATTTTTCTTATCATAAGCATGGCGAGATGGGCAAATAATTCGCTTGATACTCTTGGCGCCATCAAATAAATCATTTCCTACCCCAGATCTAGAAGTATATCCTTCTACGATAAGGATATCTCTTCCTTCCCATAGTTTTTTCAACTTTTCAAACTGAGATTTTGCTTTTGATTTATCTAAAAAATCAATATAAGGTCTGGAAATAAAAGTTGAGCCGTACCAAGTATTTTTACAATAATCTAGATAAAATTCCTCATAATCCTCTAGATATTGTCTCCAAAAAGCTAGAGCATCTGGAACAAAAGAGAAACGATTTTTCAATCCTTCTTGTAAACCAATAATTAATGTAGGACTACTTTCTTGATTAAAAATAAATTTCAATTCTTCTGCAAGTTTAGGGTCATATTTCTGATAATTAATAGATTGACCTAGCATGATTGCAGCCTCGCCATCACCAAATCGAGCGATTGAAGATTGATGCTCCAGAATATAATCAAGCGTTTCATCTATGGTCTGCACCTCAAAATCAAATGGTTTATTGGGCAATTGTTTTGTTTCTGCACAATTCCTTATTGCAGTTACCATAGCATCAACATTTTTTATAGAAAATAGATATTGCCCTCTTTCTCCATTTTGTGTTTTATAAAAAGCAAAACTAGGAATATTTTTTTCTAATAGGCGATTAAACACGCCATCTACTTCCCCACCATAGTTAATATCCAAATATAGATCAGTCTTGTCTAATAGTTCCTCAATCTTTTCTGAATCTGAGGCCGGATATAGATAGACATTTTCTTTCTCAGCTAAATCAGTTAAACGTGGTCCCATCACAGTTCTTGCCACAATACTAAAATCACATTCAGGAAGATGTTCTACCAGATATTCAATCTGTTCTAAATCTTGACTATTGGTAACTGTAAGGAGTTGCAAGCCTCGTAGTGCATGATTTTTTTTTATCCCTATTTCAAAAACTGCTTGCAATAAGAACTGTTTTGCAAAAAAACCTTGACTTAGTAAAAAGGAAAAATAACGCACTCTACTACACATTTGAAGATAGGCTTCCTCTGATAATTGTTCCACCAAAAGGTTCGCTTCTTTTAAGTTATCAACTACAAATCCCAATCCTTGCTCTACTATAAAGTCCGAGTTAGACAAGGTAGCAGGAATAATGACAGGGATACCTGCCGCTAAATAAGTACTCAATTTATAAGAAACATTCATACTGTAGTAATCTACATTTTGTTCTTCATTTTGATATGTAGTCCAAACAAGTCCAAATCCGCCCTTCGATAACTCTAAAAGCATTTCTTCATCCGTCTTCCAACCCGCAATATAAACTTGATTCGATAAAGGAAAGGGTTCTTCATTTGTAAATACTGTTAGCGGAATTGTACCTTCCCAAGTTTTTAATTCTGGGAAACGACTTAAATTTCCTGCAAAATAAATTTCTTTTTTAAATATAGGTTCATGTAAGTCCAAATCATGAGGATGATCCCACATTCTTTGAAAAATGATTTTTTTAACATTCAATCCTTGTTGAAGTAGTTTATCTTTCATAGCTTCTGATGGTAAGATGATGCTATCTGCCATGTTGTAAAGATTGATATAATCCTGCATCAGAAATTCATTTGCTTTAAACATCAGAGGAATCACATCATGAACAAATACTATGATTTTCACATTGAGAAGTTTCAACTTACTTAAAAATTCTCTTTCAAACTCTAGACCATTCCAAGTAGGTGTTTGAAAAATGACCACATCTCCCATTGAAACACTTGCTAGAATCCCGTCTAATCTTCTACTTCTCTCTTCTACAGTTTCAGCTGATGCATGGTAAAAATAAATCCCTAACTCTCTAAATCCTAGTTGACTAGCTATCTTTTGAACAGCATTTTGAGCAATGGTTGCTGTACTTTCTCGAGCCATCCCATACAGATTGGTAATATGTAGCTTCATTTCTCTCCACTTTCTATCATATCTTTTTTCCTAGTTCGTGATTTCAAACAATCCTCTCAACATCTACAAAAACTTTTTCTTGACCTACAGACTGATATATTATCCTTCTAATAGAAATAGTACCTCTTGCAACCATCTTGCAGTTTGAGTAAATTCCAATTCCTCGAATTTTATCTTGTCAACTAAATAGCGAAGATACACAATACAGTCATCTACATACGAACTAACTTCTAACTTTCTAGCAGTTAGAAATGCAATAAAATTCAATCGTTGTTGAATATCACTCCTAATTTTTTCTAATTCAAAATGTTTGTATTCATCACTACTAGTTCGATAAATGTAATTATCTTTGTTTACATATACAATTTTATCAGAAATTAGATATAATTTATACCAAAATTCCATATCTTCTCCTAAAGTTGTTTCTTCATTGAAACGAATAGTTTCCACTCTTACACTCTTAACCAATTTCCCCCAGGTAGAGCTATAAGAATGATCAAAAGAAGACAATGCTTGCAAATTATCAATCAATTCTTGACCTGTAAATGTCTTTTTATCATATCCTCTTTGAAAAATATGAAAGTAGAAACAATTATCTTTTATATTGAATTTTTTATATGTCGAGACAGCTATATCTGCTCCTTCTTCTAAAAGAGTCGTATATAAAACTTCTAAATAATCAGAATCTACCCAATCATCCGAATCAATAAAAGTAATATACTCTCCTTTAGAATGCTCAATTCCCAGATTTCTTGCAGAGGACACCCCACCATTTTCCTTTTCAAAATAACGAAAACGAGAATCTTTAGAAACATATTCTCTACAAATATCCGCTGAATGATCAGGTGAACCATCATTGATTAATAAACACTCGAAATTTTGATATGTTTGAGCAACAATACTATCCAAGCATTGTCTCAAATAATTTTCTACATTGTAAATTGGAATTACAATGCTGATTAATTCATTTTCCAACATTTTATGATTCGCTTTTCTCCTCTAGTAAAAACATAACCTCATGAAGCCACCTTATTGTTTCAGATGTATCATATTCAGGCGACTCCTTTAGTCTCGCAACTTGACTTGTAATTAAAGATAAACAAGTTTTTACATATTTTGATACATTTACACCTCTAACTGCAAGAAATGCGATAAAATTCAATCGCTGTTGAATATCACTACGAATTTTTTCTAACCCAAAATGTCTGTCAACATTATCTAAACGATATATATAGCTATCTCTATTAACGAACACAACTTTGTTAGAAATAAGATATAATTTTAGCCAAAATTCCATATCTTCACCAAGGGTTGTCATTTCGTTAAAAGCGATCTTATCTAACAGACATTTGCGAACTAATTTGCCACATACATAACGATAGGAATAATCAAATGTATCTAAATCTATAAATTCATCAATTAATTCTTGATTTGTAAATACTCTTTTTTCATATCCCCTCTGAAAAGAATGAATATACCAGCAATTATCCGCCATATGAAACCTTTTATAAGTAGATACTGATATGTCTGCATTCTCATCTATAAGCGCATTGTAAAGGACTTCTAAATAGTCAGAATCCACCCAATCATCTGCATCAATAAAAGTAATATACGTCCCCCCCGAACATTCAATACCTAAATTTCTAGCTGATGATACTCCACCATTTTCTTTCTCAAAATATTTGAACCGAGAATCCTTCTCAAGATACTCTCTACAAATATCAGCAGAATTATCTGGAGAACCGTCATTGATTAATAAACACTCAAAATTTTGATAAGTCTGATTCTGAATACTATCTAAACACTGTCTCAAATAATTTTCAACATTATAAATTGGAACTATGATACTAATTAATTCATTCATAAGCAATTCAACTATTCTCCTAAGAATTGTCTAATAGACTCTACCATTTTCTCCGGCTCTGCCGAAGAAAATATATGACTTCGATTATTCGCATCATGGCTAGTATTTTCAAATGCAAATATTGGTTTTGATAACTGTTTAACCACTGAAAGAATATTATCTATTTCCTGATAATGATTAATATCTAAATAAAAATCTAACTTACTCAGAATTTCTTGAGATTGATATGAAGTATAATTAGGATAAAGTGATACGTTCTTAAAAACTTCTAAATTAAATACTCTCGATCCAAAATAACTATGAGCAAAAATATGAAAATGGACATTTGGAAGTTTTTCTACAAGATATTCTATATGTTCCAACTCTTGCGTATCTGTAAAGATAGCTGTATGAAATAAACTAACTGTTGCGATGTCACTAAACGATGTCGGTTTTGTATCCTTTTCTGATAAAATAGTTTGCCAATCTAAACCATTGTAAAACCACCATAATTCTCGATATCTTGTTTTTATCGAATGATTCCATGGTTTATGTTTTCCTTCAAAATGGATAATAGCCGGCTCATATGACACATCCCATTTCTGTAAAAACCAATCTGGTCTTTTTTCATAAAAAATTTCTGCATCTAGCCCAACCATAAAATCAAAATAGGGAGTTAACTCTTTCCATTTATCTTTAAATAATAAATTTAAAACCCCTTGATCTCCATATACTTCTTGGTGTTTTTCATGAGTTAAATCTAGCAATTGCTGACAAATATTTTCTGACACCCATTTGTCAACATTAACAACCATCATTCCTGCATTAAAAGAATTTACATCCCATGAGTCCCGAACAGCGAGAATATAGTTTCCATCAAAAGATATTTCAAATAACTTATCCAAGCTTTTGTGAACGATCATATCACAATCTAAGTATAAAGCCCTACTTTCTTCCACAATTTCAGGAATAAAATAGCGAAAATAGGTCATATATCTAATATGCTTATTAGGAGTAGAAAAGTGTTTTACTTTTTCTGCATCAATCCTTATATTTAAAATTTCACAGTTTATTTTCCCCAATTTCTTTTCCATGAGACAGAACCACTCTTTGGGAATATCTTCGTTAAAAATGTAAAATTTCAAATCCTTATTATGATAACAAATAGATTTAATAGTCGTTTCCAACTTGTCACGATAATTATTATCTGCTCCTAAAACGATCGCTTTTTTTATATCCATAGCTCCAAATTATCCTCTTTCTTTTACAATAAGATTCCCATCATTATAAACCACACTATTAGCCGGAATATCTTTACGCACTAAGCATCCTGCACCTATAATGGTATTATCCCCAATAGTCACTCCTTTTAAAATCGTGACATTACTTCCTATCCAACAATCTCTTCCAACTCTAACTGGTGCTGTAGTCCACTGCCATTTTTCGATTTTCTCAGCTGTGTAGATATGATCATGGTCGTAAAAACGAACTCCCTCTCCCATCATAGTTCCAGAACCGATTTCAATTCTTTCCATACAGTTGAAACTACAAGAGTTATTAATAAAGACACCATCATGCAGTATTAACTTCCCTGAAGAAACATGGAAATTCTCAAAATTTCTACAAATGACATTGCTTCCCACAATTAGACTAGCTTTACTATCAATTTGAAATACATTCCAATTTCCATCTTGGATGATATTTTCTTGATGATTGGTACATACTCTGACTTCATTCAGATACTCTTTCACTCTAGAAACCAATTTATCTGGTGTACTTGATAGAAAAACTTCCTGCCCCTGATTTCCATGGACTGTATTATCAAAAGCAAAGGCAGGTTTCTCAACCTGCAAAAATCTCGATACAATAGCATTCACTTCTTGAAAATGATTGATATCTAGTAAGAAATCACACATATTCACTAGAAAGTCAATTTGCTGATCAGTTGTAACTGTCACGAGACGGACATTGTATTTTGACTCCAGTACTCCTATCTTTTCAGAAAAGTGTACAGGAGCTGCAATATGAAAACAAATATCTGGTAAGTTTTCTAAAATATATTCTAATTGTTCAATCTGATCACTTACAGTTAAAATTAGTGCATCGCCTCGCACAGTATTTTTCCTCATCTATTTAACTTTCTTATTCTATCTATCATTTCTGAAACTTGATCAATCTGATATATCTCTTGATTCGCTTCATACGATTTTGTATTTTCAAAGGCTAAAATTGGTTTATTTTGGGAAATAAATTGCTCTAATATCTCTACTTCCTTCTCACCATAGTTGATATCTAAAAGTACTTGACTCGTCTCTACCAATTCTCTATCCAATTCCTCTAAAGATACTGTTCCAGAATAGACAGTGACATTTGGATACACAACAAATCTAGAAAGATTCTCACTAACGATTACTCTTGCTGCAATCTTAAATTGCACTTCTGGTAAAGCCACTATTAGTGTTTCCAACTGCTCAATTTGATCTGAAGCTGTATAAATCAAACAAGAAAACGGAAATTTAATAGGATAAAGATGCAATTTTTTAAGAGAATGTAAATGATGATTTTTTCCTAACTCTGTCCATTCCATATCATGGTAATACCACCAAACATCACGATAGGTTTGTCCAGCATGTACCTGCCAAGGCTTTCTCTCTGATAAATAGTGGATGATCCCTGGATATTCTTGACCATTTGGAAAACGATAGTTTGCGAAACGTTCATGAATGACAATATGATTATTATCAAAATCTAGTTCTAGCCATTTATTTTCAAAAAGCATATTTAAAATACTTTGATCAGCCTGATCCACTTTATCATGCCATTCATTGGTTAAATCAATCAACTTTTGAGTTATATTCTCTTGCTTCCAAAGAGCATTATTAATCAAGAGAACACCTGCATTAAAGATTTCTCGACCAAAATAGGCTCTGCCTCCAAAATCTCGAATAGCAGCCAAAGGATAGTCCTGTAAATCTGTAGCAAATAAGTCATCTAGATTTTTTGTTACTACTAAATCGCAGTCTAAATAAAGAGCCTTGTCTTCTTTCACGAAATCAGCCACAAAATAGCGCAGAAAAACAGTGTAACTGATATCTGTTTTGTAACGTGAAATTTGCTCAGAAGTTACCCGACAATTGATAATTTCTGAATCAAACTTTTCCAAGCGCTTATTTAATTGTTTCAACCATTCATTAGGAAAATCACTATTAATCAGATAAAACCGAATCGAACGATTATGATAACAAATAGACTTAATTGTAGTTATCACCTGCTCTACATAAGCATAATTTGCTGCGAGGACAATGGCTTTCTTTTCCTTTTGCTCCTGTATTGATAACTGATTCAAAAGAGTTCTTTTCATTTCAAACTCTTTATACGTTGCTGTATCGGATAAGCCACTAGCTTGACCGTTCGCGAGACTGACTTCTAACATCTGCCGATAAACTGCCAAGTGTTTCTCAAGAGGATAACCCATATTAGCTAGTAGAGTGATACGTTCAGACATAGCATCAACCAAGGCATGCATCCACTTTTCTGTCCAAGTGTTTGTAATACTTCCACTTCTCTGGCGATATGCGTACAAACCTTTATTTAAATAAACTACTTTATTTACAGATAAGTACATTTTTTGATTAAAATAACCATCTTCGCCGAGTTTACCCTTATCAAACCGGAGATAATCAAACAATTTCGCTTTATAGAGTTTGCCCCAAGCAGATATCAAAGCAAAACTCTTCATTTCTTGAGATTCATATAAGTTTTCAAAAATAGAAATATTGTCATATACTTTCTCATAGTAGGAATCCCCATATATATGGAAATAATATGTTTCCTCATCTTCATTGTAAGAATAATAATTTCCAACAGAAATATCTGCCTGATACTCAATTATTTTTTTGTAAAGGATTTCTACATAATCTAATTCAACCCAATCATCAGAATCAATGAAAGTTACATAGGAACCAGTCATCTTGTCCAGACCTACATTTCTCGCATCTGATAAACCACCATTCTCTTTTTCAATATAGACAATTCGATTATCTTTTTGTGCATACTCTTGACAAATTTCACCCGAATTATCTGTAGAACCATCATTGATTACAATTATCTCAAGATTTTTATAAGTTTGATTAATTAAACTATCCAAACATTTTTCTAGGTAATTTTCAACATTATAAACTGGTACAATTACCGTAATTTTTTCAGTCATGTAATCGTTCTCCTTTCTTACTATTATAACATTTTTTATGCTATTTTTCTGTCTCCCTTAACCTTTAAAACGCAAAAAATCCCCTGGATGATTTTTCATCCAAGGGATTCTTCATAAATCGAAATAATAATACTTTCTATGTATTTTTAATCCGATTACTCTTCATCATCACGTTTACGGCGTTTTGCAAACAGACCTAAACCAGTCACAGCTGCCAAAGCTCCAAGGAGTACAGATGATTTGGAAGCTTCTGTACCTGTATTTGGCAATTCTTTTTGAGATTTACCTGTTGATTCAGAAGTATTTCCAACTTGTGAGTTCGAATGGTTTGCTGAATTTGAAACAGAAATCGAAGTACTTGTCGATGCTGAATTTGAAACTGATGTGCTCACTGAGGCTGAAACTGACGCTGAGGCTACTGCGCTAGTTGATGCCGAAGCACTTGCTACCGCACTTGTCGATGCTGAAGCTGAAGCTACTGCACTTGTTGACGCTGAAGCTGAAGCTACCGCACT
>NZ_JAHUZC010000008.1:0-109947 GCF_019218685.1 Streptococcus vulneris | reverse complement strand
AAGTAATGATTATGATCACCGTGTGACATGACAAAACCTTGCTCATCCTCACTGATGACACGATTGGCATCAAAACCATGATCATGGTCTTCATCATGATGGTTCCCATGATTATCTTTATCGTGTTCATCATCATGTGCTGGACTTGGTGTTACTGGCGTCTTACCTCTTAAATGATCTTGAGCCGACTTAATTTGCTCTGCTGTCAAATCTTTCTTAAAGAAGTAATGATTATGATCACCGTGACTCATGACAAAACCTTGCTCGTCCTCACTAATGACGCTATTAGCATCAAAACCGTGATCATGGTCTTCATCATGTTTGTGTCCATGATTATCTTTATCGTGTTCATCATCATTGGCTGGACTTGATACTGATGGCGTTTTACTTTTCAGATGGTCTTGGGCGGCCTTAATTTGGTCAGCTGTCAAATCCTTCTTGAAGAAGTAATGATTGTGGTCACCATGAGTCATGACAAAGCCTGCCGCATCTTCACTGATAATTCGATTGACATCAAAATCATGGCCATGTTCTTCATGCTTAGAGTTCTGACTTCCATGCTCACCGTCTTGCTCATGATGATGGTTTTGCTGAGTAGGTTTTTCTGCTGGTTTGCTTGGATTCTCCAATGGTGTTGGTTTCACACTGTCACTAGCTAGAGGAATCATTCTCGCAATCTTTTCTTCTAATGCAGAAAGCTTTGTATAGGGAATGAAATGATAGTGATTTCCATGAGGAATCGCTACACCACTCGGTGTTCTGCTTGAAATCTTAGCAGGGTCAAAAGTCAAACCATCCGATTCAGCATATCGTTGAGTACTTGGAAGAGCATAAAGCTGCTGTAATAGACTTTGAAGACTCTCGGCTTTATTACTTGGTATTTCAGCCTGTTGAATAGGCTTGGTAGTTTGACCAGTCCCATTTGTACTTGGACGATAGTCAGTCACACTTGGTTGTTTTCTAGTTCCAGAGAGATGGGCTTGAGCTGCAGCCAATTCACTAGCAGACAAGGAACTCTTTGGAATGTAGTGGTAATGTCCACCGTGAGGGACGATATAAGCATCACCAGTATCCTCTATAATATCAGATGCATTAAAGATGTAGCCATCATCAGTAGTATAGCGACCTTGAGATTGAGCAAGCGCCACTGCACTATTAGATATTGGTGCATCGTGAGTATGACCTTGTTTTTGGCGCTCAATTTCGTCCTTTGAGCGAACGTTATCCGCATGTGCCACATCCTTAAGGTAAACATAATACTTACCATCCACCTTGATAATGTAACCACCTTTGACTTCGTTAACAATATCAGCGTCTTTCAATTGATAATTGGAATCTTTCATCAAAAGTTCTTCACTGAAAATCGCATCAAAAGGAACTTTCCCATTATAATAATGGAAATGATCACCATGTGAAGTCACATAACCTTGATCATTGATTTTCACAACAATCTGTTCAGCCTGGATATCTTCTTTTTTGCTAACTTGCTCTGGTGTTTGTGTCTCTGTTTTTGGAGTGTCTTGTTTCCCATCGACATAAGATACACGATTCGTATCTTTGTTCTCTCCTGTCTGATGTTGATTCAATGCATAAATACAAAGACTTAAAGAAAGGACGACAGCTGCACCAGCAGCAAGTTTCTCCTTATTTATTTTCATAATCTCCTCATTTCAATTCTTCTGCTAAAATACTCATATTTTCTTCAAGATTTTCTAAATAAGTCTTGTCATTTTGTGGGTCTGCCTCTAAAGGATTCAGAGTTTTTAGACCCACTCCTGTTGATTTGACAAGAGTTTCAGCTACTTTCGAAGAAGCATTACTTTCTGTAAAAATCGTCTTAACTTTATAGGTTTTAACAAACTCCTGAATTTCTGTTAGTTGTCTTGGACTTGGTTCTTGTTCTGGAGAGATACCAGCGATTCCAAGTTGATTGAGTCCAAACCTCTTCGCTAGATAAGAAAAGGCTGTATGTTGGGTTACAAATGTTTTCTGAGTCGCTTTTTCAAATTTAGGCTGGAATTTCTTAGTCAATTCTTGAGCTTTTTTGATAAAGGCTTGCGCATTTTTCTGGTAAGTTTCTTTGTGCTCACTATCAACCTCTGAAAGTTTATCAGCGATAATCTGAGCTTCTTCGCCAGCTTTTTCAGGATCTAGCCAAGTGTGAGGGTCATAAAGCGTTTTTTCATCAACTCCATCACCTGCTTCCACATCTTCTAGACCAGGGACACGATCCAATGTCATTCCTTCTGAAGCCTCTAAAACCTTAACTTTGGATTTTTTTAGATTGGGATCCAGACTTCCTGCCCAAGATTCGAGCGTATGCGAATGGTAGACAAAGACATCTGCATCATAGATGGCTGCAATATCATTTGCTGAAGGTTCGAAGGAGTGAATTCCGTTACTTGACTGAATCATTCGAACATCATTCAAGTCACCAGATACTTCCTTGACCATGGCATAGATAGGATAAAAACTGGTCACAATTTTCATCCCTTTACCTGACTGGCTTTCCTTTTGGCCACAAGCAGCTAATACCAGAGCCAATACACTGGTCATCAATACTAAAATCGTCCTCTTTTTCACTATAACTCCTTAACTAGTGTTTAACCATTTAATTAACTAGTAAATAGTTTATCTTTATTTAGAAAATATGTCAAGAATTTTTACACAATTTCATAAAAAAGAGAACAGAATCCATATTCTGCTCCCTTTTTATCTTCTATAATACTTGTATAGTTACTTACTCTCCTTTAACAAGACTAATAGCTTTTCAGCTTCTGCCATAATAGTATTGTTATCCTGAGAACCAAATAACAGGTTATTTTTTAATCCTGTGAGAGTTTCGTTGGCATTGGACTTAAGAATTGGGTCCTGAATCTTTTTAAGTAACTCTTCCGCCTCTCTCAGTTTTTCTTCAACCTTTTCAGTTTCAACCTGAGGTTCCTCTGGTTCCGATGGTGATTCTTCTTCTGATTCCTCTGGTTCTTTTGGTTTTGGAGATTCTGCTTTCTCAGTTTTCGGTTTTTCTTCGCGAGGTTTTTCCTCCTCAATTTTTTCTGTCTGAGGTTTCTCCTCTGTTGGTTTCTCTGTTTGATTGTTAGCAGCTTGACTATTGTGGTTTCTTTGAACATGATCGCTCGCATTGCCCCAACCACTATCTGAATGCGGACGTTCATTTGGATGTTCGACATAATACTTCACAGTTTCAAATAGCTCTTCTAAAGTATACCCCTTAGGTGCCTCATAAAGTCCTTCGTCAAACCACTCAAATTTGATGTTATGGTAATGGTCATAATGAGGTATAATCAAACTTCCATTTTTAACTTCCACAGTATGTTGGAGATTGTAAGGCATACGGTCAAGTGGTACCTTCTTAGCTGCTTTTATTCTATTGTAAATCGCTTCTGCTCCCTTAGCCTCAGTATTTCCTGAACTTTGATGATTTGTTGAAGGAGGCGTCAAACCTTTCTCTTTAGCATAAGCTTGACCTGCTGCTCTTTCAGCTTCAGACAAACTTTCTTTCTTAATCCAATGACTGTGGCTCATATGCGGAGTTACATAGGCATCCCCCTCATCACTGGTGATATCACGAGGATCAAAGATATAGCCATCTTCTGTTGTATACTTGCCTGCCAACTTGGCTACTTGAATCTCATCATCTGTGTAAGCTATTTGTGCATTTGGTTTTCCTAAACGTTCTGGATGACGAATCGGCGCTAGAAAAGCAAGGATATCATCAACTAACTTGACTTTATCACTTGACTCATCGTTGAGACGTTCCAATAGTCTATCCAAAGCGTCAAAATCAGCTTGGCGCCCTTTATTGGAAACCAAATCTTGATGAACTGTTGCTAGTAAATCATAAACTTTGTTGTAAAATTTTTGATCACCAGATGCAAGATTGGTTTTCTTAGCTCCTAACTCATGAGACAAACTTTCTTGTTTAGCAAGTTTATCATCAATGGCTGCAACAGTTTCTGCTGAAAGTTCCTTGGCAGAAATATAACGCGAAATTCCATTCTCTTCGAAGACATAACCATCAACCACCTTTCGAATCACCTGTTTTACCAATTTTCCATCAATTGGATTGCTTGGAGTTGGTTGAGGATTTGGTACAGGTTGTGGACTTGGTATTGGGGTAGGCTCTGGAGCAGGGATTGGAGTCGGAGTTGGATTTGGAAGGCTTGGAGTCGGAATTGGTTTTAATTCTTTACCACCTGCAGTAGTATGATTCCCTTGATAATTTTCAGAAATCATTCTTGCAATCTTCTGCTCTAAATCAGACATTTGAGAATAAGGGATAAAGTGATAATGATCTCCGTGTGGCACTGCAACACCATTTGCAGTTTTTCTTGTAATCTGCGCTGGATCAAAGACAAGCCCATCTGATTCCACATGTCGTTGGCTAAGCGGCAAGGCATAAAGCTGTTTCAAGAGACTGGATACGTCTTCACTCGGACTAGCTTGATAGCTATTATCCACCTGTGGGCTAACACTTGGAGCCCATCTTCTGGTATTTGTCTCAACATTGCTTTGATTTGTTTGTCCATATGAACTACTATTCGATGCCTCTGATGAGCTACTGTTAGAAGAATTTGTTGAAGGACGATATCCAACTGAGCTTGGTTGATTACCTTTTCCAGATAAGAAGGCTCGTGCTGCTGCTAATTCACTGGCAGACAAATCACTCTTAGGAATATAGTGGAAGTGATTTCCATGAGGAACGATATAGGCATCGCCTGTATCTTCAATGATATCAGAAGCATTAAAGATATAACCATCATCCGTTGTATAGCGTCCTTGGGCTCTGGCAGCAACAACCGCTTGATCGTTAGAACCTCCTCCGTGATTACTACCGTGTTTCTGCTTCTGACGAGTGATTTCTTCTTTTGATCGAACATTATCAGCATGCGCTGCATCCTTAAGATAGACATAATACTTCCCGTCTACCTTAATGACATAACCACCCTTGATTTCATTGACAATATCTGAATCTTTTAACTGATAATTCGGATCTTTCATCAGCAGTTCTTCACTAATGATAGCATCATAAGGAACCTTGCCATTATAATAATGATAATGGTCTCCATGAGAAGTCACATAACCTTGATCCGTAATCTTGATAACGATTTGCTCGGCATTTATACCTTCTTTTTTACTGACTTCATCAGGTGTCAAAGTCTCTGCCTTTTGGCTTGGTTGTTTACCATCAATGTATGAAACACGATTATTTTCTTTTACAGTTTGGGCTTGATGCAAACCTAGTTCATAAGCGCAGACACTTAAAACAAGTGCAGCTGCTGACCCAGCTAGATATTTTTTATTGATTTTCATTCTTTCCTCTTTTCTTAACTCTATTTGATTCACTATAAAATAATAAACCGGTTAATTAACTAGTTAATAGTTTACTATTTTTAGTACTGCTTGTCAAGAATTTTTCGTATATACATAATAAAAATGAAAGTCTCTTTATCGAGACTCCCATTTTTCATTAGTTTGTTTTTTCCTTATTCACAGGTGAAGGATTACTTCCTTTTAGCAAAGCAAGTAATTTTTCTGCTTCTGCCATGATACCATTATTATCCATGGTTTGCAGGCTCAAATTATTTCGTAAACCAGCTAGGGTTTCTGTCGCATTTCCTTTCAGACTAGCATCCGTTACTTTAGCAAGTAAAGCTTCTGCTTCTTTGAGCTTAGCTTCTACTTTTTCAGTCTCTACTTGAGGAACTTCTGGCTCAGCAGGTGTTTCCTCTACTGGTTCTTCTTCCGTTTTGAAGTTCTTATTTGGATCTTCACTATGGTCTTTCTTGCCTAAGACATGCTCGCTGGCATTGCCCCATCCATCATTAGAATGTGGACGTTCATTAGGATGTTCAACATAGTACTTAATCGTCGCAAATAAGTCTTCTAGAGTATAACCATTTGGAGCCTTGTATGAATGATCATCAAACCAAGCAAATTTAATGTTATGGTAATGATCCTTGTGAGGAATGATTAAATTACCATTTTTAACTTCTACTGTATGCTCAACCATGTATGGAAGTCGAACGAGTGGAATTCGTTTCTCACCTTTCACACGATTGTAAATAGCTGCTGCACTATCTCCAGTTGGATTTGCTTGAGCATCTGCGTCTGCTGACGGAGGTAAAATTCCTTTTTCTTTAGTATAAGATTGAGCCGCAGCTTTTTCCTTATCAGAAAGGCTATCTTTTCCAATCCAGTGACTATGGCCCATATGAGGTGTTACATAGGCATCTCCTTCATCACTGATAATATCATGTTCGTCAAAAATGTAACCATCTGACGTCGTATACTTATCAGCTAATTGAGCAATACGAACTTCGTTTTCGGTATATTCAATTTGAGAATTTGGTTTTCCAAGTCTCTCTGGGTGAGTAATTGGTGCTAGGAATGCCAATAAATCATCTACCAATTTTCCTTTATTAGAAGATTCATCATTCAAGCGTTCTGCTAATTTGTCTAAGGCTTGGAAATCAGAAACTCGACCTTTATTTTCAGACAAGGATTTATGAGCCTCGGCCAACAAATTATATGCTTTATCATAAAATTCTTGGTCGCGAGGTGGTATATTTGCTTTTTTAGCAGTTAAAGCGTGTGACACACTCTCTTGTTTTGATAACTTGCTTTCCAGATTTTTAACAGTGTCAGATGGTAAATCTTTCGCAAAAACATAGCGTGAAATTCCTTTTTCTTCGAAAACATATCCTTCTCCAACTTTTCGTACCAGCTGACTAACTAAAGAAGAATTTGAGTCTATTTTAGGATTTAGACTAGGAGACGGCTTTACAATAGGTTTCAAAGGTTTTAAGCTAAGAGCTGGCAAAACAGGGGATGGAATTGGATTTGGAAAGCTTGGAGTCGGAATTGGTTTTAATTCTTTACCACCTGCAATAGTATGATTTCCTTGATAATTTTCAGAAATCATTCTTGCAATCTTCTGCTCTAAATCAGACATTTGAGAATAAGGGATAAAGTGATAATGATCTCCGTGAGGCACTGCAACACCATTTGCAGTTTTTCTTGTAATCTGCGCAGGATCAAAGACAAGTCCATCTGATTCCACATGTCGTTGGCTAAGCGGCAAGGCATAAAGCTGTTTCAAGAGACTGGATACGTCTTCACTTGGACTTGCTTGATAACTATTATCCACTTGTGGGCTAACAGTTGGAGCCCATCTACTAATATTTGTCTCAACAATGCTTTGATTCGTTTGTCCATATGAACTACTATTTGATGCCTCTGATGAGCTGCTAGAAGAATTTGTTGAAGGACGATACCCAACTGAGCTTGGTTGATTACCTTTCCCAGCTAGGAAGGCTCGAGCTGCAGCCAGTTCACTGGCAGACAAGTCACTCTTAGGAATATAGTGGAAATGATTGCCATGAGGAACGATATAGGCATCACCCGTGTCCTCAATGATATCAGACGCATTAAAGATATAACCATCATCCGTTGTATAGCGGCCTTGAGCTCTAGCAGCGACTACCGCTTTATCGCTAGAACCACCTCCGTGATTACTACCGTGTTCCTGCTTCTGACGAGTGATTTCTTCTTTTGTTCGAATATTATCCGCATGAGCTGCATCTTTCAGGTAAACATAGTATTTCCCGTCTACCTTAATCACATAACCACCCTTAATTTCATTGACAATGTCTGAATCCTTCAACTGATAATTTGAATCTTTCATCAGCAGTTCTTCACTAATGATAGCATCATAAGGAACCTTGCCATTATAGTAATGATAATGGTCTCCATGAGAAGTCACATAACCTTGATCCGTAATCTTGATAACGATTTGCTCGGCATTTATACCTTCTTTTTTACTGACTTCATCAGGTGTCAAATTTTCTGCCTTTTGACTTGGTTGTTTACCATCAATGTATGAAACACGGTTATTTTCTTTTACAGTTTGAGCTTGATGCAAACCTAGTTCATAAGCACAGACACTTAAAACAAGTGCAGCTGCTGACCCAGCTAGATATTTTTTATTTATTTTCATAATCTCCTCATTTCAATTCTTCTGCTAGAACACTCATATTTTCTTCAAGATTTTCTAAATAAGTCTTGTCATTTTGCGGGTCTGCCTCTAAAGGATTTAGAGTTTTAAGACCTACACCTGTTGATTTGACAAGAGTTTCAGCTACTTTTGAAGAAGCATTACTTTCTGTAAAAATTGTTTTAACCTTATAGGTTTTAACAAATTCCTGAATTTCTGTTAGTTGTCTTGGACTTGGTTCTTGTTCTGGAGAGATACCTGCGATTCCAAGTTGATTGAGTCCAAATCGTTTAGCTAGATAAGAAAAGGCTGTATGTTGGGTTACAAATGTTTTCTGACTCGCTTTTTCAAATTTAGGTTGGAATTTCTTAGTCAATTCTTGAGCTTTTTTGATAAAGGCTTGCGCATTTTTCTGGTAAGTTTCTTTGTGTTCACTATCAACCTCTGAAAGTTTATCAGCGATAATTTGGGCTTCTTCGCCAGCTTTTTCAGGATCTAGCCAAGTGTGAGGATCATAAAGCGTTTTTTCATCGACTCCATCACCTGCTTCCACATCTTCTAGACCAGGGACACGATCCAATGTCATTCCTTCTGAAGCTTCTAAAACTTTAACTTTGGATTTTTTTAGATTGGGATCCAGACTTCCCGCCCAAGATTCAAGTGTATGCGAATGGTAGACAAAGACATCTGCATCATAGATGGCTGCAATATCATTTGCTGAAGGTTCGAAGGAGTGAATTCCGCTACTTGACTGAATCATTCGAACATCATTCAAGTCACCAGATACTTCCTTGACCATGGCATAGATAGGATAAAAACTAGTCACAATTTTCATCCCTTTACCTGACTGGCTCTCCTTCTGCCCACAAGCAGCTAAACACAAAAGAAAGACACTTAACAACACTAAAAACAAATTTTGTTTCTTCATAAAAACTCCTTAACTAGTTATTTAACTAGTTAATATTCTACTCCGTTTTTTTTTATTGTCAAGCATTTTATGAACTAGTTAATAGATTTTATGATTTTAAACTATAAAAAAACCTTGCAACTTAGTTGCAAGGACTTTTCGATTAATCAAAGTTAACGTATTCTTTTTGAAGTTCAAGAACTTCTTCCATTGTTGAACACTCTGTAAGGGCACGGTTTGCGTACTCTTCCATCTTAGCAGTATCCAATTTCTTCATCAAGCTACGTGTACGAAGGACAGATGTTGCTGACATAGAGAATTCATCCAAGCCCATTCCGACAAGAAGTGGAACAGCTTTTTGGTCACCAGCCATCTCACCACACATACCAGCCCATTTACCTTCAGCGTGAGCTGCCTTGATAACGTTGTTGATCAAGCGAAGGATTGATGGGTTATATGGTTGGTAAAGGTATGAAACTTGCTCGTTCATACGGTCTGCTGCCATTGAGTATTGGATCAAGTCGTTTGTTCCAATTGACATGAAGTCTACTTCTTTTGCAAATTGGTCTGCAAGCATTGCTGCTGCAGGGATTTCAATCATGATACCAACTTGGATGTCATCCGCAACTGCAACTCCTTCAGAAAGAAGGTTTGCTTTTTCTTCTTCATAAACTGCTTTAGCTGCACGGAATTCTTTCAAGAGGGCAACCATTGGGAACATGATACGCAATTGACCATGAACAGAAGCACGAAGAAGGGCACGGATTTGTGTACGGAACATTGCATCTCCAGTTTCAGAAATAGAGATACGAAGGGCACGGAATCCAAGGAATGGGTTCATTTCGTGTGGCATATCGAAGTAAGGAAGTTCCTTATCTCCACCGATATCCATTGTACGAACAACCACTGGTTTACCATTCATTCCCTCAAGAACAGCCTTGTATGCTTCATACTGCTCATCTTCAGTTGGGAAGTCTTGAGAATCCATGTACAAGAACTCTGTACGGTAAAGTCCAACAGCTTCTGCACCGTTGTTGTTAACACCTTCAACGTCTTTTGGAGTACCGATGTTAGCAGCCAACTCGAAGTGTTTACCGTCAGCAGTTACTGTTTGAGCATCTTTCAAAAGTGCCCATTCAGCTTTTTGTTTAGCATAAGCTTCACCAGCTGCTTTAAATTCTGCCGCTTGTTCATCTGTTGGGTTGATAATCACTTCACCAGTAATTCCGTTAACGGCAAGGATATCACCGTCTTTCACTACTTCAGTGATGTTATTTGTTCCCAATACAGCTGCAATTTCAAGTGTACGTGCCATGATAGCTGAGTGGCTTGTACGTCCACCGATGTTTGTTACAAAAGCTTTTACAAAGTTTTTGTCCAATTGAGCTGTATCAGATGGTGTCAAGTCATGCGCAATTACGATTACTTCTTCATTGATAGAAGCTGGGTTTGGCAATTTTTTACCAAGAAGGTTAGCCAACACACGTTTTGTCACGTCGCGGATATCCGCTGCACGTTCTTGCATGTATGGGTTGTCTTCCATGCCTTCAAAGATAGTGATGAACATGTCAGTCACTTCTTTAAGACCTGCTTCAGCATTGACTTTCTTAGCACGGATTGTTTCTTTAATCTGACCAATTAATTCTGGGTCAGCAAGAACCATCAAATGAGCGTCAAAAACTTGAGCCGCTTCTTCACCAAGCGTACCTACAGCTTTCTCACGGATAAGAGAAAGCTCGTTTTGAGAAGCTTCAAGAGCTACATCCAAACGAGCCTCTTCTGCGTTTGTATCTTCGACTGAAACAGTCTCGAATGACAAATCCGGTTGAACGAGTAGATATGCTTTTGCAACTGCAACACCGTCAGATGCTGCGATTCCTTTAAGCATTTCTGTCATTTTCCTTATGCCAATCCTTCTTTTTCCATTGTTTCTGAGATTGCAGCGATAGCGTCATCTGCATCTGCACCTTCAGCTGAGATAGTTACGTCAGCACCTTGGCCAACACCAAGACTCATAACACCCATGATTGATTTAAGGTTAACTGATTTACCTTTGTACTCAAGAGTGATATCTGAAGCAAATTTGCTTGCAGTTTGTACCAACAATGTTGCTGGACGTGCGTGAATACCTGTTTCTGCCACTACGTGGAAATCTTTAGAAGCCATAGTTTGACTCTCCTTTTGTTCTTTCTTTTTTGAGTTATATGTGATAACCCTTACAATTTGGTATTATATCATCTTCTAGGATTTTTTTCAAGCATTTTATGGGATTTATTCGATTTCCTTTCAGATAACTTGCTGAAAATCTTCTATATTTATTGATAAAACACAGGATATAGTTTTTCAAAAAACAACTTATAGGATAATTATCATTTTTTTACAAATCAAACACTACATATTGTGTTTTGTTAGCTTGAGCAGAAAAATAGACCACTATATTTAGTTTTAAATCATTGACAAAAATTTATTTTCTGATATACTAAGAAAGTAATCTATTTTGAAAGAGGAGTTACAAAATGGTAACCGTTTATTCTAAAAACAACTGTGTCCAATGTAAAATGACTAAACGTTTCTTGGACAGTAATAATGTTGCTTATCGTGAAATCAATCTTGATGAGCAACCTGAGTACATCGATCAAGTTAAAGAGCTCGGTTTCAGCGCAGCTCCTGTTATCCAAACACCAACTGAAGTCTTTTCAGGTTTCCAACCAGGAAAACTGAAACAATTAGCATAATCTTAGTACATCATCCAGAAGAAACTGCTTCTAGGGCTAACTTAGAAGCCTTTCTTTTGTAATTAGATAAGGGAAATTTTATGGGATTAAAACATCTTGAGGACGTGACTTACTTCCGTCTCAATAACGAAATCAACCGTCCAGTTAATGGACAAATCATGCTGCATAAAGATAAGGAAGCCTTGGATGCTTTCTTTAAAGAAAATGTAGTTCCAAACACTATGGTTTTTGATTCAATCAAGGATAAAATCAACTACCTCATTGAACACAACTACATCGAAACAGCCTTTATCAAGAAATACCGTCCAGAATTTTTGGAAGAATTGGCTCAATTTATCAAAGACCAAAACTTCCAATTCAAGTCTTTCATGGCTGCCTATAAGTTTTACAATCAATATGCCTTAAAGACTAATGACGGTGAATATTATCTTGAAAGCATGGAAGACCGTGTCTTCTTTAACGCCCTTTATTTCGCCGATGGCAATGAAGCTGTTGCCATCGATATTGCCAATGAAATCATCCACCAACGCTACCAACCTGCTACTCCTTCCTTCTTGAATGCTGGACGTGCTCGTCGTGGTGAATTGGTATCATGTTTCCTGATCCAAGTAACTGATGATATGAACTCTATCGGACGTTCTATCAACTCAGCTCTTCAACTTTCACGTATTGGTGGTGGTGTGGGAATTACCCTCAGCAACCTTCGTGAAGCTGGCGCACCTATTAAAGGCTATGAAGGAGCTGCTTCTGGCGTCGTTCCAGTTATGAAACTTTTCGAAGATAGCTTCTCTTACTCTAACCAATTGGGTCAACGTCAAGGTGCTGGTGTTGTCTACCTCAACGTCTTCCACCCAGATATTATCGCCTTCCTTTCAACTAAGAAAGAAAACGCCGATGAAAAAGTTCGTGTCAAGACCCTTTCACTTGGTGTCGTGGTACCCGATAAATTCTACGAATTAGCTCGTAAAAATGAAGAAATGTACCTCTTCAGCCCTTACTCAGTAGAGCTTGAATACGGTGTGCCATTTAACTACATCGACATCACTGAAAAATACGATGAGCTAGTCGCAAATCCAAATATCCGCAAGACAAAAATCAAGGCGCGTGATTTGGAAACTGAAATCTCTAAATTGCAACAAGAATCTGGCTACCCTTATGTAGTCAACATCGACACGGCTAACCGTGCAAATCCCGTTGATGGAAAAATCATTATGAGTAACTTGTGTTCTGAGATTCTTCAAGTCCAAGAACCAAGCTTGATCAACGATGCTCAAGAATTCCTTCAAATGGGAACGGACGTTTCATGTAACCTTGGTTCAACCAACGTGGTTAACATGATGACTTCACCTGATTTTGGTCGTTCTATCCGTGCTATGGTTCGTGCCCTTACTTTCGTTACAGATAGTTCGCACATCGTAGCTGTTCCTACCATCGACCACGGAAATAGCCAAGCCCACACCTTTGGACTTGGTGCTATGGGACTTCACAGCTACCTTGCCCAACAATTGATTGAATATGGATCACCTGAGTCTGTTGAGTTTACAAGCATCTACTTCATGCTCATGAACTACTGGACCTTGGTTGAGTCAAACAATATCGCGCGTGAGCGTGGTATCACCTTCCACAACTTTGAAAAATCAGACTATGCTAACGGAAGCTACTTCAACAAGTATGTAACTGGCGAATTTGTTCCAAAATCAGACCGTGTTAAAGAACTCTTCAAAGATGTCTTTATCCCAAGTGCTACTGACTGGGCTGAACTTCGCGACAAGGTTCAAGCAGATGGACTTTACCACCAAAACCGCCTTGCTGTAGCGCCAAATGGTTCTATCAGTTACATCAATGACGTTTCAGCTTCTATCCACCCAATTACGCAACGTATCGAAGAACGCCAAGAGAAGAAAATTGGTAAAATATACTATCCAGCTGCTGGTTTGTCAACAGAAACTATTCCTTACTACACTTCTGCCTACGACATGGATATGCGTAAGGTGATTGATGTTTACGCTGCTGCGACTGAGCACGTGGACCAAGGACTTTCACTCACCCTCTTCATGCGTAGTGACATTCCAAAAGGACTTTACGAATGGAAGAAAGAAAACAAACAAACGACACGTGACTTGTCTATCCTTCGTAACTATGCCTTTAACAAGGGTATCAAGTCTATCTACTACGTCCGTACCTTTACAGATGATGGTGGAGAAGTCGGTGCTAACCAATGTGAAAGCTGTGTGATTTAAGCATAAGTTGAAAGGACTGGATTAATGTGGATTAGAAATAGATACACTGGACCAGGTGGTGGTCTCTACACTGGGCCAGGTGGCGGTCTCTACACTGGACCAGGTGGTGGTGCTTACACTGGACCAGGTGGTGGTCTTTACACTGGACCAGGTGGCGGTCTTTACACTGGACCAGGTGGTGGTCTCTACACTGGACCAGGTGGCGGTCTTTACACTGGACCAGGCGGTGGCCTCTACACTGGACCAGGTGGTGGTCTCTACACTGGACCAGGTGGCGGTCTTTACACTGGACCAGGTGGTGGTCTCTACACTGGACCAGATAGTTCTCCATATATGAGTAATATTCCACCATTAGAAGTTTTTCTGAAAGAACTAGAAAAGAGAAATTTATATCATTACGCAAATATCATTAAAAATCATTTGCATTGACAAAATATATAGGAGAAATTTTACAAAATGGAAACTTACTACAAAGCCATTAACTGGAATGCCATCGAAGATGTCATCGACAAATCAACTTGGGAAAAACTGACGGAGCAATTCTGGCTTGATACACGTATTCCTTTGTCAAATGACTTGGATGACTGGAGAAAGCTATCAAATGTAGAAAAAGACTTGGTTGGAAAAGTCTTTGGTGGTTTAACCCTTCTCGACACTATGCAATCTGAAACAGGGGTTCAAGCCCTTCGCGCAGACATCCGTACACCACATGAGGAAGCTGTTTTCAATAACATCCAATTTATGGAATCTGTCCACGCAAAATCTTACTCATCAATCTTTTCAACCTTGAATACAAAGGCTGAGATTGAAGAAATTTTCGAATGGACCAATACCAATCCTTACCTACAAAAGAAGGCTGAGATTGTCAACGAAATCTACCTAAACGGTAGCCCACTTGAAAAGAAAGTAGCCAGCGTTTTCCTTGAAACCTTCCTCTTCTACTCTGGTTTCTTCACTCCCCTCTACTACCTTGGTAATAACAAACTAGCCAACGTTGCGGAAATCATCAAACTGATTATTCGTGATGAGTCTGTTCACGGAACTTACATCGGTTATAAATTCCAACTCGGTTTCAATGAATTACCTGAAGAAGAGCAGGAAAAACTCAAAGAATGGATGTACGACCTGCTCTACACTCTTTATGAAAACGAAGAAGGCTATACAGAAAGCCTCTATGACGGTGTTGGCTGGACGGAAGAAGTCAAGACCTTCCTTCGCTACAATGCTAACAAGGCACTCATGAACCTGGGACAAGATCCACTCTTCCCAGATTCAGCTGATGATGTCAACCCAATCGTTATGAACGGTATTTCAACAGGAACTTCTAACCACGACTTCTTCTCTCAAGTCGGAAATGGTTACCTCCTTGGTGAAGTTGAAGCCATGCAAGACGATGATTACAACTACGGTTTGGACTAATGTTATCTATTTTATAAGCAATAACAAATATCATGGTTTGTTTAAAACAACCATGATATTTTTGTTTTTGTTTTCTTTTGTTTTTTAAATTGATTGATTGAATACTTTATGATAAAATAGTAATAGAAATAGAGGTGATAACGATGTTAAAGCAGGAAAAACTAGATAATATTCTAGAAACGGTAAATACAAAGGGAACTATTACTGTAAAAGAAATCATGACTCGCTTGGATGTGTCAGATATGACTGCTAGACGCTACTTGCAAGAGTTGGCAGACAAGGATTTACTTGTTCGAGTTCACGGTGGAGCTGAGAAAATTCGCACAGGTTCTATTTTAAATAATGAGCGTTCCAATATTGAAAAACAAGGCTTACAAATCGCAGAAAAACAAGAAATCAGCCGTTTTGCAGGCCATTTAATTGATGAGGGTGAAACTATTTTTATCGGCCCTGGTACGACCTTAGAATCTTTTGCCCGTGAACTTCCAATTGATAATATTCGTGTTGTAACAAACAGTTTACCAGTCTTTCTCATCTTAAACGAACGAAAACTAACAGATTTGATTTTAATCGGTGGAAACTACCGCTCTATCACTGGAGCCTTTGTGGGAACACTAACCTTGCAAAACTTGGGCAATCTCCAATTTTCTAAAGCTTTCGTTAGCTGTAATGGTATTCAGGACAATGCGATTGCGACCTTTAGTGAAGAGGAAGGTGAATCTCAACGCATCGCCCTCAATAATGCCAATAAAAAATACTTACTAGCTGACAATAGTAAGTTCAATAAATTTGATTTTTATACCTTCTACAATATCTCTGATATTGATACCATCGTTTCAGATTCTAAACTGAGCAAAGAAACCTTCGACCAACTTTCGAAACAAACAAAAATTATTCTTTCTAAACCATAAAATGATCCCCACCGATTGGTGGGGATTTTTGTAAGTATTAAAAATTTCAGTTTTAAAAGACTTACTTACACGCGTTCTTTCCATGAAGTCGCTGTTGTTTGAAGAACTTTGTTGAGTTCGTCAATGTTTTCAAAACCAGTTGTGCGAAGCCATTCGCGAGCTGCTGCTTCACCATCTTTGATGTATGCTTCAACTGATCCAGCCCATGTAGCACGGCCACAAAGAACTCCGTTAAAGTTTGCACCTGATTCATGGGCAAATACAAGAGTATCTTGGAAGAGTTTAGCTGATACACCAGCACTCAAGTAGATGTATGGCAAGTTAGTTGCTTCATCTTGGGCTTTGAAGAAGGCTGCTGCTTCTTCACGTGTATAAACTACTTCACCTTCAGCGAAGCCTTCAACATATTTAATGTTAACAGGAACTTCAACTTTCAAGACATCAATGTTAAAGCGTGGGTCTGAGAAGACTTTCATAGCACCGATAACTTTGTGTGGTTTTACTTTCGCATATTCTACAGAACCAGCGTCAGCAATTTTTTCATCGTAAGCTAGGATTTCAAGGAAGAATGGGATATCTTCAGCCACACACTCAGAACCAATACGTTCGATGTAAGCTTGTTTTTCTTGGTTGAGTTCATCTGAGCTATCTACATCATAGTAAAGCAAGAATTTAACTGCATCTGCACCTTCTTCTTTAATACGTTTTGCAGACCAAACATCCAAGCAGTCTGGCAAGCGTTTTGTGCTTGTTGTATCATAACCTGTTTTTTCATAAGCAAGGAGAAGACCAGCTTTTTCATCAAGAGCTTTAGTCGCTGGAAGTCCATACTCAGGGTCAAGAAGCATTGATGAAGCGTATTTAGTCAATTCATCTGCTACCAAAACTTTAAGTTCTTCCATTTGAGCCACAGTTGGTTCTTCTGTTTGGTGTTGAGCCATGAGGCGTTTCAAAGCACCACGTTGGTCAAATGCAAGAGCTGAGATGATTCCATTTTCATCAGAAAGTTTTTCTAAGCGTGCACGTTTTTGTTCTGTTAAAGCCATTTTATACCTCTTTTACTATTAATTGATCATATAGAGCTTGATAGTTGGCCATGTTGACATGACCAGTCATTTTTTCTTGAGCATTGAGCATACCAAGGACATTTGCCTTGATGAGTAATTCTGCATCCGATTCTTTATGAAGAAGTCCTGAAGAAATTCCTGCTACAGTAGAATCTCCAGATCCGACAGGATTTACCACCTGAATTCTAGGAATATCTACCTTATAGAAAGTATCACCATGTTTGGCAAAGGCACCGTTGGCACCAAGTGAAACGATAATCCATTCAATACCTGCAAACAAAGGTTCTTGAAGGACTTCTTTTAATTCATCCAAATCCTCAGAAACTTCTCTACCTAGAAGTTGAGACAATTCCTCATTATTTGGTTTGATGACTGTTGGTTTATGTGGTGATTCAAGAACCGCCTGAAGAGCCGCACCAGAGCAGTCCAAGACTACAGGTTTGCCAGCTTGGTTAGCAAGTTCTACCAAGCTCGCATAGTAATCAACTGGAAGGCCAGCTGGCAGACTACCTGAAATAGCAACTACTTCAACTGACTCCAGGAGTTTTTTGAAATGTTCCAAAAAGTCTTGACCTTCCTGTTCCAATACTTCAGGACCTTTTTCAAGAACTTCTGTTTGGTTGTCTCCGTGAAGAATAGCGATACAGTTACGAGTTTCTCCCTGAATAGAAAAGAAATCTTTCTTAACATTATCATCAATATTTTCAACTAAAAACTCACCAAGTTTGCCACCCACTAAACCAGTAGCAGCTACAGGATCGCCAAATTCTGAAAGAACACGGGTTACATTGAGTCCCTTACCACCAGCCGTTTTGGTTACATCCACCACACGATTGACAGTATCAATCTTCAACTCATCCAAGGGATAGGAAATATCAATGGATGGGTTCATTGTGACTGTTAAAATCATAGGTTACCTCTTAGTCGTGGTATTCTCCGCGATCCCATTTTTCAAGGAATTCAGTGAAGAAGTTTGCGTCTGTTTGTTGAGCGTTGTGACTTTCAACGTGTTCAATTTTCGCAATCAATTTCTTGTTTTCTTCAGATGGTTTGTATTCAGCATGAATGAAAGCTTCGATGATATCACACATAAGCAATTCACCAGTAATCTTACCACCAAAACCGATAACGTTGGCGTTCAATTGTTCTTTAGCATAAAGCGCTGTTGTCATATCACGAACCAAGGCAGAACGGACACCTGGAACTTTATTTACAGCGTTGTTGATACCAACACCAGTACCACAGATACATACTCCAAGATCAGCTTGACCGCTAGTTACAGCTTCTCCTACTTTTTTACCAAATATTGGGTAGTGAGTACGTGTATGGTCATATGTACCAAAGTCAATGACTTCATATCCTTTTGATTTCAAAAATTCTGAAACCGCCATTTTTTCATCTGTTACGATGTGGTCACATCCAATTGCAATTCTCATTTTTAACTTACCTTTCTTACTGTAATCTAATTAGCACATTTTGTTCAACATATCAACACGAATTTGGTGACGTCCACCATCGTATTTACCGTTAACAAATCCTTTAGCGATGTTTTTAGCCAATTCATCACCAACAAGTTGTGCACCCATAGTGATCATACGTGAGTTGTTGTGGCCACGAGTCATATAAGCTGAACGTTCGTCAGAAACTTCTGCAGCAACCATTCCTTTGATTTTTGTTGCGACCATAAATGGACCAGCTCCATAAGCATCAATCACAATACCAAGGTTTTGCTCTTCTTTATTTACTTCTGCAGCAACAGCAAGAGTAACATCAACAAAGTCTTGACCTTCAGCTGTAACATCCACAACGTGGAAGTTTTCTTTTTCCAAGAAGTCTTTCACAACTTCTTTCAATCTCAAACCTGCAGCATCTGCACCGATAACAATAGACATATTGTATACTCCTTTTTATTTTTCTAGGCTAGTAAAGACTTTTATGGTTAGCAGTTTACCTACAAAAGTTTTCTAGCAGTTTATGGACAAATTAGATTGAATGAGATGAATGACACCTTATTCAAGTTTAGGAAATCAGTTTCCTAGAAATAATCTTTCTCCACGAAAGAGAATATAACAAGTGATTATTTGTTTGTTACAAACATCATTTGTTGCTTACAAACATAATATACTCCTATTTCCGGAAAAAGTCAACAGTTAGTGTTTGTTTTTGTGTTTTTTTAACTAAAAAATTTCGATATCAAAACCAATTTGATCTACTTGACCAGGTTCTAGGAGACGAACATTCTTCTTATCTTCTAGATGATCTCCTTCTTCAAGGGATGTTGACAAGCCAGACCATGGTTCAAAGGCAATGAAAGGACCTTTATTCAAAGTTGACCAGATAATGAGATTTGGAAACTCTGCAAAGTGCACTTTCAATCCCTTATCATGTTTACGAGAACGAAGGGCAATTGTTCTAGATTGCAATTCATCTAAGGTGACTGCATCTGTGCTGAAAAGATCATAACTAAGATCTATTTCTTTTTGCCCCTTTAGCCATGGACTTCTATCTTGAAAATCCAGCATACCCGTTTCTGGGAAAGGACGTGGAACAGAGCAAGTTTCTTCTTTCTCAAACTCTAGATAATAATCTTCATAGATTTCATCATCAAGTAGAGGACAATTAAATCCTGGATGGCCACCAATAAAGTAAGGCATGACCTTGTTGGTTTCTTTATTGAAAATCTTGTATTGAGTTCGTACTGTCTTGCCAGTAAGGATATAAGTGATTTCTAGTCGGAAATGATAAGGATAGTTTTGATAGCTATTCTCATCGTCTTCAATTGCAAAAGTTACACTCTTATCTGTCTGTTCAACTAATTCAAATTCTTTCTTGCGGACCAGACCATGACGAGGAATCTTTCCTTTGCTTTCCTGCTCATTCTCATCTATATAGACGGCTGTATCCTCTCTCAAAGAACCACAAATAGGAAAGAGAACAGGAGCTTGTCCACTCCAATAAGTAGCATCCCCTTGCCACAAATACTCCAGTCCCTCAGCATCTTTTATAGAAGAAAGAGCCCCACCAAAACTGTTAAATTGAACTCTTAATTGTTCTGATTTTAATTCAATTACCATTATTTTCTCCGATTTCTTGATAGTTTATAAAAAACTAGGCTGTCACTCCTAATGGTATGACAACCTAGTTTCAACAATTTACATTTTATAGGAGCGCATTATTTTGCTTTTGCTGCGTACTCTTCGTTACGTTTGATCATTTGTTTTCTGTACCATGCAAAGATACCGATATAGAATACAAGGAAGGCTACAGCACCAAGGATTGCTTTGATATCACCAGTTGTAGTGTTACCAATTGTCCAACCAAGAAGTTTTTCGATTGGTCCTTCAAGAGTTGAGTGAGTGATCAATTGAGTTTGGCTCACACCTTCTGGGAAGGCACCTACACCTTTAGCAAGTTCTGTTGCAAATGGCGCGATAAGTGTACCTGAAAGAAGGAAGAGTGGCAACAAGAGTGTTCCGAAGATAATCATACGGAGCAATTTACCACGTGTTACAACCAAGAGAGCTGGAGTAACACCCATAGCGATGATACCTGCAAGTGGCAAGATACCATTTCCGACGTTTGAAAGAAGCACAGCTTCAATCAACATAATTGGTGCAAGTACGTTTGCACAAGCCCAGATTTCAGCACGACCAGCGATGAATGGCCAGTCTAGACCGATGTTAAACTTACGTCCTTCCAAACGTTTAGTAGCAACGTTTGTAATACCTTGTGAAAGTGGTTCTACGGCAGCAATGAACCATGAACCGATAAGTGAGAAGAGTTCCAAAGCTACACCGGCTGTCAAACCAAGAGACAACCAACCTTTGATAACTTCTTGCCAGTTTGCTGCATCTTTAAGTCCTTCAACCGGATGTGGAGTACCCATCAAACCGATTACGATACCAAGGATGAAACCGATGAAGAATTTAGATCCCCAGAAACCGATTTTCTTGTTCAATTTTGCAGCGTCAAAGTCATATTTATCAAGACCTGGGAAGAATTTTTCAAAAATCTTATCCAAAACCATGATAACTGGGTTCATCATGTAGTTCATGTGAGTTGAAGTCATTGGTGATGAACTTGGTGCATTAAGAAGATCGTCAAATGTTGGTTTCATCAAGTCAGAGTTGATGATTTTAAGAACCCCAACAAGAACAACTGCTGCAGTCGCGATGAAGAGTGAAACTCCTTGGCTAACTCCATTGTTGTCTGCATACCATTTAATCAAAAGACCTGTGATAGACAAGTGCCAGATATCGAAGATATCAACGTCAAGTGTATCAGTTTTCTTCATAGCAAGCATCACTACGTTGACAATCAACATGATGAGCAAGAAGTAAAGTGTCCAAGCAGATCCCCAAGTGATTGTAGCAAGTGGTGCCCAACCAACGTCAGTGATGTTCAATTGAATACCAGTATTTTCAACGAATTTTGCAAGTGATGCTGAGAAAGCACCATTCAGCATACCGATGATAGCACCGATACCAGTAAGAGCGATGGCAAGTTTGATACCACCTTCAAGTGCTTTGGAGAATTTCACTCCAAAAAGTAGAGCCAATACTGTCAAAATGATCAGCATGATGATTGGCCCACCCATATCCAAGATAGGTTTGAACAGCTTATTGGCTAGTTCGATAATGACATCCATAATAGTTCCTCCCTTTTTATAGTTATATGAATGTTAACAAATTAAAATTAGCTTAACCCGTGTTCTTTGATAGCTGCTTCAATATTATCAAATACTGGAGCACTCATTGCTGGGATACGGAATAAGATTGGTCCAGCTTCGATAACTGGAATACCTGGGTCAAAACCAAGATCTGTTGCAGCAATTGGTGTAAAAATGTCATAACCTTTGATAAGGTCTTCATTAACGTCTTTTACCATAACTGCATCACAGTGAACATCAAAACCGCGGTTTGAAAGTTCTTCTTCAAGAGCACTTTTAATTTGGTGGCTTGAGTTAACACCTGCACCGCAGGCAGCAAGAATTTTAATCATATGGATTTCCTCCGATTTAATATTTTTAATAGACAAAATTAAGCAATTGCTTCAGCAATATAAGCATAGAGGGCTTCTGGTTCAGAAATTTTTGATAGGTCTTCAAGATGACTATTTCCAGTAAAGAAGTCCATCAACTGAGCAAGAATGTTCGTTTGACTTGAACTTGAGTTATTAATGATAAAGAAGAGCAAGGATACTTCTACTTCCTTATCTGGCGCAATCATATTGTGGAAAGTCACTGGTTTTTCTAATCGAACGACCACAACTTTTTCGGCTAGATTATGAACAATATCTGTGTGAGGAATAGCCACATTCGGCAAATCCTTACCCAAAAATTCCATATCTAGGCCAGTTGGAAATGACTTTTCACGCGTGATCAAGGCTTCACGATAAGTTGGAGTTACGATTTCTCGTTCTTCCAATAAAGTAGCAACCTGATCAAAGAGATGTTCTTGATTATCCGCTTCTAAGCAAAACACAAGGTTTTTGTCAAAGAAATGATCTAATCCCATAAGGTTTTCCCTTCTTTCCATTAACTTTATGCTATAAGTATAACACTATATGAAACCGTTGTCAATATTTTTTGTTGTTTTTTGTCCTTTTTTTGACATTTTTGTTTATTTTTTATCTTTACAATCAAAACAAACATTTAAAACAAACACTTTAAACGATTTAATCCTATTATAAATGTAAAAAAACAGGCCTATTTAAGCCTGTTTTACTATTGATTCTTATGTAAATTTCCTGTGAACAAGAAAAACAATTATGATAACTTATTCTTCATCCATACTCAAGACGCTGAGGAAGGCTTCTTGCGGAACTTCTACTGATCCGATGGCTTTCATACGTTTCTTACCAGCTTTTTGTTTTTCAAGGAGTTTGCGTTTACGAGAAACGTCACCACCGTAACATTTAGCAAGTACGTTCTTACGAAGGGCCTTGATATCAGTACGAGCCACAATCTTGTGTCCAATAGCTGCTTGAATTGGAACCTCAAATTGTTGGCGAGGGATAATTTTCTTGAGCTTATCAACGATAAGTTTCCCACGTTCGTAGGCAAAATCCTTGTGAACGATAAAGCTAAGGGCATCCACCTTGTCTCCATTGAGAAGAATATCCATTTTGACCAGCTTAGAAGGGCGATATTCTGACAATTCGTAGTCAAAGCTTGCATAACCGCGAGTTGAAGACTTAAGCTTATCAAAGAAGTCAAAGACGATTTCAGCCAGTGGAATTTGATAGATGACATTAACACGGTTATCATCGATATAATCCATAGTCACAAAGTCACCACGCTTGCGCTGAGCTAATTCCATCACTGCTCCGACGAACTCCTGTGGTACCATGATTTGCGCCTTAACATAAGGTTCCTCAATGGTCGCAATCTTAGTTGGGTCTGGGAACTCAGATGGGTTAGACACATCCATAGACTCACCGTCGGTCAAATTAACCTTATAGATAACGGATGGCGCTGTCATGATGAGGTCGATGTTGAACTCACGTTCCAAACGTTCTTGGATAACATCCATATGGAGAAGTCCAAGGAAACCACAACGGAAACCAAATCCAAGTGCCTGAGATGTTTCTGGTTCAAACTGAAGACTAGCATCATTCAGTTGCAATTTTTCAAGGGCTTCACGTAGGTCATTGTACTTGTTTGACTCGATAGGATATAGACCCGCAAAGACCATAGGATTCATCTGTTTGTAACCATGTAATGGCTCTGTCGCAGGATTGGTTGCCAAGGTAACGGTATCACCCACACGAGTGTCCTGAACCGTCTTGATAGAAGCCGCAATATAACCAACATCACCAGTCGCAAGAAAATCACGACCAACTGCTTTGGGTGTAAATATGCCGACTTCGGTCACATCAAAGGTCTTGCCATTGCTCATGAGCTGAATCTTATCGCCAGGTTTAACAACTCCGTCCATGACACGCACTTGGAGGATAACCCCACGGTAAGCATCGTAAACCGAGTCGAAAATCAAGGCCTTAAGTGGCGCCGTCACATCACCTGTTGGCGCTGGCACTTTTTCTACAATTTGCTCGAGAATTTCTTCGATACCAATACCAGCTTTAGCTGATGCTAAGACTGCTTCGCTGGCATCCAAACCAATCACATCTTCAATCTCTGTACGCACGCGCTCTGGATCTGCAGCAGGCAGGTCAATTTTGTTAATGACTGGCATGATTTCCAAATCATTGTCCAAGGCCAGATAAACATTGGCAAGGGTTTGAGCCTCAATCCCTTGGGCAGCATCGACGACCAAAATCGCTCCCTCACAGGCAGCTAGCGAACGTGAAACTTCATAGGTGAAGTCTACGTGCCCCGGCGTGTCAATCAAGTGAAAAATATAAGTTTCCCCATCTTTTGCAGTATAATTCAACTCGATGGCATTCAACTTAATGGTAATCCCACGTTCCCGTTCTAGATCCATGCTATCTAAAAGCTGAGCTTGCATTTCACGACTGGAAACTGTCTCTGTCTTTTCCAAAATGCGGTCTGCTAGAGTCGATTTCCCGTGGTCAATATGGGCGATAATAGAGAAGTTACGGATCTTCTCCTGTCGTTTTTTCAATTCTTCTAAGTTCATGATTCTCTTCCTTTCAGGGTATCTATTTATTATAAATTGTTTTTGACATTTTGACAAGACCATACCCTGCTAGGAGTACTAATCTTCAGCGACAAAGCCGTCATTTTCAATAAAGTGATGTTCTGTCATTCCTTGGTCAGTAAAGACAATCCCGTGAAGGACACCACCATAGACAGCTCCTCCGTCCATCCCAATCTTACCATCTTCTGTAGTCCAAAGCTCAGCTGTACCTCGTTCTTGCTTTAACAAACCATAAACCGGTGTGTGACCAAAGACAATGGTTTTCCCAGTATGATTTTCTGCTTCGTGGAATGGTTTTCTAAGCCAGACTTTTTTATAATCTGTGGTTTCATGCCAATCATCCAAGGTTAAATCAATACCTGCATGAACAAAGATATACTTGTCTGTCTCTACTACAAATGGCATTTGACGAATAAATTCGACCAAATCTGCCGCTTCAGTAGCAACACGCTGGGCATCTTCTACTCCATCAACTGGGGCATCCAAGGGACGACCTAGGATAGAGTTAATAGTTGTATCTCCACCATTACGACGATAGTGGTCATAACTTTCTTCTGGGTTATCGAGCCAAGTCAGAAACATATACTCGTGGTTTCCTGACAAACAGATCGCCCCTTGATTGTCCACTAAGTCCTTAACCATTTCTAGAACACGGCGACTATCTTCACCACGGTCAATCAAGTCCCCTAGAAAGAGCAACTGGGTCTGGCCGTCCCATGTTTTGAGAAGGTCTTCCAGCATCCCAGCTTTTCCATGAACATCTCCAATTACATAATAGTCTGTCATCTTATTTCTCCCTGTTTCTCAACAATTCTCTGGCTTGCGTCAGGGCTGCTTCCGTCACATCATCACCAGCCAACATCTTAGCAACTTCTTCCACTCGCTCTTCAACCGTCAAGAGACGAACAGTCGAAACTGTTGAATGGTCATTACTAATCTTCTCAATAAAGAATTGATAATCCGCAATCGCAATCACTTGTGGCAAATGGGAAATAGCAAGAACCTGACCATGCTGACCAATTCTATGAATCTTCTGTGCAATGGCCTGAGCTACACGACCTGAAACTCCTGTATCCACCTCATCAAAGACAATACTAGTCTTGCCTTCTTTACGTGAAAAGGCAGATTTAATAGCTAGCATGAGACGAGATAATTCCCCGCCAGACGCAACCTTGACCAAGGGTTTAAAGTCTTCTCCAGGATTAGTTGAAATGTAAAACTCGACCGTTTCATTGCCCTCACGACTGAATTTGCCCTTGCTAAAACGAACCTGAAACTGGGCTTTTTCCATATAAAGATCTTGAAGCTCTTGTTTAATCTCAGATTCTAATTGCTGAGCCAAATCATGACGAGCAGAGGCAAGCTGACCTGCCAAATCGACAAGATTAACTTCCAATTTCTTGAGCTCTGCTTCCATGTCCTCAGACGAAAGGTTATTGCCTGTCAAAAGATTGTATTCTTCTGTAATTTTGGCAAAATAAAGCAAGACATCGTCTACAGTCCCACCATACTTGCGGGTAATGGTATGAAGAAGGTCCAAACGATTCTCAACCTGCATAAGACGATTGCCGTCAAAATCAAGGTCCTCAATGATAGCTTCCAGACGTTTGCTAATATCTTCTAAGACATAGTAGGTCTCAGACAGAGAGCTTGAAATTTCACGGTATTCAGGGTCATACTCTTCGACACTTTCCATGTCATTCATGGCTGAACGAACATTGGCCAAACTTGAAAAGTCTTCATTGTCCAACATACTATAGGCATTGGTCAGCGTATCCGCAATATTTTTATGGTTGAGCAGTTTATCACGCTCTTGATTGAGAGCCAGATCTTCTCCAGCCTGCAAGTTTGCTGCCTCAATCTCTGCCATTTGAAATTCCAACATTTCGATACGTGCCTTGTGTTCCTGTTGGTTTTTCTTGACTTCCAGAACCTGCTTACGCATTTTTCGATAGGCATCAAAACTCGTTTGATAGGTTTCTTTTAAGTCCCAAAAGGCTGTATTACCGAATTCATCCAACATCTGGATATGCAGTTGAGGGCGCATTAACTCTTCTTGGTCATGCTGACCATGTATATCAACAAGATGTTGCCCAATAGCACGCAATACAGACAGATTGACCATCTGGCCATTGACACGACTGATACTCCGACCATTTTGCAAGATTTCCCGACGGATGATAATTTCATCACCCATTTCCAAACCTTGCTCATCAAAAATTTCCTGTAAAAGACGACTATTCTCAACTGAGAAAAGCCCCTCAATCTCTGCCTTTGGCGCACCATGACGAATAACATCTGTCGTCGCACGAGCTCCCAACATCATATTCATGGCATCAATGATAATCGATTTCCCTGCACCCGTTTCACCAGTCAAGACAGTCATCCCCTTTTCAAAATTGAGGGAAATAGCCTCAATAATGGCAAAGTTTTTTATCGAAATTTCAAGTAACATATAGACCTACCAATTTTTTACTTGTTCAAAGATTTCCTCAGCTAGACTTTCACTTCTTGCAATGACTAAAATCGAGCTATCATCAGCTAAACAGCTAAAAATCTTATCCGCAAAAGTCTCGATTAACTGAGCTTTTACAAAAGCCGTATTTCCTGGAATAACTTGGAGATTGATCATCTTATCCATCAATTCAGCCGATTCGATATTGTCTTCAGCCAGTTGCAAACTTTTTACGATTGATTTTGGCAATTCGTAGACATAGGTGTTGTCTCTCAAAGGAATTTTGACAATACCTAGTTCTTTGATATCCCGTGATACCGTTGCCTGAGTAGCAGTGATTCCTGCCTCTTTCAAATGTTCTACAATTTCTTCTTGTGTACCGATTTGATAATCTGTCACAAATCGTCTAATTTTTTCAAGTCTCTCTTTTTTATTCATTTTTAAATTGACTATGCGCCCTCTCTACTACTTCTTCAATATCAGCAAGAACCTGATTGCTTGCTGACTCTTCTTTTTTCAAATACGCTAAAAACTCAATATTTCCATGTCCACCTTGGATGGGAGAAAAGTCCAATCCAAGGACTGAAAAGCCTTCCTCTACTGCCATAGCTGTGACAGATTCAAGGACATTCTGATGGACCTTGGCATCGCGAATAATTCCATTTTTCCCAATCTGCTCACGCCCTGCCTCAAACTGGGGCTTAACCAGAGCCACAACCTGACCTTGATTTGCCAAGACTCGGTGCAAGGCTGGCAGAATCAGACTTAGAGAAATGAAACTCACATCAATACTGGCAAAGCTAGGTTCCTGCTCGAAATCAGTCTTTTCAGCATAGCGGAAATTGAACTGCTCCATGCTGACTACTCTTGGGTCTTGGCGTAATTTCCAAGCCAACTGATTGGTACCGACATCGACTGCAAAGACCAATTCAGCACCATTTTGCAACATGACATCGGTAAAACCTCCAGTAGAAGCCCCGATATCAATTGTTGTAGCTCCTTCTACTGACAAATCAAAGACCTGCAAGGCCTTCTCCAGTTTCAAACCACCACGGCTAACATACTTGAGTTTCTCCCCCTTGAGTTTTAGCTCGGTGTCATCTGGAATTTTCTCTCCTGGTTTATCAAACCGTTCTCCATTTAGGACTGCTACGACTAGACCAGCCATCACACCGCGCTTGGCCTGCTCTCTCGTTTCAAACAAGCCCTGTTTATAAGCTAGTACATCCACTCTTTCCTTAGCCATTGATTCTCAAACTTTCTACTACTTTTACAATCGATTCTGTTTCAAAGGGAATCTGCTGGGCAATTTCTTCTAATTTGGCATTAGCTTGATCCAGAGTTTGGTTACAAAAGGCAATAGCCTCTTCCAAGCCCAACAAGGCTGGATAGGTTGACTTTTCTGCCTGTAGATCCTTTTGTGGTGTCTTGCCGATTTCCTCAAAACTAGCTGTCACATCCAGTATGTCATCTCGAACTTGAAAAGCAAGTCCAATCAATTCACCAACAGTTTTCAGCTTTGCCTGCATTTCAGGTACTAATTCGGCTATAATAGCAGCTGCTTGGAAGGGATAAGCTAGTAGTTTTCCAGTCTTATTAGCATGAATAGTCTGGAGTTCTTCCAAGGACAAGTACTGGTGTTCACCCTCCATGTCCAAAACTTGCCCAGCCACCATACCCAGACTACCTGAAGCAAGAGATAAGTTGGCAATCAAGTCCACCTTGATCTGACTTGGCAAATCTGCCTGCGCTATCAAGGCATACGGATCTAAGAACAAAGCATCTCCAGCCAAAATGGCCATTGCTTCACCGAATTTCTTGTGATTAGTCAATCGTCCCCGACGGTAATCATCATCATCCATAGCTGGAAGATCGTCATGAATCAAGCTCCCTGTATGAATCATTTCCAAGGCCGCAGCCACCTGTGCATGTGCTGGTTTAATAGCGACCTGCAAGGCTTCCAGAACTTCTAACAAGAGAAAAGGTCGAATACGCTTGCCACCAGCATGAATGGAGTAGAGAACAGACTCTCGCAAACTAGAGGCAAACTGCTGGTCTCCATAAAAGTCTTCCAAGGTTGACTCGACAAGAGCTAATTTTTCTTGCTTTTTCATTCAAAATCACTTTCTGTTCCGTCTTCTTGCATGACCTTGACCAAGGTCTTTTCAGCCTTGTCCAGCGTCGCTTGGAGCTCTTTTGACAAGACCATGCCCTTTTGAAAGGCAGCAATCGCATCTTCCAGAGCAATTTCACCATTTTCCAAACTTTGGACAATGGTCTCCAGTTCTGCTAGATTTTCCTCAAATTTCTTTTGTTTTGACATCTTTAACCTCTAATTCTACTCGACCATCTCGCATCAAAAGCGTCACTTGGTCTGTTTTCTTTAAATTCTCAACCGAATCGACTACTGAATCTTCTTTCTTGACAATTGCATAGCCACGCGCCACGATTCGGCTAGTATCCAACATGAGTAAGGCTTCCGAAAGTCGCTTGACTTCAGCAACCTTGGCATCATAAACCAGCGCCATTTGGCTACGGAGGAGCTTGTCCAACTGAGCTAGTCTGTCCTGATAGCGTTGGATTTTGGTAACAGGTGATAATTGTACCAGTCGATGCGTCCTTGCTTGTACTATCTGTTTGTTATCAGAAATCCGTGTTCGCAAATTTTGTTTTAAGCGCAGTTGCAGTTGATCCAAGCGTTGCATATAGCCATCATACAAACGCTCTGGCTGTCTAAAGATAACAGACTGACTGCATTTTTTCAAAGCTTCTTGTTTCTTCGATAGGACATTTCGGACTGCTGTTGCCATCCGTTTTTCTTGATTTTGCAAATGAGCTAATAGATCCAACTTGGTCACAGGTGTTGCCAGTTCAGCCGCTGCTGTCGGCGTCGCAGCCCGTCTATCTGCGACAAAATCTGCCAAGGTCACATCTGTCTCATGCCCCACACTAGAAATAATTGGCAAACGAGATTCAAAAATAGCTCGTACCACAATTTCTTCGTTAAAGGCCCAGAGATCCTCGATAGAACCCCCACCACGACCAATAATCAGTAAGTCCAAATCGTCACGTTGATTGGCTCGCGCAATATTTCGAGCAATTTCCTCCGCTGCTCCTTCACCTTGCACCTTGGTCGGATAGAGAAGGATATCGACACCAGGAAAGCGCCTACTGACGGTCGTGATAATATCTCGAATAACGGCTCCACTGCGACTGGTTACCACACCAATTCTCTTAGAAAATTGGGGCAGAGGTTGCTTGAATCTCTCTTGAAACAGACCTTCTTCTGTCAATTTTTTCTTGAGTTGTTCAAACTGAATCGCAAGCGCCCCAACCCCATCAGGCTCAGCCTTTTCAATAATGATGGAGTAGCTACCGCTAGGTTCATAGACCTGCACACGCCCAATCACATTGATCTTCATTCCTTCTTCAAGGTCAAAACCTAATTTCTGATAAATCCCAGACCAGATGGTCGCTTGAATAACTGCATGGTCATCCTTTAGGGAGAAATATTGGTGAGTAGGTCGTTTACGAAAGTTGGAAACTTGACCAGTTAAATAGACCCGTTCCAAGTAAGGGTCTTTATCGAATTTCATTTTCAGATACTTGGTCAAAGTTGTTACCGATAAATACTTTTCCATCTCCACCTACTATTCATTTTCTTGCTCTTTCATGGGTATTATTATACCAAAAATATGCCTAAAAATCTCCATTTATGTACCATTATGAGGGAAAAATAGAAAAAGGAGGCAAGGCCTCCACATTTGATTATTTGCTGTTTCGAGCTTCCTCCAAAATCTTTTCGATCTTGGTGGTCAACAGATCAATAGCAACTGTATTGCTAACCCCTTCAGGAATGACGATATCCGCATAACGCTTGGTTGGCTCGATAAACTGGTGGTACATAGGTTTAACCACACCTAAGTACTGGTCAATAACGCTATCAAGACTACGGCCACGCTCCTCCATATCACGCTTGATACGACGAATAATGCGCACATCATCATCCGTATCTACAAAAATCTTGATATCCATCAAATCGCGCAGGCGCTTGTCCTCCAAGACCAAAATTCCCTCAACGATAAAGACATCTTGAGGCTCTTGACGATAGGTCTTGCTACTTCGTGTATGCTCTGTATAGTCATAGGTCGGGATGTCCACCGGACGCCCTGCCAACAATTCCTTAATCTGCTCGATCATCAAGTCTGTATCAAAGGCAAAAGGATGGTCGTAGTTGGTTTTGACACGCTCTTCAAAGGTCAAATGAGACTGATCCTTGTAGTATGAATCATGCTCAATCATGGAAATCTTTTCATCAGGAAAATGCGATAAAATGGCTCTTGAAACACTGGTCTTACCTCCACCAGAACCACCTGTCACTCCGATAATGATTGGTCTATTTTGCATGCTATCCTCCGTTTTTTTATCCGTCGTCTATTCTATCACATTTTTTGCAAAATTTATAGTCTGATTTGGATAGTCTTAGGGAAACATTTCCAATCCCTAAACCTCAGTTAGGCTAGATAAAAACCTTCCTTGGCTTGTAGAGATTGTCCCTTTTTTCTAAAATAGCTAGCAATTTATCTCCCTCAAAGGCAGCTAATTCTTGGTCTGTTTGGGCGAGCTCGATAAAACGACCAAAGCGCACTTCTGTAGCCTCTTCTGGACTTAGAAAAACTTTGACAAGGTCCCCAGTCCCAATCTCTAGAGGATGGAGAAAGTCCAGCTGACCAGCCTCAACTCTTTCAGCAATTTCTTTCAAGGTAAGAGCATCCTCCAGTTGCAAACCTGCTGCACTAGTCCGTGTCAGATGTGACATATGAGCTGCATAACCAAGCTTCTCACCTAAATCAACCGATAAGGTACGGATATAAGTTCCTTTGCTACATTTCACACGAAAAGTGAATCGTGCAAGATGGCCATCATAAGAAATCGGACTTGTCCGCTCAAAGCTATAAATAGTTACCTGACGTTCTGGACGCTCCACTTCCTGACCAGCACGCGCATACTCATAGAGCTTACGACCATTGACCTTTACTGCCGAATACATAGGCGGAATCTGAGTAATAGGTCCAGTCAAGCTAGCAATCGCTTCATCGACAAGCTTTTCATCCAAAGGAGACAAAACAGGTGTTTCTGCGACCACTTCCCCACTGGCATCCTCAGTTGTCGTGGAATAACCGAGAGTAATCTCCCCCTCATAGACCTTGCCCTCATCCTGCATAAACTCGACCATGCGAGTCGCCTTGCCAACCGCAATAGGCAAAACACCCACCACATCCGGATCCAAGGTCCCACCATGCCCGATTTTCTTGGTTCCCAAAATCTTACGCAGTTTAAAAACCGCATCATGCGAAGTCATCCCCGCTTCTTTTTTTAAGTTGATAATACCGTTCATTTTTGCTTTCTAATTTCATTCATGAAATATCTTCTTCAAGAATCGTAATGTAATTATCTTTTGTAACAAAAGATAGTGTGGCTAATCTTATTGCTTGGTTCATAATTATCCTGTCAAATACATTTCTTACAAATCGCCCATTTGCATTTTTATTTTCAGGATTGCAACTATGTAATTCTAAATATTTTTTTAATTTTTCTTTTGCAGAATCATGCAAAATGTACTCTTCACTTTTGCAATATGAAAGAAAAATATCAAACATTTGGTCCACAGTATAATCTTCAAACGTAATAAAATAATTAAATCTTGATTTTAACCCAGGATTAGATTCAAAAAATTTTTTCATCAATTCATCATATCCAGCAACAATAACCACCAAATCATCACGATAGTCTTCTAATGCTTTTGTTAACTCAGTTAAACACTCTCGACCATAACTATCACTTTTATCGTTTTCAGTAATACTATATGCTTCATCAATAAACAATACACCACCTTTGGCTTTTTGTATCAATCTCTTCACTTTCGAAGCCGTCTGTCCTTGATATTCTGCTATTAAGTCTGTTCTACTTGCCTCTATAAAGTGACCTTTACTTAGTATTCCTAATGAACGATACATATTCCCAACGATTCTAGCCACAGTAGTTTTACCGGTACCTGGATTACCTAAAAACGCCATATGCATAGTTCTATTTGTTTTTTTAAGACCGATTTTTTCTCTACTTTGTTGAACTTTATTAAACGCTACTAAATCTTTAATTTCTTTCTTAACATTTTCTAAACCAATTAGTGACTTTAAATCATTTGCTAGTTCTTCAAATGATTTATGATTTGTTTCTTTCAAAATCAAATAATTTGTATCAATAACTCTAGAGCCAAGATATTTATACAATAATTCCAATATGCTAGTTTGCTTATCTTTGATTTTTGAGAATGTCTCTTTACTTGTCAAGTTTCCTAATCGTTTTATAAATTCTAACTCAGCATTTTTAAGATTATCAACTATATCTTGAAGAATTATTTCCAATTCATAAGTATTATTTGTTAAATCATCCAGTTTTTTCACTTCCGATTTTAACAATTTTAAATAAGTTTCACTAATCATCTACATTCCTTTAAACAATAGAAATAATACTATTATAACAACAGCGACTCCAAGAGTATAGAATCCTTTTCTAAGGAAACTAATCTCTTTTTGTTTTTCCTCTAGTTCAGTTTGAAATTTCTCGACAATTAAAGTAAGATTTTTACCTTCCTCTATTAATCGAACATTCATCTTATCTACATCGTTTTTAAGATTATTTTGTGTTTCTTCAACTTGGAAACGCAAATCGTTAAAACTATTTTCTATTTTCACTAATGTTTTTAGCTTCGCTTTTAAACTATCAATTTCATTATGAATTTCACTTTGCTTATCTTCAAGTTGTTCTAACTCTTCTAGCTTTTTATGATGTTTCTTCAATATATCAATTAAATCTTTATTCTGTTTAAAAACATCATCTAATAGTTTGTTATTACCTATTTGATATTCTTCTATTTCGTGCAATCCCTGTATAGCTTTATTATTTGCCTCTTTGGCTGCAATCAAAGATTTTGAAATACTTTGAATATACTCATCATCCAATATTTGAAAAGTTTCGTAAATAGTATTAAATTCTTGAATAATCTTTTTTATGTGAATATTTTGTTCAATCATTCTATTTTGAACAGCATCAGTAAGAGCGTTCAAATCTTTACCCTTAACATCATATTCCATTCCAATAAAGCCTAACATAGGATCATCTGTTGGAACTGTTGGTAAATCTGACTGTTCAGGGATCTCTTCACTAAAGGCTTTTAGCTCTTGTTTTTTTTCATTAAATCTTTCAGAATTTGCTAAAACTTGAATCTCTAATTCTTCTGACATAATATTCTCCTATAATAAATCGTTTAATGCAGTTTGCATTTCTTCAAGTTCACTTTGCTTTTCATCAAAGTAAATTTCATTAGCTAATAATCGCTGTTTGAAATCAATCTTTGAATTAGAAAACTCTTCATCAACATTGCCAAGTAGTTCTCTTAGTTTTTGATGGTTCTTAGCCATCTTACTGAAGATATCATTTCGCTTAACAGCAACATTTTGCTCGGCAACAAAAATTTGAACATCCTGAATTCTTAGCAATTCGTTCTTCTTATCAGCTTGTTGTTTTTTGTTCTCATCTTGTAGTTTCCTTGATATAAAGCCATCAAGTCCGTTAATGATTATTGCTCCCAAGATTCCAGTTAGTAAACTTGCAAAGAACATCCCTAAAATATTAGCAATTGTTCCTAGAAGTTTTATTTCAAAAGTCATACCTGGTATCTTATTTAAGAACTGTTCAAAATATTCTCCTAAAAACATTGCTCCTACACCTAATAATGCGGATGTAATAATTTTTGAAACATGGGCAATTTTAATTGCAGTAGAATGAGATTGATTTTCAGGGTTTGATAGATAAGAGATACTTTCTCTAATTGAACCAAATAATTGTTTAAACAAGTTTGGAAGTTTTTGTAATTTCTGGTTAAATGCTCCAATAATTTCTCCCACGATACTCCCAACAAAACTATCAATACCTACTTTGATAAAATCTCTAATTTTACCAAAGAAGGAATGAAGTGCTTTTTTCATTTCCTCTATAAATGTATCAAAAGATTGTTTTTTTGCTTTAAAATACCTCACTAAAGCATTCATAATTTCCTTCAGCATCCCAAATAATGCTGCAATAAACATAGCTTTTATAGCATCTTTACCAGCTTTATTAGCCATTCTAACAGAAGCTTTCTTTGCAATATCCTTATTAATAGCTTTCTTCGCTGTTTTTTCAGATTTGAGCATTTTCTTCGAATCAGCTTCTAATTTATCATTTAATCTTTTATTATTTTCAGCTTTATGATTTCGCTTTTCGGCATCTGAGATTTTCATCTTATCAATTTTTTTATTAGCTCTTTCAACTTGTTCTTTTAGATTTTTTTCTCTCTCTTCTCTATTCTTTATATATTCACTATTGGATTTTGCTCCTTTACTTTTATTAAGTGATTCGTTTGTTGCAGCAAAATTTTCTGATTTATTTGCTAAATCAACAGTCTCTATATCAGCAATTTTCCTCCATGGATTTTCAAAAATCTGTTTTCGCGGTACGACGTGATCCAAATTAGCTTTTTCGTTAATTTTTATTGTTTTTCCAGTATATTCATCCTTTAAATTTCCATTTTTTTGCCTTTCTTTCATAGCATTATTTGCATCAGTATACCTTTTATCTTTCATTATTTTAGCACCCTCTTCTTTTGTATAACCATTAGGATGTTTATCGTTATACTGCTTAAGAAGCGTGTCGCTTGTCATATCTAAACCAATTTGGTTCGCAAATTGACTCCAAATTTCATCTAAAATAACATCTCCTAATTTATCCGGCGAACTAATTTCTTTACATTCTAGTTCTAATTTCTCAAGATTAGAGAACTCCATTGTAAATTGCTGTTCCAATAGTTCTTCTAACTCATCATAGTTTAAATTTTCAGACTCATTTACTTCTTCAGTATTCAATACTAATAATTCATTTTCCACTGCTTCCTCATTCCCCCTTCAGTGCTTCAAATTTCGCTTTCATAGTTGGATTTTTTCGAGTCAATTTTTTAACAGAGACATCTTCCAATTTGTTGTTAGCCAGACGGAGTTGGTTTTCGGATGTGGTTAGGAACTTCTTGACCTCTTCCATGCGTTTGATGGCCTTGTCGATTTCATCAATAGCTTTACCAAAGTTAGTCGAAGCTGAATTGTAATTCTTGGCAAAAGCTAATTTAAAGGCATCCAAGTCTTCCTCAAAGTGAGTGATATCAATGTTTTGTTCACGAACAAGTGCTAACTCTTGCTTGTATTTTAGGGAATTAAGCGCCGCATTTCGCAAGAGCCCAATCAACTGGATAAAGAACTGAGGGCGAACCACATACATCTTTTCATACTCGTGACTGACGTCAACAATCCCTGTATTAAAGTAGTCATTATCAGCCTCAAGCATGGTCACCAAAACCGCATATTCACAGTCCTTTTCACGACGGTCCTTGTCCAATTCCTTGTAGAAGTCCGCGTTCTTGTGCTTCTTCTCTGTCCCGTCCGCTTCATTTTTCATCTCAAACATGATGGAAATGATTTCAACTCCATTTTCATCACATTCACGGAAGATAAAGTCCCCCTTAGACCCACGCGCAGAGACCTTGTTATCCTTCTCAAAGTAAGCATTTGGAAAGGCGAAACTACGGACCTTGTTAAACTCACTTTCCGCATACTGTTCCAGACTTTCCCCGATAGCTTTTGTAGATTGTTGAGCTTTGAAATTCTTATAAAATTCGACCTGTTCACTAGCTGCCTTGAGTTGAGCTTCGTAGTTTTGCTTAACTGAAGCAAGAGAAAGCTCGTTTTCCTTTTCTTGCAGTAGGAGCTGATTTTTAACCTGATCCCGTTCTTTTTCTAGGTCAGAGAGGGTCTTTTGCAGTTGATTTTCATGCTCCAAACGCAAGGTTGCCAATTGGTTTTCCAAGGCCTGCACTTCCTTGTCCTTTGCTAAGAGAGCCTCATGGCTTGTCTGTTCAACCTCCTTCTTAGCCAACTCTTTCTCTGTATCAAAGTTTTGGATTTGACTCTGCAATTGCGCAATTTCTTGGTCTTTTTGAGCTAGTTTAGACTGTTGCTCATTCATGGCCTTTTGCTCAGCCAAGGCCAGTTCCTGCTTCATGCGATCGTGCAATTCCTTATCAAACTCTGCCGTTCTTACTTGGGACAAAAGTTCGGCATACTGGCTTTCATTTACTGTAAAGACTTCCCCACAGTTGGGACATTTGATTTCGTTCATATCGTTCCTCTTTCTAGACTTCTGTAACCATTATATCATGCCTGAGGGAAAATCAAAAACAGTGAGTCGAGACCCACTGTTTATCTTCTTTTTCTTTAAATTTTTTCCAAGGCCAAGCGCAAGTCTTCAATCAAATCTTCTACATTTTCAAGACCGATAGACAAGCGGATTTGGTTTGGTGTGACACCTGCGGCTTCTAAGTCTTTTTCTGACAATTGACCGTGAGTAGTTGTTGCTGGGTGAACAACAAGAGACTTGGCATCTGCCACATTTGCAAGGTCAGAGAAGATTTCCAAATTATCAATAACCTTGCGTGCTTCTGCCTCCCCACCTTTGACATGGAAGGTAAAGATTGAACCCACACCTTTAGGCAAGTATTTCTCAGCCAAGGCATGGTAAGGACTATCAGCAAGTTTTGGATAATTGACCTTTTCTACCTTAGGATGGTTGACAAGGAAATCAACAATTTTCTCTGCATTTTGCACATGGCGTTCCACGCGAAGAGAAAGGGTTTCCAGTCCTTGGAGTAACAAGAAGGCATTAAATGGCGACAAGGCTGCACCTGTATCACGAAGCAATTGAACACGGACAGCGATAATAAAGGCTGCTGCCCCCACATCACGAGTATAGCTCAAATTGTGATAACTTGGATCCTCGTCAACAAATTGAGGGAATTTCCCTGAAGCCGCCCAGTCAAAACGACCGCTATCGACAATCACTCCACCAATAGTCGTACCATGCCCTCCGATAAACTTAGTCGCAGAGTGAATAGCAATATCTACACCGTGAGAAAAAACGTTAATCAAATAAGGTGTTGCAAAGGTATTATCTGAAACGAGTGGAATCTGGTGTTTATGCGCAATCTCAGCCAATTTTTCCAAGTCAGGAATATTTATCAAGGGATTCCCCAAGGTTTCAATCAAGACAAGCTTGGTATTGTCTTTGATCGTTGCTTCCACTTCTTCCATATTATCCACATCGACAAAGGTTGTTGTGATACCATAACGAGGAAGGGTTTCCTTCAAGAGATTGAAGGTCCCACCGTAAATAGTTGAGGCTGCTACTACATGGTCACCAGCATGGGCAAGAGCCAAAATCGTATAAGTCACTGCTGCCATACCTGATGCTGTTGCAAGAGCTCCAACACCACCTTCAAGAGCAGCGATTCTTTCTTCAAAAGCAGCTGTTGTAGGGTTGGTGATACGAGTATAAATGTTCCCTGGTTTTCTCAAGGCAAACAAATCGGCACCTTCCTGCGTGTCATCAAAAACAAAGGATGTTGTTTGATAAATCGGCACTGCACGAGACTTGGTAGCTGGATCCACAACTTGACCAGCATGCAGTTGCAAAGTTTCAAATTTAAAATCACGAGTCATAGGGCGACCTCCAAATAGTTTGATTAAGGATATTGTAGCACCTTAAGTTATAGTTTACAAATATCAGTTTTCTATATTTTGATATAAGAAATAGCTATTACCCTATTTAAAAGATGAAAAAAGCACGACTCAATCGTGCTCATTTTCTTAATCTACATAAGTATCTTCATTTTTATTGAGGAAGGCATATGGAAGACCCATCAAGAGGCCTCCTCCGATAAAGTTTCCAATGAAGGTTACACCCCAGTGGCGAAGCATATTCCCAACACCGAAATTAGCAATTGAATCTGCTGCAACACTAAACTTAACAATCGCAAAAGAAGCAAAGTTCGCAGCAATGTGTTCGTTTGTTAAGAATACAAACATGTAAATAGCTGACAACACAAGCCAAAGTTTGGCACCACCATCTTTGACCAAAACAAATGAAAGAATCGCAATATTTACGAAAATATTTGCCAAAATCGCCTCAAGCAAGATTAATTCATTTGAACGGCCTAACTTCATCTCAACAACCCCTGAGATAAAACTATCGTGAGTCAGATGTGCATAAGCTGCTGAGTGGGCAAAGCCCCAACCTGCTATCAAAGCCCCGATAAGGTTGAACAAGGTACAGTAAAGTAAAATCTCAGCTGTCTTTCTCCAAGAGATTTTTTTCAAGAAACTACCAGCAGTTAAGAACATCATGTTTGATGTTACCAACTCGGCATTCAAGAAAACAATGTAGGCCAAGCCCCAAGCAAATACAAATGGGAAGAGGAAGCGTCCACTACCTGGTACGATCTTATTAATCAAGTCAGCCCCTACTGCACCCGCAGCTGTACTGAAAGTTAAGAATGCACCTGCAAACATAGAACGAATCGCATACTTAAATTTGCTTTGACTATAAAGACTTTCCTTCTTCTTGCAAGCAAATTCAATTTTTGAGATAAATTCTGAAGAAACCATAATAAACTCCTAAAACTTTTATTTGTGATAATTATATCACAAACTTTAGAATTAAGGAAACGTTTTCTGTATTTCATAAAAGTTTATTTTATGAAAATATTAAAAGAATCAATGAAACTTAATCTTCACTGATTCTTTTAGAACTAATAAAATTGTTTATATGGTTGATTGAAGGCTGTCAGAGTTTCATCAGATGTTTGTGAATAATCTTTTGTTTCTTTCAAATCACCCTTTACAATGATCCGCTCAGTAGCTGCTGCATCCTCACAAGTTACTAAAGTAATTTCATCAACACCAGTTCGGTCATCAATTTCATCTACTCTATCTGGTGTAACTCGTTTCACTTCACTAATTTCATAGGTATACACTTTATTCTTGTCTGTCAAGTGAATTTTCATCCCTTTTTTCGCACGATCTAGTGGAGAAAAAAGCATCTGACTAGCATTATCACCTGTGAAAATATGATGGCTAGCTAATGAATAATTCCCTTTACCCATTTCTTGGTCACGCTTCATGGTACCCGCACCATATAAAAGATTGACATTTGCAATCCCCTTAAAGATAGGTAAATTAATTTCAAGCTCAGGTATTGCAATTCCTCCGATAACAGGTAATTTTTGATTATCCCATTGAGAGGCTAAAACAGCTTCAGAGGAAATGGCTTTTACTGAATCAAAATCAAAATTTCCCTCTGTGTCCTGATTTTCTTCAATTTTTTCTTTTGATACTTGACTAACTTGGTATTTATTGCTATTCCAAGCAATAAATGCATCACGAATCTTTGCATTAAAAATTAAAGCAATAGAGATCAGTATGAGAAATACAGCTAAGATATTTGTCAGCAGATTTTTTCGTTTGATTTTCTTATTATTCTTTTTATGAGACATTATGCTTCACCTTCTGTTTCGTTTTCTGCCCCAACTTCTTCTTTCTCTGCGGCTGCAACCGTTGTAAAGGTTACAATTTTGGCATCTTGATCCAGGCGCATCACCTTAACTCCCATAGTTGAGCGACCTGTTTGTGAAATATTGGCAACATTGGTTCGAATCATGACACCTGTATCAGTGATAATCATCAAATCTTCATCACCTTTAACGGTCATAAGACCAGCAAGAAAACCGTTCTTTTCTGTAATCTTAGCGGTTTGCATTCCTTTACCACCACGACCTTTAGTTGGATATTCGGTCGCAACTGTGCGCTTACCATAGCCCTTTTCTGTGATGATAAGAACCTCGTCCTGGTCTGTAATCACACTAGCACCAACAACTGTGTCTCCGTCACGAAGGTTAACACCTTTCACACCAGTGGCGATACGACTCATATCACGAACAACTGATTGATTAAAGCGAACTGCATAACCAAGCTTGGTACCAATGATAATATCCGTATTTTCTTCTGTTAGTAATACATTAATTAGCTCATCTTCATCTTTGAGGTTTAAAGCCTTAAGTCCATTTTGACGAATGTTAGCAAATTCCTTAACGCTGGTTCTCTTCACAATACCATGACGAGTTGTGAAGAAGAGGTAAGCATCATCGCTGCGTTCAGATTCAACATTGATGATGGTCTGAATACTTTCACCTTCATCCAATTTCAAAAGATTGACAATTGGCAATCCCTTAGCAGTACGGCCATATTCAGGAATTTCATATCCTTTCAGGCGATAGACACGTCCTTTATTTGTAAAGAAGAGTAGGTGATCATGGGTACTAGTTGACACTAACTCACGAACAAAATCGTCATCCTTGACACCAGTTCCTTGAACACCACGACCCCCACGTTTTTGAGCAGTAAACTCAGCTTGGTCCAGACGTTTGATGTATCCTTTGTTAGAAAGAGTGATTAAGACATCTGATTCTTCAATCAAATCTTCATCTTCAAGACTCAAGACTTCACCGACCATTAATTCAGTACGACGTTGGTCGCCAAACTTACGCTTAACTTCGTCTAATTCATCTTTGATGATCTGAGAAACACGTTCCGGCTTAGCAAGAATATCTGCTAAATCGGCAATCAGAGCCAAGAGATCATCATACTCAGACTGAATTTTATCACGTTCCAAACCTGTCAAACGACGAAGACGCATATCAAGAATAGCTTGACTTTGACGTTCAGAAAGCTTAAACTTGCTCATCAACTCAGCTTGTGCTTCCGCATCCGTTTCACTAGCACGGATGATACGAATCACTTCGTCGATATGGTCTAGTGCAATTAAGAGACCTTCCAAGATATGAGCACGCGCTTCTGCTTTTTCCTTATCAAAACGAGTACGACGAACAACCACTTCTTTTTGGTGTTCGATATAAGCATCCAAAATCTGACGAAGGGATAAAATCTTGGGTACCCCATTTTGGATAGCAAGCATATTGAAACCAAAGTTGGTTTGCATCTGGGTCATCTTGAAGAGATTATTAAGGATAACATTGGCCGAGGCATCACGTTTGACCTCGATTACGAAACGAACCCCTTCACGGTTTGATTCATCACGAACTGCAGTAATACCCTCAATACGTTTTTCCTGAACCAAACGAACAATATGCTCATGCACCTTTGTTTTATTGACCATATAAGGAAATTCTGTTACAACGATGCGCTCACGGCCAGTCTTAGTTTCTTCAATTTCAGTACGTGAACGAAGGACAATAGAACCTTTACCTGTTTCATAAGCCTTATGAATACCTGATTTCCCCATAACAAGAGCTCCAGTTGGAAAATCTGGCCCAGGTAAGACTTCCATCAAGTCCTTAGTGGTCACTTCAGGATTGTCCATGACCAACTTCACAGCATCAATAGTTTCACCCAAGTTATGAGGTGGAATATTGGTCGCCATACCGACAGCGATACCAGTAGCTCCATTAACTAAAAGATTTGGAAAACGAGCTGGAAGGACTAAAGGTTCACGTTCATTGGCATCATAGTTATCAACGAAATCAACCGTATTCTTATTGATATCTCGAAGCATTTCTAGAGCAATCTTGCTCATACGTGCCTCAGTATAACGCTGAGCGGCAGCACCATCTCCATCCATGGAACCAAAGTTTCCATGCCCATCTACAAGCATGTAACGGTAGCTCCACCATTGAGCCATGCGGACCATTGCTTCATAGATAGAGGAATCCCCGTGTGGGTGATATTTACCCATGACATCTCCAGTAATACGAGCAGATTTTTTATGGGGTTTGTCTGGAGTAACACCCAATTCATTCATTCCATAGAGAATCCGACGGTGAACCGGTTTCAAGCCATCTCGAACATCAGGAAGGGCCCGCGCTACGATAACACTCATGGCGTAGTCGATAAAGCTCGTCTTCATCTCCTTTGTCAGATTGACATTCACTAAATTTCTATCCTGCATTAATAAATGCCTCATTTCACTATTAGTAATTAACTATATTATACCATAATATCCGCCATATTTCAGGTATATAAAACCACTAAAACGTTTACATCAAGAACTGAAATGCATATCCGTGACAAAGCTTTTCAAAAGTGATAAAATTGAAATAACTGGGGAAATCCCTGAATAAAATTAAGGAGATGTTTAGAATAATGACTTCAACTAAACAACACAAAAAAGTTATACTTGTCGGTGATGGTGCTGTAGGTTCTTCTTACGCTTTTGCACTTGTTAACCAAGGAATTGCACAAGAGCTTGGAATTATCGAAATTCCACAATTGCATGAAAAAGCTGTTGGTGACGCGCTTGACCTTAGTCACGCCCTTGCCTTCACTTCACCTAAAAAAATCTATGCAGCTCAATACTCTGACTGTGCAGACGCTGATCTTGTTGTAATCACTGCAGGTGCGCCTCAAAAACCAGGTGAAACTCGTCTTGACCTTGTAGGTAAAAACCTTGCTATCAACAAATCAATCGTAACTCAAGTTGTTGAATCAGGTTTCAAAGGTATCTTCCTTGTTGCTGCTAACCCAGTTGACGTCTTGACTTACTCAACTTGGAAATTCTCTGGTTTCCCTAAAGAACGAGTTATCGGTTCAGGAACTTCACTTGACTCAGCTCGTTTCCGTCAAGCACTTGCTGAAAAATTGGATGTTGATGCTCGTTCAGTGCACGCCTACATCATGGGTGAACACGGTGACTCTGAGTTCGCTGTTTGGTCACACGCTAACATCGCTGGTGTAAACCTTGAAGAATTCCTTAAAGACACTCAAAATGTTCAAGAAGCTGAATTGATTGAATTGTTCGAAGGTGTTCGTGATGCAGCTTACACAATCATCAACAAAAAAGGTGCAACATACTACGGTATCGCAGTAGCCCTTGCTCGTATTACTAAAGCAATCCTTGACGATGAAAACGCAGTACTTCCCCTTTCAGTATTCCAAGAAGGTCAATACGGAGTTAAAAACGTCTTTATCGGGCAACCAGCTGTTGTAGGTGCACATGGTATTGTTCGTCCAGTAAATATCCCATTGAACGACGCAGAAACTCAAAAAATGCAAGCATCTGCAAATGAATTACAAGCTATTATTGACGAAGCATGGAAAAATCCAGAATTCCAAGCTGCTTCTAAAAACTAATTGTAACTAGGTTCTCATTTAATGAGAACTCCACACCGAAGACAAACATCATTTTAGTGTTTGTCTTTTTTATTTCTCCAGCTCTACTATCCTTAAAATATGTTGAACCCTCTATAAAATACTTTTCAATGCAAAACAAAAAACTTTCCTTCCCTGTTTTCCTTGCTTTTTCCGATTTAAGTCAATCTTAACTTCCAGTTGCTCACTTATAAACTTAGCTTGATTATCTAACACTTGGTAAGTATATTTGTGGTTATTGGATACGATTCAATCATAGATGAAGGAAAATCGAGAACTTACTCAACCTGACAAAGAATATAGTCTTGCGGAATTAGTCCCTCTAACGTGTAATAATCAACATGATTGCAATCGTAGTCTCGTTTTTTTATGAAACATGGCAAACATCTCACAACTTTTCTTACCCCTATTTTACAATTTCACACAAAGAAAAACCCTTAGAAACTTTTAGTCTAAGGGCTTTCTATTCAATCTGTCACTTATGAAATGAGAACTTTTTCTTTTACTATAAAGTCTAAGATTGTACTTTTAAAAATATTACTTATCTCACTTCTTATGCCTTATATTGGAAACTCGAATACAAACACAACAACGCAAATATACTCTCATCATACAATAGATAAAATAGCCTGTAGATTTTATTATCAAAAATGATTAGATACAGTTTTTAAAATATATCCTTACAATCTCTCAAATAGTTCTTGCATTTGCACATCATCTGGAACCAGTTTTAAGTAAGTTTGAGCATTGACTTTTGCTTCTTCAAAGTAGCCCAATTCACGCAAGAGATAGATATAGTGTTCCAGAAACTCTGGATTGTCCTTTAAATCTCCTGCCAACTCTTGATAATGCTCGTAGGCAGAATCCAAATCGTCCATTTCTTGATAGGAACGAGCAATCATCCACTTTGTCAAAAGATTTTCTGGCTCATCACTTTGTAAGTCTAGAATGTCCTCATAACGTTCCTGTTCTAGATAAATAGTTGCTAAACGGAGTAAGATTTCTTCCATATCCTCAGCGTCTTCTTTTGCAGTAAGGAGGTAGTTTTCTGCACCACTAGCATCATGCAATTCATAAGAAAATTGGGAAGCAGCTAGCAAGAGGCGAGTTTCAAAGGGATTTTTCTCTAAGCCTTGCTTAGCGATACGCAGGGCTTCTTGAACTTGATGTTCCTTATGTAAGGCCTGACTGTAACCATACTCATATCCTTCAAAGTCAGGTGAAATGGTATCAAGCTGCTTAAAATAGAGGACAGCTTTTTGGTATTCTTCTTGATCAAAGTAAAGACTGGCCAACTCAAAAGCTGTTAGGTCATCGTATTCTAACTCCAAGGCTTTTTCTAAAAACTCTGTAGCCGTTTCAAATTTCCCTAACTGTGCATAGGCAAAACCAATTCGTTGATAGGTGGAAATCCCTGTTTGCTCATAAATAGTACGATTATCTAACTGGGCATAGCCTTGAATGGCCTCTTGGTAATTTTCCAACTCACTATCCAACTCTGCCAAGCCCAATATCAAAAGAGGATCCTCTGAGTAACTCAAGGCTTCTAGTAATTTCTCACGCGCTACATCTTCCAAACCTTCCAGCTGGTAGAGGTCTGCTTTCAGAGCCAAAGCTGAAACATACCAGTCACTGTCAGCTTGGATTTCCTCAAGATAAGCAAAGGCTTCTTCGATTTGACCATCCTCGCTAGCAATAGCCGCTAGATTAAGATTAACCTCTGGAAAATCCCCTACAATTTTCAAGTAAATTTCCTTGGCCTGAGGATAAAAACCAATCCCTTCAAGATAGGTAGCTAACTCATACAGAAGGTCACTTGGATCATTTTCTAAAGCTTTGACGAAATAGTGCTCAGCCTTGGTTAAATCTTGCTCTTCCAAGGCCTGTAACATCTGTTGACTATTGTTCACTCTTGATTTCCTCTCCCTCTACTTCATATAGGCCACTGACTACCTTATACCATTCAAAAATGGCCGAAATGACAACCTTAGCAGAAGCATAAACCGGAATACCGAGTAAAACTCCCCAAATACCAAACATAGATCCTGAAGTTAACAAGACAAAAAGAACATTAATGGGATGGATATTCAATTGACTTCCCAAAATCAGTGGAGAGACAAAACGGCCTTCAATAGTTTGTTCTACGATAAAGACAATTACCACTTTCAACAGCATAACTGGACCAGCAATCAAGCCCAAAACTAAGGCAGGAAGCATGGCTAGGAAGCTACCCAGATAAGGAACCAGATTTAAAATACCAGCAGTTACACCCAGCGTAACCGCATAGCGTAGACCTATAATCTTGAAAAAGATGATAAACATTACTGCTACAATAATAGCTACTGTTACTTGTCCTCTAACATAGTTGGACAACTGTTGATTCACATCTGACAAAACCTGTCCTACAGGTTCCTTCAATTTCGTTGGCATGAATTGGGTTAAATAGTTACGCAAGCCTTTCCCATCACGCAAGAGATAAAAGAGCATGAAAGGAACGATAATCAAGGCAACAATCACTTGAGATGCCCCGCTAATAAAGGCACTCACCCAGTTGACTGCCTGAGATGAAACTTTACTTGCCCAAACTGTAGCCTGACTAGAGAAGTTTGTTAAAACTTGCTCTAACTGAGGTCTGAAATCATCTGGTAAACGCTTGGTGACCAAATCATTAATAACTCGATCAGCATCTTCGAGATAGATTGGTACATTTCTTGCAAAGGTTAAAACTTGACGTTGCAGACTTGGAATAGCCACTGCCAAGCCCCAAATGATAAAGAGAGCGATGATGACAAAGACAATACTGATTGCGATGACGCGATTAATCTTATGCTTCTCCAACCAATCAACAATGGGATTCAGTAAATAGTATAGTAAACCAGATAGAATGACTGGCAACATCACGACTGCCAAAAAGTCTAAAACAGGTGAAAATAGAAAACTAATCTTGCTTAAAATAAAAAGATTCAGTCCCAATAATAAGGTTACCAAAAATACCGTAATTGCCTTGTTGTCCAAAAACCACTTGAAAAACCAAGATAGGCTAAAATGTTTCTCTTTTTGTTCCATAAATAATTCCTTTCTGTCATTCTTTCCATTATACCATTTTTAAATCAAAATAACTCTTTTTTAAAGTGCTTACATACTACTCAATTGCACCACATAGCATATTATAAATTAATTTTGTGATATAATAGACTTATCTTTATAAAGAGGTATAGTCATGAAAGAAACTGTTTATTTTGGAACTTATACACGTCGTACTTCCCAAGGGATTTACAAGGCAGACTTTGATACAGAAACTGGTCAGCTTTCAAATCTAGAACTTTTTGCAGCTGAACCAAGTCCAACCTACCTTGCCTTTGACCAGCACCAACATTTATACACTGTTGGTAGTCAAGACGATAAGGGGGGGATTGCAGCCTATCAAACTGATGGAACCTTATTAAATCATGTCGTGGAAAAAGGAGCTCCCCACTGTTATGTTGCCGTTGATGAAAAGCGTGATTTGGTTTACGCGGCAAACTACCACAAGGGACAGGTCCTTGTTTATAAACGCAAGGAAGATGGCAGTCTTCTACTTAGTGATGTAGATCAACACAGTGGCCAAGGTCCACATGAGAATCAAGCTTCTCCCCATGTTCACTTTACAGATTTAACACCTGACCACTATCTAGTGACCTGCGACTTAGGTACTGACCAAGTAATTACTTATGATCTTGATTCAGAAGGAAAATTATCTAAGCTCTATACCTATCATAGCCAGCCAGGAGCAGGCTCACGCCATATTATTTTCCATAACCATTATAAGATCGCTTATCTCATTTGTGAACTCAATAGCACTATCGAAGTTCTAATCTACGATGGTGTTGGCGAATTTGAACGCATGCAAGTCATTTCAACTCTACCAGAAGGTTACAAAGGTTTTAATGGAACTGCTGCTATTCGTCTCTCTAAAGACGGTAAATACCTCTACGCTTCTAACCGTGGTCATGATTCTATCGCAGTATATACAATTCTTGCGGATGGTAGCTTAGAGTTATTAGAAATCGTTCCGACACATGGTCAGACTCCACGTGATTTTGATTTGACACCGGATCAAGAATTTGTCATTGCTGTCCATCAGGACTCTGACAATGCAACCGTCTTTAAACGCAATCCTGAAACTGGTCGTCTAGCAGAACTTTCTAATGACTTCCATATACCAGAAGCCGTCTGCATCAGATTTGCTAATTAAGACAATTATAACCACACTTCTAACAAGTTCTACACACCATAGACAAACATCATTTTAGTGTTTGTCTTTTTTATATTTTCTAAACTACTCCCCTAAAAACTGAAAACTTTCTGCAAACACTTATCAATGAGAAATAAAAATTCTTCTCAGCCATCAATTAATTATCATGCATCTTACGGAGCGAAACATAGTATTATTTGATTAGAAAAAAAGAACCTTGCAAAGCAAGATTCTTTCAGTGTCTGACTTAAATAATTGTTCTTCTGGGAACTAAATCGAATTAAGCTTCGATTTCTGTAACCATACCTGAACCAACAGTACGTCCACCCTCACGGATAGAGAATGTAGTACCTTGTTCTACGGCGATTGGGTGGATCAACTCAACGTCGATTGTCACGTTATCACCAGGCATTACCATTTCAGTACCTGCTGGAAGTTCGATTGAACCTGTAACGTCAGTAGTACGGAAGTAGAATTGTGGACGGTAGTTGTTGAAGAATGGAGTGTGACGTCCACCTTCTTCTTTAGTAAGGATGTAAACTTCACCTTTGAATTTAGTGTGTGGGTTGATTGAACCTGGTTTAGCGATAACTTGTCCACGTTCGATTTCGTCACGTTGAACACCACGAAGAAGGACACCTACGTTATCTCCGGCAAGACCTTCGTCAAGTTGTTTACGGAACATTTCAACACCAGTAACAACTGCTTTTTGAGTTTCTTCTTTGATACCAACGATTTCGATTTCGTCGTTGACTTTAACGATACCACGGTCGATACGTCCTGAAGCAACTGTACCACGTCCAGTGATTGAGAATACGTCTTCGACTGGAAGAAGCAATGGTTTGTCAGTGTCACGTTCTGGTTCTGGGATGTACTCATCAACTGTGTTCATCAATTCCATAACGATGTCTTCGTATTTAGTGTCACCTTCAAGGGCTTTAAGAGCTGAACCTTGGATAACTGGAAGATCGTCACCTGGGAAGTCGTATTCTGACAATAGGTCACGGATTTCCATTTCAACCAATTCAAGCAATTCTTCATCGTCAACCAAGTCAACTTTGTTCATGAAGACGATAAGGTGTTTAACACCAACCTGACGTGAAAGAAGGATGTGCTCACGAGTTTGTGGCATTGGTCCGTCAGTTGAAGCTACTACAAGGATAGCTCCGTCCATTTGAGCGGCACCAGTGATCATGTTTTTAACGTAGTCCGCGTGTCCTGGAGCGTCGATGTGAGCGTAGTGACGTTTTTCAGTTTCGTACTCAACGTGCGCAGTGTTGATAGTGATACCGCGTTCGCGTTCTTCTGGAGCAGCATCGATAGACGCATAGTCTTTAGGTTGGTTAACTGATGAAGGCAAGCGACGTGCCAAAACAGTTGTGATAGCTGCAGTTAGGGTAGTTTTACCGTGGTCAACGTGTCCGATAGTACCAATGTTAACGTGTGGTTTACTACGATCGTATTTTTCTTTTGCCATTTGAGTAAAAGCCTCCAATAAAATATATTTTATAGATAGACAGTAGGCAATACAGTCTAACTTTCCTTACTATTTTATCAAATTTCAGCTAAATTGCAAGTGTTTTACAAAGTTTTTGTGAATTATTCTTAATCTACTAATCTAAACGGTATTTCTACTCCCATCACTTCTTTAATGAAAAAGAAAAATCAGGAATTTCCTGATTTTTACTTAGCTAATTCTCTTTCTCGTTCTTTCATTATTTTATGATTTTCATACAAACGTGATAAAAACTTAGAAATTTCTTTTAAGATAGAATAGGTTGGTACTGCGACAATCATGCCAATGACACCATAGATATTACTTGATAACAAAAGTAATACTAAAATCGTAATTGGATGAACCTTCATCACTCCACCAACGATTCGAGGGTAAAGGATGTTCCCATCTACTTGTTGAATAATCAACATATAAACAACTGCAATCAGCATTCTATGAGGATCAGTAAAGACATTGGCGATAATCATCGGAATCAAACCAATACTTGGTCCAACATAAGGAATGAGATTGGCCAATCCTGAAAAGATGGCAAAGACCAAAGCGTATTTCAAACCAATCACGCTATATCCGATAAAGGCCAAACAACCAATAATAATCGCATCAATAGCAACTCCACTAATATATCGAGCAATTGTAGTATTCAAATTTTTTAAAAGACCTGTAATATGCAACTTATCTCGCTTTAAAACAGTACGCTCAAGCATCGGCAAGAATTTGTGGCCATCTAACAAAAAATAAATTAAAAATACAGGTGTCATGATAATAATCAAAACAGTACTAAAGAGCGCAGATAAGACACTTCCAACACTATTCGTTACACTATTTAGGATATTCTGTAGAATATCTACATAAGAGAGATTTAACTGTTGAATAGTCGCTTGAATATCTAAATTTTGAAAGGCTGGATAAGTGGATAAATCGATAATCAAATCTTGCAGACGACTGTAGATTGTCTGACTTGTAGCAATCAAACTTGTCAGCTGATTAATCAAAATCGGTAAGAGATAGACGACCCCAATAACTAGCCCACAAACCAAGGCGCACAAGGTTAGTAGAATACCAATGATACGGTTAATTTTGAAATACTTTTGTAAAAAATTTACAATAGGATTGGTCAAATAATATAAAAAACCACCTAAAAGAAAGGGAATCATTATAGTGTTTGCGACACTTACAAAAGGCGTTATAATCCCACCCATCTGTCTCCATAAATAAAAGATGATGGTTAATAGTAAAATCTCACTGGTCCAAAAAAATAATTTATTCTTACGAAACATGAAGTACCTCCATTCATCTATTTTACCACACTTTCAAAAAAGCTTCTTTCTTATATCATGAAACTGGGAATATTTTTTTCTTTATGATAGAATAAACTTACTATGAAAAAAATAATTTTAACTCTCCTAAGCCTTTCCGTTATTGGGGCAGCATCTACTGTTGATGCTCAAGATTTTAATATTGCTGCTAAACATGCAATTGCTGTTGAGGCAAATACCGGTAAAATTCTCTATGAGAAAGATGCAACCCAGCCAGTTGAAATTGCTTCGATCACAAAATTGATTACTGTTTATCTTGTCTATGAAGCCTTGGAAAACGGTAGTATTACACTATCAACTCCGGTAGATATCTCTGATTATCCATACAAATTAACGACAAATTCTGAAGCGAGTAACGTTCCTATGGAGGCTCGTAATTATACCGTCGAACAACTACTGGAAGCAACCCTAGTATCCAGTGCTAACAGTGCAGCTATTGCCCTAGCTGAGAAAATTGCTGGCTCAGAAAAAGATTTCGTCGATATGATGAGGGCAAAACTCTTGGAATGGGGAATTCAGGATGCCACTGTTGTCAATACGACTGGTCTTAACAATGAGACACTAGGGGATAACATTTACCCGGGTTCAAAAAAAGATGATGAAAACAAGCTCAGTGCTTATGATATCGCTATCGTTGCTCGCAATCTCATCAAAAAATACCCACAAGTCTTAGAAATCACGAAAAAACCTTCTTCTACTTTTGCTGGAATGACAATCACTTCTACCAACTACATGTTAGAGGGCATGCCTGCTTATCGCGGTGGTTTTGATGGCCTTAAGACAGGAACAACAGACAAGGCTGGAGAATCTTTTGTTGGTACTACTGTTGAAAAAGGGATGAGGGTTATCACAGTTGTTTTGAATGCAGATCATCAAGACAATAATCCTTACGCTCGCTTCACAGCTACATCTTCACTAATGGATTATATCTCTTCTACATTCACACTTCGCAAAATCGTTCAGAAAGGTGATGCCTATCAAGATAGCAAAGCCCCTGTACAAGATGGAAAAGAAGATACCGTCACTGCCGTTGCCAAAGATGACATCTCTCTAATTGAACGTGTTGGGGGACAATCGTCCCAAACTGTTCAATTCACACCTGATTCTAAGGCAATTCCAGCACCACTTGAAGCTGGAACAGTGGTTGGCCATTTAACTTATGAAGACAATGATTTGATTGGTCAAGGTTACATCACTACAGAACGTCCTAGTTTTGAAATGGTAGCAGAAAAGAAAGTTGAAAAAACCTTCTTCTTAAAAGTTTGGTGGAATCAGTTTATCCGCTTCATCAACGAGAAGCTATGATATAATAAACTTCTTAAAGCTAAAAAATAAATATTATGTTTAAAGAAAAAGAAGGGGAATCTGTATAATACAGAACTCCCTTCTTTTTTTAAACTTAATTTATTAATAGCAAAAATCCCCTAAATCTTAGATTAACACTATCTAAAATCTAGAGGATTAATTATATAAATACTATTTTAAAATCTTGATTCTAGTTCATTTCTTTAAAGGCTGCTTCTGCATCCTCGTTGCTGATAACACCAAATTGAATCTTGCCAATCTTTCCTTGACTGTCAATCAGGTATTCTGTAGGAATGCTTCGAATTTGGTAAGCTTGGAAGGTGGTTCCTTTTGTGTCATAAAGTACTGGGATATCTTTATATCCTTGATCTTGGAACCATTGTGGGAATTGCTCGACAGTTTTTTCACCTTGAATTCCTGGTGCAATGACACTAAGAATTTCAAAATCACGATCTGGTTTCGCCGCTAATTCCATCAACTCAGGCATACTTTTCTTACATGGACCACACCATGAAGCCCAAAACTTTAAGTAGACTTTTTTACCCTTATAATCAGATAACTTAACTTCTTTACCATCCATAGATTGCAAGGTAAAGTCTGGAGCCTCTTTCCCAACAGCAATTTGTTGTACAGTCGTTTGTTGCTGTTGTTTTGGGGATTGTTGTGGAGCTTGAGTCTTTTTAGTCTCTTCCTCACCACAGGCTATCAATACGACTAATGACAAGAGGCTTAAGCCAGCAAACATTACTTTTTTCATCTTTTTCTCCTTTATTCAAAAATTCCAGCTAGAACATTTACTTGTCCTAACAGTAATAAAATTCCCATTAAAATAATGAGGAAACCACCAATTTTCTTCAGTAGCATCATATGACGTTTAATTTTACTAAAATAAGGCATCACTACACCAGAAGCTAGAGCCAAAACCAAGAAAGGAATAGCCATCCCCATAGTGTAAACAAGAGTATAGATAGCTCCTTGCCAGGCACCATTGCCTCCAGAAGCCGCAAGTGCTAAAACAGAACTTAAAACTGGACCAATACAAGGCGTCCAACCAAAGCTGAAGGTAATACCAAGTAAAAAAGCTGACCAATAACGATTAGAATCTGATTTTTTAAAGGTAAAGCTTTTTTGAACCTCTAATTTCTTAAAATGAAAAATTTCCATCTGGTGTAAACCTAAAATGATAATAATTGTTCCCATGACATATCGAAACCAATTTGCATAGAGAATATTACCAAAGTAACCAGCACCAAATCCTAAGATAAAGAAAATGAGAGAGATACCTGCAATAAAGCAAAGTGTTCGAATCAAGCCTGACCAGACAACCTTTCTTCCAAACAAGGAGAAGCTTTTTGCACTTTCCTGATCATCCAATAAAATTCCAGTATAGACTGGTAATAGAGGAAAAATGCAAGGGGAAAAGAAGGACAAGATACCTGCCAAAAAAACGGAGATTGAAAATACTATCGTTTCCAATAAAAAACCAACTTTCTTAATAATTCTAATACTATTTTACTATAATCAATTTCATTTGTATGATTTCTGCTACGCAATTTGTATTACGCTATCTTTTTATTATCTTTTATATCAATAGACGATTCTAATTTTTCATCAGTTTTGCACCTTAAGAAAACATAAAAAATGAACTTGGTAACTCAAGTTCATTTTTTTCTTATAGTCTTTTTCCGACATTGATACGATTAATAGCACGTTGCAAAGCAATCTTAGCACGACGTTCTTGATCAATCAAGTGTTTATCTTGTGCTTCCTCAATTTCTTGCTCTGCACGAAGTTTGGCACGTTCTGCACGACTAATATCGATATCACGAGCACGTTCTGCAGAATCAGCAACTATTGTGATAACATTGTTGGCAATTTCGATAACACCACCATTCACTGCAATCCAGTTAACATGGTTTTCGTCATCGACACGTTTTACCTTTACTTCATCTACTGCTAAAACCGCAATCATATTTTCATGTCGTGGCAAGATCCCCATCTCACCATCCAGAGTTCGAACTGATACATAGCTGGCATGGTGATCATAGACGAGACCATCTGGTGTCACGATCTGGACAGTTAACTGAGCCATAGATCACCTCTTAAAATCCCATTTTTTCAGCTTTTGCAATCACATCTTCGATAGAACCTACACCACGGAAGGCATCTTCTGGTAACTGGTCATGTTTACCATCAAGGATTTCCTTAAAGCCACGTACAGTTTCAGCAACTGGGACATAAGAACCTGGCTGACCAGTAAATTGTTCCGCAACGTTGAAGTTTTGTGACAAGAAGAACTGGATACGACGGGCACGAGCAACCAAGGTCTTTTCTTCATCAGAAAGCTCATCCATACCAAGGATAGCAATGATATCTTGCAATTCATGGTAACGTTGAAGGACACGTTTTACTTCGGCAGCAACTGCATAGTGCTCTTCTCCAACGATTTCAGGTGCCAAGGCACGTGAGCTTGAAGCAAGTGGGTCAACTGCTGGATAGATACCCAATTGTACCAACTTACGTTCCAAGTTGGTTGTTGAATCCAAGTGAGCGAAAGCTGTTGCTGGCGCTGGGTCAGTATAGTCATCCGCTGGCACATAGATAGCCTGGATAGAGGTTACAGAACCCTTCTTAGTTGATGTGATACGTTCTTGCAATTGACCCATTTCCGTAGCAAGTGTTGGTTGGTAACCAACGGCTGATGGCATACGACCCAAAAGGGCAGATACTTCAGAACCAGCCTGAGTGAAACGGAAGATATTATCGATAAAGAGAAGCACATCTTGGCCTTCTACATCACGGAAGTATTCAGCGATTGTCAAACCAGTAAGGGCAACACGCATACGTGCTCCTGGTGGCTCATTCATCTGACCAAATACCATGGCTGTTTTCTCGATAACGCCTGATTCTTTCATTTCCCAGTAAAGGTCGTTCCCCTCACGAGTACGTTCCCCAACACCAGTAAACACTGAAATACCACCGTGTTCTTGGGCAATGTTGTGAATCAATTCTTGAATCAAGACGGTTTTACCAACTCCGGCACCACCGAAAAGTCCAACCTTACCACCTTTAAGGTAAGGGGCAAGAAGGTCGATAACCTTAATCCCTGTTTCAAGGATTTCAGAAGAGGTAGACAACTCATCAAAAGTTGGAGCTTTTTTATGAATTGGCTGACGCTCTGCATCTTCTGTAAAAGGAGCTTCCAAGTCAATGGTATCTCCCAAAACATTGAAGACACGTCCCAAAGTTTCTTTACCTACTGGTACAGAGATTGGACGACCTGTGTCCAATACTTCCATTCCACGAGTCAAACCATCTGTTGATTCCATGGCGATAGTACGAACCATACCATCTCCCAACTCTAAGGCTACTTCAAGGACGATTTTTGTTTTTCTTTCGTCATTTTTGTAGACGACAAGTGCATTGTTAATCTCAGGAAGTTTTTCCCCTGCTGCAAACAAGACGTCTACAACGGGACCGATAACCTGAGCAATTTTACCTGAACTCATCTCCTTCTCCTATTCTATATAAGATACTGTCGGTCCCTAGCTTAACTAGGTCCTAAGTTCATTTTCATACGAGCTGGACTAGAGCCTATTCTAAGGCACTAGCTCCTGCTACGATTTCTGTAATTTCTTGTGTAATCGCCGCCTGTCTGGCACGGTTATACTGAATTGTCAAATCATTAATGACTTTCTTAGCATTATCTGTCGCTGTTTGCATGGCTGTCATACCCGCAGCATTTTCAGCTGTCTTAGCATCGATAATAGCCCCGTAAATCATACTTTCTGCAAACTGAGGCAACAACTGCTCCAAAATTTCTTCTCGGCTAGTTTCCAATTCAAAGGTCAAGCTGTAACTGTCATCTGCTTCATTTGGATCCAAGTCAACAATTGGAAGCATTTGCTCCACACGCATTTGACTGGTTAGCGTATTGACATGGTGGTTATAGCAGACATAGAGTTCATCAAAAAGTTCATTTTGGTACATTTCAACAGTTTTTGAAATGATCTTACGAACTTCATCAAAGCTTGGTTGATCCGCCAAGCCACGTAATTCATAAAGTGGTTGAATACCACGAGCCTTAAAGAAATCAGCTCCCATTCCACCAATACAGATCATTTCAAAACCTGTACCGTCGGGGTGGTATTCTTCTTTCAACTCCATAACGGCTTTCAAAATAGAAGAATTATAACCTCCAACCAAACCGCGGTCTGAAGTAATGACGATATAGCCTGTCTTCTTAACTGGGCGGCTAATCAACATCGGATTGGTTGAACTGCCGGCTCCATTACCATGAAGAATATCCGTCAAAAGTTTACGAACTTTCTGAGCATAAACTTGGAAATTACGAGCTGCTTCTTCAGAGCGACCTAGCTTAGCAGCCGATACCATTTGCATGGCATTTGTGATTTGACTAGTATTTTTTGTTGAGGCGATTTTTGTTTTAATATCATTTAGAGATACTGCCATCTGACACCTCTATTCTTATTGGAAGCTGGTTTGATTGAGAAACTCTGTAATCGCAGCATCCAAGACTGCTTCTTCTGGCAAGTCTTTTGTATCACGAATGGTTTCCAAAATCTCTGGATGTTGAGCGTCAAAGAAGGCATGGAACTCTTCCTCGAAACGAACAATATCATCTACTGGAACAGTATCCAAGAAACCATGTGTCAAAGCATAGAGAATGGTTACTTGTTTCTCAACAGGTAATGGTTTGTGAACAGGTTGTTTCAAAACTTCAACTGTACGACGTCCACGGTTCAACTTAGCCTGTGTTGCCGCATCCAAATCAGAACCAAACTTAGTGAAGGCTTCCAACTCACGGTATGAAGCAAGGTCGATACGAAGTGTACCAGCAACCTTCTTCATGGCTTTGATTTGCGCAGAACCACCTACACGGGATACAGATGAACCCGCATCAATGGCTGGACGAATACCCGCATTGAAAAGACCATCACCAAGGAAGATTTGTCCATCAGTGATTGAAATCACGTTGGTTGCGATATAGGCAGAGATATCTCCTGCTTGTGTCTCGATAAACGGTAAGGCTGTAATAGATCCACCACCAAGTTCATCAGAAACTTTAGCTGAGCGCTCAAGCAAACGGCTGTGAAGGTAGAAAACATCCCCTGGGAAGGCTTCACGACCTGGCGGACGACGAAGCAAGAGAGACAGTTCACGATAGGCTACCGCTTGTTTTGAAAGATCATCATAAACGATTAAAACATGCTTACCTTGGTACATAAATTCTTCCGCCATAGCAACCCCAGCATAAGGAGCTAGGAAGAGCAATGGAGATGGTTGTGAAGCAGAAGCCGTCACAACGATTGTGTAGTCCAAGGCACCGTACTGACGAAGTGTTTCTACTTGCGTACGAACTGTTGATTCTTTCTGTCCAATCGCTACGTAGATACAGATCATATCTTGACCTTTTTGGTTCAAGATTGTATCAATCGCAATGGTTGTTTTCCCCGTCTGACGGTCACCGATAATCAACTCACGTTGACCACGGCCAATCGGTACAAGGGCGTCAATAGCTTTCAAACCAGTTTGCAATGGTTCTGATACAGACTTACGTTGCATAACACCAGGAGCTGGTGCTTCTACTGGACGAGTTTTATCTGTGTGGATTTCTCCAAGACCGTCAACTGGACGACCGAGTGGATCCACAACACGACCAATCAGACTCGCCCCAACAGGAACTTCCATGATTTTCCCTGTACGGCGGATTGTATCGCCTTCACGGATATCTGTAAAGTCACCTAGGATGATAATACCAACGTCTGTTGACTCTAAGTTTTGAGCCATCCCATAAGAGCCGTTTTCAAAAATCAACAACTCTCCACTCATGGCATTTTCAAGGCCATGAGCACGCGCGATACCATCCCCGATATAGGTTACAACACCTGTTTCAGTCACATCAAAATTGGGTTTGAAATTTTCAATTTGTTGCTTAATTAAAGCGCTGATTTCTTGTGCGTTAATTGCCAAAAGAACACCACTTTCTATTTCAAATTTTCTTTAACAACTTTAAGTTGTTGTTTAATACTCACATCAATTGTCTTGTGATTGGCAAAAATGACAAAACCACCAATAAGACTTTCATCGATTTGTTCTTTTACACTCCTTACTTTAAGAGACATTTTTTTCTCAATCAAAGGGAGCAAGCGACTCTTCTGTTCATCAGTTAAAGGATGAGCTGACGTAATCGTCACTTCAAATCGATTTGTTTCTTTTTCAAGTCGGTTCAAGCAATCTACAAGAATATCATAAAAAAGATTTGCTCTGTGATTGTAGATAAGAACCTGGATAAAGTTTTGCAATAAAGGTGACACTGAGTCTTGGAAGAACGCAATCGTTTTTTCCTTGTCAGACTCGTCTACTGCCACTTTTTTTAAAAAAGAAGGTAAACCAGTTTCTTCAGCAACTTGCTTGATTTGAGCTAAGTCTGAAAAGATACGGTCTTCTTCTCCTTTTTCTAAAACCAATTGGACAAAAGGCATGCTGTATTTTTCAATTACCTTTACTATTTTCTTGTCCATTAAGCTTCTCCTAACTGATCGATATACTGATCAATGAGTTCTTTATGGGCATGACCGTCAAGGTTTTGTGAGATGATTTTACCAGCCAAGCTGATTGTCAAATCTGCTACCTCACCCTTAACGCTTTGTAAAGCTTCAGCTTTATTTTGAGCAATTTCTTGGTTCGCTTTTTCTTTCAAGCGTCCTGCTTCTAGCTTAGCATCTGCTAAAATACTAGCTTTGCTTTTCTCAGCTGTTTCTTTCGCATTCTCAATGATTGTCTTAGCTTCTTTACGGCTACCAGCCAATTCATCTTCGCGTCTCTGAGCCAATACTTCTGCTTTTTGACGTGCTTGTTCAGCTCCGTCAATATCTGCTGCAATTTTTTCTGCTCTTTGTTCGAAAATGCTAATCAAATTTGACCAAGCGTATTTCTTAACCAAGACTAGCAAGAGAATAAAGGAACCAGCGATTAGTATAAAATCACCAAGTAATTCACCTACTGTTACATTCATAAACTACTCCTTTCTATTCTTCATCATTAATTTTATTTCCTAGGTACATTGAAGATAACAATGTAAATACATATGCTTGTACACAAGAAATAAAAACAGAAAATGCAGTCCAGATTAGATTTGTTCCAAAAGCAATAGGATACCAATAGAAGGCCTGATGAGAAAGTAGGACTAACATACTTGCCATCACTTCTCCTGCAAAGATATTACCAAAGACCCGCAATGCAAGTGAAAGGAGATTGGTAACTTCTTCTAAGAGATTCATTGGTGTCATAAAACCTGGTGTTACAAATGCTTTTAAATACTTTTTGATTCCACGACGACGAATTCCTTCTACGTGGGTCATTAAGATAATTGTAAAAGACAAGACCAAGTCAAATGACAAATTTGCTGTTGGTGAGGTCCAAAGATTTACACCATCTGTAGTCTGAATTCTAGCCATTAAGCCAATATTATTTGCAATGGCCATAAATAGGAATAAACAGAAATAAAAGAGAGAATAATCCTTTATCATTGGACCAAGGTTTGATTTTGTAAATCCAACAACAAAATCAAATAAATACTCTAATACATTTTGTTTTCCTGTGGGTCTCAAAGTCATATTTCGAGTTGCCCAATAAATAAAGCCAAAAATAAGTGCTACAGTCAACAAAGTCAAAACTACTATGGTTAAATTAAAGGTAACAGGACCAATATTGATGGTTGGATTAATACTTTCTTCCATCTAAAATCCTCCCTTTTTCAATTTATACTTCTTTTATTTGATGATAAATGAAAAGACAAGAGTAACGAAGAAAGTACCTTCAATAAAGGCAACCCCTAGGATCATCAAACTACGTAGTTCTGAGATGATATCTGGTTGGCGAGCAACTGATTTCAACAAACCGTTCATCAACATACCTTCACCAAGAGATACACCCATACAGGCAAGACATAGACCGAAAAATGTTAAATTCATGACGAATTCTCCTTTTAATTAAAATTTACTTACTTAGTTTAGTCCTAAAAATTGGATTTGTCAACTTTTTACTTACGTTGAAAGCGTTTAATGGAAATTATTTACAATTTTACTATTTTTAAGTCTATTATATAGAAAACTTTGCAAAAAACTTGTAATAAATCCCTCCATTATCTAGATCTTTCTGAAAAATAATGAAAAAATCCGAGATGAAATCTCGGATGGAAATTAATATATTTTCTTTAACCTAATGTTCTTTTAGTAAGTAGGATTAAAGGGAAAGCAACTAGAAAGCTTTCCTCTCCTGCACGCTTATTAAGCACGAACTGTGACGCTGGTTCCATCTTCCTTATAAAGATTGATAAGACCTTCTTTGAGAGCTCGAACCATGTCTCCTGCTTGAACAGGTTGAGGCACCTTAATAGTCAATAGTTCCATTGGATTTGGAGCGCGATCGATCTTATTTCCTTTAGCATCATGCAGATCTTCGATATATGTTTCAAAATGACGGAAACCTGGACCGTAAAACTCAACTTGGTCCCCTTCGTTAATGACGTTCCGTTGGCGAATGGTTGCTGTTTGTGTCGCATCATCATAAGCAACCACTTCAGCGACAAACTTATACTCAGGAATTTTACGACGAGCACCAAATAACTGCTCATTTTCAGACGGCGTACCATAGTAGAAACCTGTTGCTAATTCACGTTGGGCAACCTTCCACATCTCATCAATCAAGTCTTGCTTGATAGCTTCAAACTTCTCTGGACTCTCTAGATAAGCATCAACAGCCGCCTTATAACAGTTAGTTACTGTCGAAACATAGTGAATAGACTTCATGCGTCCTTCGATTTTTAGACTGTCCACACCATTTTCAATCATATCCGGGATATGGTCAATCATTGACATATCAACGGCTGACATTGAAAATTCTTCAGGAATTTCACCTTTAAGACTCTTACGTTCCTTCCCAAATGGCATATCGTAAAGGTCGTATTTCCAACGGCATGACTGAGAGCATCCACCACGGTTAGCATCACGCATACTCATGTGGTTTGAAAGAGTACAACGACCAGAGTATGAAATACACATGGCACCATGTACAAAGGCTTCAATCTCAACATCTGTACGTTTGCGGATTTCAGCTAATTCTTCCATTGAAACCTCACGCGCCAAAACGACACGCGTCAAGCCCAATTCCTTCCAGAACTCAAGGGTTTCATAGTTAGTTGCACTTGCTTGGGTAGAGAGGTGGATTTCAAGACCAGGTGCTTCTGTTGCTGCAATCATAATCAAGGCTGGGTCAGATACGATAACTGCTGCAATCCCGATATCACGCAGTTTACGGAACCACTCACCAGCACCAGCTTCATTTCCTTCGTGCATAACCATGTTGGCAGCTACATAGACCTTAGCCCCATACTTGGCAGCAAACTGCACGCCTTCTTCCATCTGTTCGAAAGTAAAGTTACCTGCACGACTACGAAGACCATAGGCCTGACCACCGATAAAGACAGCATCTGCCCCATACTGAACAGCTACTTTTAGCTTCTCTAAAGTTCCTGCAGGTGATAAAACCTCAGGACGTTTTAATGTTTTTGTCATGTTTTCTCCTATTTGCAATATAAAAGTTTGACGTTTTTCCTTCTCATTTTATAGTAAATAAGCCATAAAATCAAGCCTAGACAGATTGTTTTGACAATTCTAATCTTTTAGGAAATCAAAAAACTAGCCTTTCTAGACTAGTTATTTTCAAGATAAAATTCAAAACGTTCGCCAACATACTGACTTTTCACGTATTCAAAAGCTGTCCCATCTTCTAGATAGGAAACCTGGGTTAATCCAAGAATAGCATGTCCTCTTTCAACTTCCAAATAGTGAGCAATCTTTTCTTTAGCTAGACGAGCGTAAATAGTCTGCTGTGATTTACCGATACGGTAGCCGTGTTTTTGCAGGGTTTGGAAGAAATGACTGGTGATTTCTTCTTTTTTAAAGTCCTTAATGAATTTTTCAGGAATAGAAGCAACTTCATAAACTAGAGGAACTTGGTCGGCATAGCGGACCCGTTCCATTCGGATAATATTCTCCGTTGGAGAAATTCCTAACTTTGCAACTTCCTGCTCATTGGGAATGGTTTTTCTGTAGGAAATGAGCTGGCTAGAGGGTACTTTACCTTGAGACTTAACAATTTCAGTAAAACTGGTTGTCCCTCGCATCTTTTCTTGTACCCGAGTACTAGAAACAAAGGTGCCACTTCCTACGCGGCGCTCTAAGACACCTTCTTCAACTAATAGAGATACAGCTTGGCGGAGGGTCATGCGACTGACCTCAAACTGCTCTGCTAAATCTCGTTCACTAGGAAGCCTCTCCCCAATAGCCCAACGGTGATCGTCAATATCCTTTTTAATCTGATCATGGATTTTCATATAAGCAGGTAGCATATTTTTCACTTCATTTCTATCTTTTCTCTATTGTACCCCAATAAACTAGAAAAAGTCAAACTTCGCCTTGTTTAGTTGGTAATTCGCCCTTATTTGTGATAGAATATTGAAAAAAGATATTTCTTTTGAGAAAGGAAAAAGATGAGCAACATTTCAACTGATTTGCAAGATGTAGAAAAAATCATCGTATTGGACTATGGTAGCCAATACAACCAGCTGATTTCACGCCGTATCCGTGAGATTGGTGTTTTTTCAGAATTAAAGAGCCATAAAATTTCAGCTGCTGAAGTTCGTGAAATCAATCCTGTAGGAATTATCCTATCAGGTGGTCCAAACTCTGTATACGAAGATGGTTCATTTGATATTGACCCAGAAATCTTCGAACTTGGAATTCCTATTTTGGGAATCTGTTACGGTATGCAATTATTAACCCATAAACTTGGAGGAAAAGTTGTTCCTGCAGGTGATGCTGGGAATCGTGAATACGGTCAATCAACTCTTACTCACACACCATCAGCTCTTTTTGAATCAACACCAGATGAGCAGACTGTGTTGATGAGCCATGGTGATGCGGTTACTGAGATTCCTTATGACTTTGTTCGTACAGGTACATCAGCTGACTGCCCATATGCAGCCATTGAAAACCCAGATAAACACATTTACGGTATCCAATTCCACCCAGAAGTTCGTCATTCTGTATACGGTAATGACATCCTTCGTAACTTTGCCCTTAACATCTGTAAGGCTAAAGGCGATTGGTCAATGGATAACTTTATTGATATGCAGATCAAAAAAATCCGTGAAACAGTTGGAGATAAACGTGTCCTTCTTGGCCTTTCAGGTGGGGTTGACTCTTCAGTTGTTGGGGTTCTTCTTCAGAAAGCAATTGGCGATCAATTGATCTGTATCTTTGTAGACCACGGTCTTCTTCGTAAAGGAGAAGCTGACCAAGTTATGGACATGCTTGGTGGTAAGTTTGGTTTAAATATCGTTAAAGCAGATGCTGCAAAACGTTTCCTCGACAAACTTGCTGGTGTTTCTGACCCTGAGCAAAAACGTAAAATCATCGGTAATGAATTTGTCTATGTATTCGATGACGAAGCAAGCAAGCTCAAAGATGTGAAATTCCTTGCTCAAGGTACCTTATATACAGACGTTATCGAGTCTGGTACAGATACAGCTCAAACTATCAAGTCACACCACAACGTGGGTGGTCTTCCAGAAGACATGCAGTTTGAATTGATTGAACCACTCAACACTCTTTATAAAGACGAAGTTCGTGCCCTTGGTACAGAGCTTGGTATGCCAGACCATATCGTATGGCGCCAACCATTCCCAGGACCAGGCCTTGCTATCCGTGTCATGGGTGAAATCACTGAAGAGAAACTTGAAACCGTTCGTGAGTCAGACGCTATTCTTCGTGAGGAAATTGCTAAAGCTGGCCTTGATCGCGATATCTGGCAATACTTCACAGTTAACACAGGCGTTCGTTCAGTCGGCGTTATGGGTGACGGTCGTACTTATGACTACACGATTGCAATCCGTGCGATCACTTCTATCGATGGTATGACTGCTGACTTTGCCAAAATTCCATGGGATGTCCTTCAAAAAATCTCAGTACGTATCGTAAACGAAGTGGATCATGTTAACCGTATCGTCTACGATATTACAAGTAAACCACCTGCAACCGTTGAGTGGGAATAGAGTTAATGAGTTAAAAAAAGCCTAGAAATCAATATTTCTAAGGCTTTTTATTTTGCTTTAACAACAATTTAACAACAAAAACTATTTTTCAGTATTTAAACCTAATATCATTTTAACCTTTTTGGTACTTTCTATATACATACCTTTCTTAGACTCGCTAACAATTCTAGCATAGTCTCTATTATCTTCAGACAATTCATAAATACGATAAAAATTATTATTAAATTAAACCCCACTAATCAAATCATTTTCTGCATTCATTATTTCATCGCTACATCAAGTTTCTGAATATATTTCTATTAAACCTTCATAAACAGTTAAACAATAAACCCTGATTAATCAATTTTTAAATGTATCTTACCCTTTACTACATCCGGTATATGCTTTGAAGTAATTTCATATTCGACAGTTTGAGGTACATTTTCAAACATTAGTATCGATGGAAATGCCATTGAGGAGTTATGTTTCAAATACTCAATGCCAAATCTTAAAATATCAAATTCTGAATTTGCAAAATCTTTATATATAAATATGTGGTCTAAAGAGTTTTTATAGTTGTATTTTTGATCTTCATAACTGGGTTTTGTAGTATATGTGAGAAGCGGATTAATATTAATTCTTTCTATATTTGATGGGATTATTTGAAAATAAGCGTAAGCATCAACTGAGTCACTTTCTTCAATTTTAAATAGCAATTCATCTAACTCAATTTCCTGTATCTCCTCAATTATGTTCTCCCCTGGATAAAGTAAGTTATTATGTTTTAATAGACAACCTTTTGGTACCATTAGTTTTACATCAATATCTTCATCATATGTTTTACCTAAGTTAGAAACGATTAGTTCGACAAATTTAATGTTATCTATGTATGTGAAATATTCAATGTACTCTTTGTAAGATATTATTTCCCAATATAATTTGTTTAATTTAGAAAAGCGTTTCTTTTCCTTGTCAGACCCTATATACGAAGGACCACTGTTACCGAAAGGAATTTGTACCTGAAGTTTATGTTTCATTAAATTCCCTAAATACCAAAAATTTTCATGTAGTTTGATTTGGTTTTCTTTAGCGAAATCATTTATAGTATATTTGAATTTATCACTAATGGCCACAGAATCAGCTATTTGATAAAGAAAATCAACATTCGCATCTTCTTTTGAAGGCATAGTCAACATTTTACTTTTATCTTCTAATATATCTGCTTCTTCAGAAATTACGGTACTGTTTAGTTCATCTATATATTCGTTAATCTTACTTTGCTTTTCATTAATAAATTTTGACTCCAGTAAACTAAATTGTTTAGGTAAAATATTTTCGTCAGATAATGTTTTTTTATCCCTTATTGTCAAAAACGGTTTTATATTTTCGTTTTGATAAGTTTCTTTTTCTGAAATTAATTTTAAAAAATAAAGTGATAGATGATTTGTAAAAAGCCTTTGAAAATCACTCTCATCTTTAACTATAAAAAATATCCCTCTATCTTTATATCTTTCTTTAAATTCTTGCACTTTTTCATATTGCTTAATGTCTATATTAGACGGAATTATCGGAGCTTCTAAAAAGTACATAAAAACTTGTTTGTCAGCTGATAGCATCTCCTCAATTTCTTCTTCCGTTCCGGATCCATAATTATCTGTTGCAGTACCAAATCTTGTCCAAAATATAGCAACAGCTGCATCACATTCCCTAACAATTTGCTTATTTAATAATTCCTGTGGTTTATCACCTGATTCAGGAAAGCTATCCGTTGACCAATGCTTGATTGATACTTGTATATTATTCAAACTACCATACAGTTTATTAAAATTATCAACAGCTTCCTTAATTAATTGAAGATAGCCAGTAACATCCCCAGGGCAAGAAATTAATAAATCGTAAATAGTCACTCCTTCTCTTGGCATCCATGTATCCTCCGAAAATTTAATACTATACAAATTTAACCTATTGTAATTATAAATCAAAAAAACAGTAAAATCAAATTCTCTTACTGTTTTATTGGTTATAAACAATTGGAAATGAATATTTTAGAACAAAGGTATCTACAACACAAAAGAGCAAATAAGGCTATGTTAATAGCATTTATCCCTTAGCGACTGCTCTTGTAAAAACTTATAGCAATGATGTAAAGGCATATTGGAAAAAAGATGATATTAATAAAGCAACAGAGAAAGCCAGTAATCGTATAGTGAGATTTATCTTTGGATAAAAAATAGTGTAGGCTGAAGAGAATTCTTTAAAACTAGCTTGCTACAATTATTCTTTGTCAGATTTCAATGAAGTAACTATAGAAAATAAGAACGGAAATAGATTTTCCTGTAAGATAATACCGCTGGATCATGAACTTCAGTGGTATTATTTTTTATGATTTCAATATTAGGAAAATTTCTCAACCTCTACTCCTCTTTTTAAATCCCTGAAACCATGCTATAATATAGTAAGTATAGCTCCAATAACCTGATTATAAAAGTCAGCGATAAAGATTTCTTACATCATCCGTAAGTGTTATTCTACTCTGATTCATATTATAATGAGAGTAACAAATGAAAGCAACAAAAGATGGAGGTGTTTCACATGGAAACCATTTTACGGGTAGAATCATTAAAAAAGCATTATGGGAAAGAGCCCAATATTACCAAAGCCTTGGATGGCATATCTTTTCAAGTTGTCAAAGGCGAGTTCTTAGGAATTATGGGGAGTAGCGGTTCTGGGAAAACAACCCTTCTTAACTGTATCGCTACTATTATCAAGCCAACTGATGGCTCTATTCAAATGCAAGGAAAAGATTTAGGTCAGTTAAAAGGGAACCATTTGGCTGATTATCGTGGCAAGGAAATTGGCTATCTCTTCCAGAATTTTGAGCTTTTGGACAATCTGACTGCCAAAGAGAATATTTTACTTCCCTTATCTTTGCACAAGGTCGATGCTAATGAAAGCAAGGTTCGGTTAGAATTGCTTTCCCAGTATCTGGATATTTCTGAACTTCTGAATAAGTTCCCATCTCAATTATCAGGTGGTCAACGGCAAAGGGTAGCTGCTGCGCGCGCCTTAATTTTAGACCCTAAGATTGTATTTGCGGACGAGCCCACAGGGGCTTTGGATTCAAAAAATGCGACCATTTTGATGCAAAAATTATCCGAAATGAATCAAGTGGAAGAAACCACCATTCTCATGGTGACCCACGATTCCGTAGCAGCTAGCTTTTGCAACCGCATCTTGTTTATCCAAGATGGAAAACTATTCCATGAAATCCGTCGCGATTATCCAAGAGAAAGTCAAGAAGACTTCTACCACAGAATACTAAAGGTCATGGCTGCACTAGCTGGAGGTGATGGTAATGTTTTCTAAATTAGTCTCAAGAAATAGCAAGAGAGATCGAAAAAATAACGGCTTGTATTTCAGTTCTATGGTTCTGTCTATTATCTCCTTTTACATCATCCTTTCTTTGTCTCATCAAGATGTGATGCACTTTCTAAAACAAATAGAAAGTGACGCTGTAAATAAACTCTTTAGCATGATTCCCATTCTTTATGTAGCAACGCTCTTTATTCTCTTTTTTCTAGTTTACTTCTCAAGCAGTATGCAGATGGAAAGGAGAAAACATGAATTTGGTGTTTATCTCACACTGGGCATGCGAAGAAGCAAACTCTTCTTACTGCTCCTACTCGAGGATTTGAGAAACAGTGTCCTTGCCCTTGGACTAGGCCTTCCTATTTCCATCTTAATTTCAGAATTGATTAGCCTAATAACCGCTAAAATTGTGGGACTAGGGATTATTGAACATCAATTTTCTCTATCTACCACAGCTCTACTCTATACAGTCATCGGCTTCCTAGCCGTAAAATTAGCTGTTTTTGTCCTTTTAAGTACAAAGACTGCCAATATGGAAATCGGAAACCTGCTCGCCTATTCTCCTTCTGGGATGAAGAAACTACTCCCCAAGGGGGTGTACCTTCTTGCTTCTGTCCTCGGAATTTTGCTTCTAGGAACAGCCTATTACATGGGTATGAGTGGACAAGCTTGGGAAAATGTCATAACAATGGGCATCACCGTTCTCTTAGGAACTCTGGGAACTATCCTACTCTTCTTTGGTATGCGTTTATTTATAGACTTTTTGGTCAAGCTTGGAAACAATCGAAAACTTCATGCCTATAATTTTAGACAGATTCAGGAATTAGTTATCCAACGCTCAACTATACTGGCTGTCTGCTCCCTCTTAATTTTCTCTGCCTTGTGCCTCTTTGGAGCAGGTGTGGCCATTGCAAGCGGCAATCCAGGCAATCAAACCCACGTATTGGATTATACATTTAGAGATAGCAAGCAGGAAACAGATGAAAATCTTGATGTAAATGCAGTTAAAAAAGAGCTTGAAGCTGCCGGACTAGTATCACAGTTTTCAAAGATTCTGCAAATTAAAGTAGGCCAAACTAAAGAACACGAATCCGTGTCCTTCGAAGAGGTCATCAAGGAGTTGAAAAATCAAAAAGACAACAAGAACAAGGAAGTTTTGCTCCATAAATTTAAACAGTCTACTAATTTCCACCTCATACCAGTTTCCGAATACAATGAACTTAAAAAGGCTGCCAATCTTCCTCCTCTAGAACTAACTAATAAGGAAGCATATTTGTATATGGGGAAAGATTTTCTGCCAGATGAAAGTCTTGTCAACTCTGTCCTAAAGACAAAGCCTCAAATCAAAGTCATGGGAAATGATGTAAAATTGATTGGCGAGGTGGAGTCTTTGCCAATCGTAACGGATCATGAGATAACCCTCTCTGTCGCTCTCATAGTTCCAGATGAGATTTTTATGAGCTATACAGACGGTCGCTATTCGAACTATGTTAGCGGTATCTTGGCTCCTGAGCTAGTCAAGGAAAAAGGCTTGATGAGAGCTATCTCAGATACCAATGAAAAGCTAAATCAAACCTCTCTTGGCTATGAAAGCTATATACAAAATATGGGAAGACAATTGTTTTACATTATCTCTGCCAGCTATGTCACCATCTATCTGTCTATCATCTTCCTTGTTGTCGCAAATACAATTATCGGCGTTCAGTTTTTGATGGGACAAAGACAATCCTATAGACGATACCAGACCTTAATCCATCTTGGTGCCAACTACGAAACTCTTTGTAAATCGTCAGAAAAGCAAGTCAACTGGTATTTCGGTCTACCAATAGCCCTTGCACTTATCAGTAGTAGCTTCGGAGTGAGCTCCCTCCTCACAGGAATAGTGCCCACTAGCGCAAGAATGGTTATGGGGCAGAGATTTATCACAGCCATGCTGATCGTACTGCTGTTAGCTGGCTTTGAAGTCATCTATATCAGAATTGTAAAGAAAAATAGCAACAAGTACTTATTGTCATTAATGGAACCCAAAAGAGATGAATAAGGTAGAATAAAATAGGAAAAGGAGGAACCGATATGAAGCATATTCTGGTTATTGAAGATGAAGCCTTGATTCGAGATGAAATTGTCATCTTGTTAGAGAAAGCGGGTTATCAAGTTGATAAGTTGACTGACTTCAAAGATACAAGCCAGCAAGTGCTGCAATACGATACAGATCTAATCATACTGGATTTGAATTTGCCAGGAGAAACAGGTTTTCAAATTTGTAAAAATCTCAAGTCAAAACGCTCTGTCCCTATATTGGTTCTCACTTCCCGTGAACAATTAAAAGATGAAATCTACGCCCTGAAATTAGGGGCAGATGAGTATCTAACAAAGCCTTTCAAGAAAGAAAGATTTTTGGCACGTATAGAAAATATCTTGAAACGCTATGAAGGCAGACAAAATCTACTTGAAAAAGATAATTTTCTGCTGGATAGACAGACCTATACCCTTTATATCAATGGACACTCGATTTTACTCCCCCAAAATCAAGGGAAATTGTTAGAAACTTTATTAGTGGCAACTGATTCTGTCGTCACAAAAGAAGAACTAAGCATGAAACTGTGGAATACAACTGAGTTCATCGATGAAAATGCCCTTCAAGTAAATATTGCAAGACTCAAAAAGGTGATGAAACAGGCTGGTATTGCACTTCAAGTCAAGTCCGTCAGAGGCATCGGTTACAAATTGGAAGAGGAAAGGGAATATGAAACAGAATCCTAAATATTTGGCTACCTATCTGCCTTGGTTACTTGTTCTCTTAGCATTTGATCTATTCACAGCTGTCCTGCTTTGGCTTTCAGACGTGAGAAAGTTTCAAGCCCTCATCATTCTCTATCTTTTAGCTACTGTCCTGCTCTTTTTCATCCTATCATTCCTACTGATAAGAAAAGAAAGAAAAAAATCCGCTGCCTATAAAGCCTTCATAGCCAATCCCAAGGTCGATACTGAGCTGGAATTATTGCGTTTATCAAGTGCCTCAGAGAAAGAAAACATCGAAGAAATCGCAAATGCGCTTTACCAAAGGCAAGCGGAAATAGGAAAGCTCAACTCATTACTAGCCGAATACGAGGACTATGTTGAAAAATGGGTTCATGAAATCAAACTCCCTCTATCCCTTCTTTCCCTCCTTTTGGACAATCAAAGTGACCAGTTACCAAAGGATATAACTTTTAAGTTGGACTATGTGAAAAATCAAATCCAAGGAAATGTATCACAGATACTATTCTATTACAGGGTGAAAAGTGAAAAAAATGATTTTCTATTTGAAGACCTTGACCTCCAAGAGTGTATCCAAGATCTTTTGGAAAACTTTGATCCCTTGCTCAAAGAAAAGAAATTTACGATTAAGTTAGAAAACATACAAGGAATCTGCTACACCGATCAACGCAGTTTTGAATTTATCCTCTCTCAAATCCTCGCCAACGCCCTTAAATATAGCTCTGACAAGCCCGAACTCAGTATTTCTATGTCAAAGGATAAGGGACGCACAAGTCTGATTATTAGGGATAATGGTTGCGGAGTTAAAGCTTGTGACCTCCCTCATATCTTTGAAAAAGGCTTTACAGGTGATTCAGGTGATACAAGGAAAAAATCAACAGGTATGGGGCTCTATCTAGTCAAACAATTAGCAGATGCTTTAAAAATCGAAATCACAGTAAAATCCGAATGGATGCAAGGATTTGAAATCTCTCTTTCTATTTAGTCAATTTTTCGATTAAGAAAATTGCCTAATCATAGAAAGCACATATGTTATATCAAAAAGGAAAGCACTTCTGCTTTCCTTTTTTATTTGCGTTTCTTCTTAGCTTTTTTCATTTTATTCGCCATGCGTTTCATTGACTGTTTCATAGCAAATTCACCGATTTTACCTTTGAGTCCGCCACCAAACATCTGGCTCATATCTGGCATTCCCGCTCCTCCTAGAGCTGACAAGTCAGGCATCCCACCTTGTCCCATCATTCCTTCAAGGGCAGACATATCCGTTCCTCCCATATTTGGTATATTTTTAGGAAGGTTATTTGGATTGATTCCCATTTGCTTCATCATTTTGTTCATATCCCCAGACATGACACCCTGCATGAGTTGTTTAGCTTGGTTAAAGTCTTTGATGAATTTATTAACTTCGACAAAGGTATTCCCAGAACCTGCAGCGATACGACGGCGACGGCTCGGATTTAACAAATCTGGATTTTCACGTTCTTCAGGTGTCATTGAAGACACAATAGCACGTTTGCGAGCAATCTGACGCTCATCTACCTTCATGTTTTGAAGGGCTGGATTGTTAGCCATACCTGGAATCATCTTGAGCAAGTCTTCCATCGGCCCCATATTTTGCACCTGATCCAACTGATCAATGAAATCATTGAAATCAAATGTGTTTTCACGCATCTTCTCAGCCATTTCAAGGGCTTTTTGCTCATCGTATTCTTGAGAAGCTTTCTCAATCAAAGTAAGCATATCCCCCATGCCAAGGATACGGCTAGACATACGGTCTGGGTGGAAGGTTTCGATATCTGTAATTTTTTCACCTGTACCAGTGAACTTGATTGGTTTTCCAGTGATGTGACGAACCGATAGAGCCGCACCACCACGAGTATCCCCATCAATCTTGGTAAGGATGACCCCAGTGACTTCCAACTGAGCATTAAACTCACGCGCAACATTGGCCGCTTCTTGACCAATCATGGCATCAACCACGAGGAGAATTTCGTTTGGTTGAGCCAATGCTTTTACGTCACGAAGTTCATTCATCAAAAGCTCATCAATCTGCAAACGACCTGCCGTATCAATCAAGACATAGTCATTATGATTAGCTTGGGCTTGTTCCAAACCTTGACGAACAATCTCAACAGCTGGAACCTCTGTTCCAAGAGCGAAAACCGGCACATCAATCTGTTGACCCAGAGTTTTCAACTGGTCAATAGCCGCAGGACGATAAATATCCGCCGCAATCATCAAAGGACGAGCATTTTCTTCTTTCTTGAGTTTGTTGGCCAATTTACCAGCAAAGGTTGTTTTACCAGCCCCCTGTAAACCAACCATCATGATGATTGTAGGAATCTTAGGTGACTTGATAATTTCTGCCGTATCAGAACCTAAAACGGCTGTCAGTTCCTCATCAACGATTTTAATAATTTGTTGCGCAGGATTAAGGGTATCAATGACCTCATGCCCAACTGCACGCTCACGAACTTTCTTGATAAAGTCCTTTACAACAGGCAAGGCAACGTCGGCCTCAAGCAAGGCCAGGCGAATTTCTTTGGTTGCCTCTTGGACATCAGATTCAGAGATTTTTCCTTTTTTACGTAGATTTTTAAAGACGTTCTGTAAACGTTCTGTTAAACTTTCAAATGCCATTTTTCTTCCTCTTATTCTCTATTATCAATGCTTGTTAAAATTTCTATCTGCTCCTGCAGAAAGTTATCCTTGGGATAGCGCTCCAAAATCTGGTCAAAAATCTGACTGCGGACAATGTAGTCCGAGTACATGTGCAATTTCATCTCATAATCTTCGAGAATTTTTTCTGTTCGTTTGATATTATCATAGACTGCTTGTCGACTGACACCAAACTCCTCGGCAATTTCAGCAAGGCTATAATCATCAGCGTAGTAGAGCTCGATATAATTCATTTGCTTATCTGTCAAAAGCGCCGCATAAAATTCAAAGAGCGCATTCATACGGTTGGTTTTTTCGATTTCCATAACTTTTATTATACCAAAAAATCTATTATACTTCTACATTAGAAGTCATTCTAATACAGATAGAAAAATAATGGTAAGTTCTAAAAGCAACTTCCACATGACTTTTCAACGTAGAATTTTTTTCGATTTAGGCTCGATTTCTTATGAGGGTCAATGTACTGCACCCCAAAAGTTAGACAGAAAAATCTAACTTTTGGGGTGTTTTTATTATGAAATTAACTTATGGTGATAAAGTTCAGATCTATGAACTTAGAAAACAAGGATATAGCTTAGAGAAGCTTTCAAATAAATTTGGGATAAATAATTCTAATCTTAGGTACATGATTAAATTGATTGATCGTTACGGAATGGAGTTCGTCAAAAAAAGAAAAAATCGTTACTATTCTCCTGATTTAAAACAAGAAATGATTAATAAAGTCTTGCATGAAGGCTGGACTAAAGATAGAGTTTCTCTTGAATACGACCTCCCAAGTCGTACGATACTTCTTAACTGGCTATCACAATACAGGAAAAACGGGTATACTATTGTTGAGAAAACAAGAGGGAGAGTACCTAAAATGGGATGTAAACGGAAGAAAACTTGGGAAGAAATGACAGAACTAGAGCGACTCCAAGAGGAGAATGAACACTTACGTACCGAGGTGCCTTACTTAAAAAAGTTAAAAGAGCTGGAAGACAGGGACGAAGCCATACAGCGAGAAAGGCAGAGACAATTAGAGAAATGGCTTCAGGAGAATTTCGACTAGATTTACTTCTTGAAGCGGCTCGTTTACCTCGCTCAACTTACTACTATCAGTTGAAGCAAGTAGATGGGCTTGACAAAGATAAAGAGCTTAAAACCGAAATTCAGGCCATTTATAATGACCATAAAGGAAATTATGGCTATCGGAGAGTTACTCTTGAACTAAGAAATCGTGGTTTTGTAGTGAATCATAAGAAAGTTCAACGTCTGATGAAGCTCCTTGGTTTAACAGCTCGAATTCGTCGGAGACGAAAGTATTCTTCCTACCAAGGAGAGATTGGCAAGAAAGCAGAGAATCTCATTCAACGCCAGTTTGAAGCATCAAATCCAATGGAAAAGTGCTATACGGATGTGACAGAGTTTGCCATTCCAAATAGTACACAGAAACTCTATTTATTGCCTGTTTTAGATGGATTTAACAGCGTAATCTCTCTACTTCACCTAATTTAGAACAAGTAAAAACGATGCTGGAACAGGCCTTCACAGAGAAACACTATGAGAATACGATTCTCCATAGTGACCAAGGCTGGCAATACCAACATGATTCTTATCATCGGTTCCTAGAGAGTAAGGGAATTCAAGCATCCATGTCACGTAAAGGTAACAGTCCAGACAACGGTATGATGGAGTCCTTCTTTGGCATTCTGAAATCGGAGATGTTTTATGGTTATGAGAAGTCATTTCAGTCGCTTAAGCAATTGGAACAAGCTATTGTAGACTATATTGATTACTACAACAATAAACGAATTAAGGTAAAACTAAAAGGATTTAGCCCTGTAAAATACAGAACTAAATCCTTCGGATAAATTAATTGTCTAACTTTTGGGGGTCAGTACAATCGTAGGTATTTCAAAACTGCCATATTATGCATTTTATAATGAAAATATGTTTCAATTCTCTTAAAATATACTTACATTTGATTAAATTATTTTTTCCTAGGCTGTTTATCAGAAAGCTTCTTAATTATTTTTTTCAATCTTTCTACGTTGTCGTTTTCTTGATTCATATCATATTTCATATCATACAGAAATACGGTAATAACAATTCTCTTCAGATTATATTCATTGTTTTGTTTTTGTACATAAGTTGTATAATCATTTTTAAAAGAAATTTCCTTATGCTTAGGATAAATTAGAATAACATTTTCAACATCATATTTATATGCATAAGCATACATTTGATGCATATCTGACTCACTGATTCCATAATTTTTTCTATTTTTATTATTTTGAATAAGCTTTTTCCATTTGGTATCTAGAACAATCGCTGATTCCCCTTTTGCCATATAAATATCAGGCTTTAAGCCAAACGTCTTTGGATTATCAAACAAATATTTGTCTTCTTTTTGAGTTTCTACTTTCCATTCTGGAAATTTAATTTTTAACTGTTTAGCAACATATGCTTCAAAAATTTTCTCCATTGGAAACAGTAAAGCATTAACATTTTCAGTTCCTTTAAAAGTTGAAAAACTTTTATTCTTAAGGAAAACTTGCGACCAAGTCATTAGACTTTGATAAGCTTGAGCATTTCGATCTTTTTTTACTAGAGAAAAGTCCTTATCAATATTTGTTGACTGATTAACCATTTCAAATTCAGCCAACAAACGTTTTACTAACAATTGATTTTTTCCATTGGATGAAATCTTGTTTAACTTTAGAAGCGTTGTTTTTATCAAACGATTTTCAGGTCGATTGATATGAAATTCATCATAAGCCATATAAAATCTATCTTTACGAATTATATTATGCTTAAGATGCTGATTAATTAGAAATTTCCCTTTGAAAAAAGTAAGATTCCCCTCAATCGTAAGATAATCGGATTTTAATCCTTTTTTCAACAGTTCTTGAACTTCATTCAAATACATCTGAATAAAAACTTCATAAATTGGTAACTGAGAAACATTTATCTGAGCATTTTTAAAACTCTTTCCCTTAAATTCTTTTAAGCAAGATAACATTTTAAGAAACAGTTTTCGTAATTTATTCTCATCACCAATATCAATCTTAGGTAAAATTTCAATCTGAACTTTATTATCAATGTTAATAACACCTACATAATTCTGAGGTTTGATAACTTTTACTCCTTTATGAGATGAAATCCTCAAAAAGTCTGACAATCGTTCCTCAACATCATCACCAGAATTTTCTTCGATAAATTCTTCTAATAAAATGAAATTTCTTTCTCCTAAATCTTCTTTTTTTATCTCTTTAAATTCTTTAACTGTAAGAACCTTTGGTTTCATCCACTTCTCCCGAATTTGAATTCTCACCATAGATGTCAATATAATTCTTTGACTCCTTAAATGAATCTTTAAATGAATCTTTATTAATTTTATAGGTAGAATTCAAGTCAATATCTGAACTCTTTTTAAATAGATTTTCATTACTTTTGACTGAAATAAATTTACTATCATCGTCATTTTGGGGATTAATTCCTAAAACAAGCATAATTTTTTCGTAATCTTCATAGAAATATTCTTGAAGCAGTGGAATAATTTTATTTTTAAAGATAGAGGCTAATTGATTGATAGTGGCTTTTTTCTCATTTTTAAGTGGCATAAAGAAGGCATGTCCTAATGTATGCTCCCTGTCATAAAGAGCTTCAATACGTCGGTTCATCGTTTCTAGCATTTTTTTTACATTAACATTATCGATGACTATATCAGTCAACAATTTTTCTTTTGGCATCATTTCAATAAATTCAAAACGACGGCGAAGAGCTGTATCCATGAGAGCGATAGAACGGTCTGCTGTATTCATGGTCCCTAGAATATATACATTTTCTGGCACAGAAAAATATTCTTGGGAATACGGAAGAGTCACTGACATTGCCTCATCCTCTCCAGCACGCTTCGAATCTTCAATCAAAGTAATAAGTTCTCCGAATATTTTAGAAATATTTCCACGGTTGATTTCATCAATAATAAAAACGTATTTATTACTCCTATCACTTGCAGCTTTATTACAAAACTCTTTGAACATACCATCTGAGATTTTGTAACTAAGCTCATTTTTCTCACTAATATCACCTAAAACTGGCTTAATCCCCTCGATAAACTCCTCATAACCGTAAGACTGATGGAAAGTTGTAAATGCGATTTGACCAACAGCTTTTAATTCATTAAATTTATTGACGTAGTCAGTGTAAGTCTTGGCACTATCCCGATTAAACTTCCTATCAATCGTATCAACTGCATACTTGATAGAATTGTAAGTTTTACCAGTTCCTGGAGGCCCATAAAGGATTGTATTTACTGATGATAAACTCAACATAGTTTTTACAGAATCCTTTCCATTTTCTTTTGAATTTATAACTTCCTGCTTACTTTCATAGCTAATTCCATCTAAAAACCTTTCAATCTCTTGAAGGGATTCTGTACCATTTTCCTCAATAACTCTAAAAAAGTCACAAATGAAAAAATCTTGTTTAATTTGGAAATGTAATTTCTTCTGTTCTATAGATTCCTTAAATTCTTCTTTTTTGTTATTTTTCGTAAACTCTATATTTCCAGAATCAGGCTCTTTAGTAATTTTAGTGATAACTATATAATCTTCTATATCTTTAATCCGGTTTATTAAATAGAACTTTTCTTGATTATATGATTTCTTTAACTTTGTGCTCATATTTTCAATTAAGTAGCTTTCTCTGTCTTCGGATCGTCTATGAAAAACTCTATTAGATTCAATCCAGACAATATCTGAATAATCATTTTTTACTTTATCAATTATCTCTTTTATTATATTTTTAGACATTCTTGTTCCTTCGCAGTATATAATAATTTTATTATCAAACTTGTTATAACTGTATCGACTGATATGTCAATACTTACTTTACATTTAAAAAACATTATCTAGGTTCCCAAAACCTCCCATGAACAATTGTCTGGGAGGTTTTTCTTATAAAAGATCTACTATCTGTTGAGTTTTTTACCCAATCACACTTCCGTTTGGTACAGCTGGATCAACTGTGAGAAGGGTTAATTTCCCATCATGTTCAGCTGAGAGGATCATCCCTTGGCTGACATATTTCTTCATCATCTTGCGTGGTTTGAGATTGGCAACGATTTGAACTTTCTTGCCGACCAATTCTTGTTCATTTGGATAGTATTTTGCAATCCCAGAAAGAATTTGACGATCTTCACCATCACCAGCATCCAAGCTGAATTGAAGCAACTTATCTGAACCTTCTACTTTAGACACTTCTTTGACTTCTGCGACACGGATTTCGACCTTGTCAAAGTCTTCAAACTTGATTTCTTCCTTGTTTAGTTTGAGTTCAACTTCGTCTGGATTCCATTCTTTTTCGACGGCTGGTTTGTTGCCTTCCATTTGTTCCTTGATATAGGCGATTTCTTCTTCCATATCCAGACGTGGGAAGATTGGTGTTCCCTTAGCAACTACAGTCACACCTGCAGGGAAATCAGCCAATTTCAAGTTCTCAAGGCTAGCAACTTCTGCTAAACCAAGTTGAGTCAAAACTGCACGACTGGTTTCCATCATAAATGGCTCAATCAAGTGAGCAACGACGCGAAGGCTGGCTGCCAAGTGGCTCATAACACTTGCCAATTGATCGCGTAGTGCTTCATCCTTTGCCAATACCCATGGAGCTGTCTCGTCTATGTATTTGTTAGTACGAGAGATAAGGGTCCAGACTGCTTCAAGTGCACGTGGGTAGTCAACTGCTTCCATGTAGGTGTGGTAGTCAGCGATTGATTGTTCTGCAACGTCAGCAAGAGCATGGTCAAACTCTGTTACACCTTCTACATAGGCAGGGACTTGCCCGTCAAAGTATTTATTAATCATAGAAACCGTACGGTTAAGGAGGTTTCCAAGGTCATTGGCCAATTCATAGTTGATACGGCCTACATAGTCTTCTGGAGTGAAGGTTCCGTCTGAACCAACTGGAAGGCTACGCATGAGATAGTAACGAAGCGGATCTAGTCCATAACGCTCTACCAACATTTCAGGGTAAACGACATTTCCTTTAGACTTAGACATTTTGCCGTCTTTCATGACAAACCAACCATGGGCAATCAGACGATCTGGCAATTTGATATCGAGCATCATAAGAAGGATTGGCCAGTAGATTGAGTGGAATCGAAGGATGTCTTTTCCTACCATGTGGAAGACTGTTCCATTCCAGAACTTGTCAAAGTTACCATGTTCATCTTGACCGTAGCCAAGAGCTGTCGCATAGTTAAGAAGGGCATCAATCCAAACGTAGACAACGTGTTTAGGATTAGATGGCACTGGCACACCCCATGTAAAGGTTGTACGAGAAACCGCCAAATCCTCTAAACCTGGCTCGATAAAGTTGCGAAGCATTTCATTCAGACGACCATCTGGAGTGATAAATTCAGGATGAGCTTTGAAAAATTCTACTAGACGGTCTTGGTACTTGCTAAGACGAAGGAAATAAGACTCTTCAGATACCCATTCCACTTCGTGACCTGATGGAGCGATACCACCAGTTACATTTCCAGCTTCGTCACGGAAAACTTCTGCAAGCTGGCTTTCTGTAAAGAATTCCTCATCTGAAACTGAATACCAACCAGAATATTCACCCAAATAGATGTCATCTTGAGCCAGCAAGCGTTCAAAGACTTGTGCGACAACTTTTTCATGGTAGTCATCAGTTGTGCGGATAAATTTATCGTATGATATATCTAGTAAGTGCCAGAGTTCTTTAACTCCAACTGCCATCCCATCAACATAGGATTGGGGTGTGATACCAGCTTCTTCTGCTTTTTGTTGAATCTTTTGACCGTGCTCATCAAGACCTGTCAGATAAAAGACATCGTAGCCCATGAGGCGTTTGTAACGGGCTAGGACATCACAAGCGATGGTTGTGTAGGCAGAACCGATATGAAGTTTACCAGATGGATAGTAAATCGGTGTTGTAATATAAAAATTCTTTTCAGACATAATTTTTCCTTTCCAGGCAAATGAAACCTGTTTTTCTCACACTTCATTATATCACATTTTTAAGGATTTTCGATAGGGAAATCTATACAAAAACAAGATAGACAAGTGTCCATCTTGTTAATCTTATTCATAGCGAAGAGCTTCAATCGGATCAAGTTTCGATGCCTTGTTGGCTGGCAAAACTCCAAAAATCATACCCACACTAGCCGAAACTGCAAGACTAAATAGGGCAACTGGGATTGATACTCCCACTTCTATACCCGCAATCAAACCTTGCAAGAGTATGCCAGCTATAGCGGTTAAGCCTGTCGCAATGGTTAAACCAATGACTCCACCAAGCAAGGTCAATATCATGGATTCAATCAAAAACTGGATTAAAATATTAGCACGTGTTGCACCCAAAGCCTTACGGAGACCAATCTCACGCGTACGCTCCGTCACCGAAACCAGCATGATGTTCATAACACCAGTCCCTCCAACAAAAAGGGAAATTCCTGCAATGGCACTAATAATCGTAGTTATAAAGCCGAACAATTGTTGTACTTCTTGGAAGGCTGCAGTCGCATCTGACACCTGATACTCCCCTTGCTGAAGACCAGCAATTTCGGTCAATTTTCTAGCTAATTCTGGTCCCACAGTTGGTGTCAAACTGGTATCATTGACACGGAAGACAATATCAGAAATTTCATCCATATTGAAGTTGTTGGCAAGAGAAATATTAGTCGTAATTGGAAGTCCGCCAATACCAAAAGTCTTGGCAGTCTTGGCCTCATCGCTGGTATAGACACCAATGACACGATAGCTAAAGCCACCAACATCTATAACCTGGTTAACAGCTTCTTGAGCAGATCCAAACAGGCTATTAGCAAGTTCTTGGTCTAGCAAAATGACACTGGCCACATCTTTATAATCCTGAGCTATGAGACTGCGGCCTGCAACAATTTCATTTTCAACCGCCTTCATGTAAGTAATATTTCCACCTGTCAAGCTAGCACGCTCCACTTTTTTGTCTTTATAAGACAAGGTGGTATTGGTCGAGTTGGTTACATAGTAACTATCTACACCTTTAACTTTAGCAGCCTCCTTGACCCAAGCTTCTTGTGGTTTTGGTGGTTCCACAGGAACTTCCTCTTCTTTCCCAGAAACTGTCAATGCTGATTGTTTTTGGGTAAAAGAGCCATCTTTACTTTTAATAGGTGAGAAAAAAACATGGATATTCTTCTGTGACTTGGTCATATTTTTATTGACCTGACGAGACATGGAATCCCCCAGAGCCATAATAACAACAACTGATGAAACACCAATGATAATCCCAATCATAGTGAGAAAAGAGCGCATCTTGTGGGCCATGATAGATGAAAAGGCAAATTTCAGATTCTGCATCTTAGTTTTCCTCCTTCTCTAACTGCGAACTGTCAGACGAAATAACTCCATCTCGAATGACAATCTGGCGTTTAGCATAAGCAGCGATTTCAGGCTCATGCGTTACCATGATAATGGTTTTTCCTTCTTTGTTCAACTCAACCAATAGTTGCATAATTTGGTTCCCTGTTTTGGTATCCAAGGCTCCTGTCGGTTCGTCCGCTAGGATAATAGAAGGATTGTTTACCAAGGCACGCGCGATAGCTACACGTTGCTTTTGACCACCAGATAATTCCGAAGGCAAATGATGACTACGTTCTGTCAATTCAACCTTGTCTAAATACTCCTCAGCTAACTTGCGACGTTTTGAAGCCGAAACTCCCGCGTAAATCAAGGGCAATTCTACGTTTTGCAGAGCGTTAAGTTTAGATAGAAGAAAAAACTGCTGAAAGACAAAACCGATTTGTTGATTGCGGACCTTGGCTAGTTGTTTTTCACCAAGTCCAGCTACTTCTTGGCCTTCAAGATAATATTCTCCACTGGTTGGTGTATCCAACATACCAATCGTATTCATGAGAGTAGACTTACCCGAACCAGATGGTCCCATGATGGCAACAAATTCACCCTCATTCACTTCTAGGTTGATATTTTTGAGAACCTGCAGTTCTTGGTCACCGTTACGGTAGCTTCTGCAGATATTTTTTAGACTAATTAGTTGCTTCATCAGCCTTCACCTCTTTTCCTTCCTCTAGAGAAGACGTTGGGTTACTGATGACCTTGACTCCATTTGTCAGACCTGAAGTGATTTCTTGGTTGTCTGCATCAGCATTGCCCAAACCAACTTCCACTTTCTTGGCCTTTTTCTGCTCGTCAAGCACCCAGACATAGTTCTTATCATTTTCAGTCACAACACTTGTTAGAGGAACCAAAATGGCTTTACTCTTATTCTTAACCTCAACACTTACTGAGAATCCTTGTTTCAAATCACCGATTTCACTTGTAACATCGATGGTATATGGATATTTAGAACCAGAATTACCACCTGTTGCGGCAGTAGCTGCACTTGCTGCTTCACCACTAGTTTTAGGATAGTCAGAGATATAGCTAATCTTACCTGTCCAGCTCTTATCTTGGTAAACTTTAGAAGTAAAGGTTACTTCTTGTCCTACAGAGAGGTTGGCAAGGTTATATTCAGATAGTTCACCCTTAACTTGCAAGTTTTCATTACTTACGACATGAACGACTACTTGACTAGCTCCTGTTGGAGATTTAGAAACATTGTGGTTGACTTCAACCACAGTTCCCTCCAGGGTACTGAGAACCGTCATGGCATCCAACTGACTTTGAGCCTTACTTAATTGCGCTTCTGCATCTGCACGAGCATCACGGGCATCACCTAGTTGTGCATCAATAGATGAAACTGCATTTCCTGAGACTGGAGCTGGAGTTTGCCCTGCAGCTCCTTCGCCTCCTGCTGGTGCTGGTAACTGTGGAGCCGGAGCTGAAGCGGCTTCATTTCGTGCTTGATTGAGTTCATTGATATGACGATCTGCCTTAGCTACTGCTCGGCTAGCTGAATCATAGGCCGCCTGGGCTTCTGAACTACTGTACTTGACTAAAGCCTGTCCTTCGCTGACCTTATCACCCACAGAAACAAGGATTTCATCTAAATCTCCCTTACTAGCATCAAAATAAACATATTGTTCATTTTTTGCTGTTACTGTCCCTGACAATAAAACAGAGGACGCCACGCTTCCTTCCTTGGCAACAACAAGATGAGTAGGCTCATCTTTTACAGCGGTCTGAGATGGTTGTCTAAAGAGCAAAATCCCCCCAGCACCTAATACAACTACACTGGCAGCACCGATTGCTGCATACAATTGCCACTTTTTAGCTTTACGATTCTTCTTCATAATGAAACTCCTTTTTGATTTAAAGTCCTTAACAATATTATATAAAAATTAGCAAATATAAACAATAACAGTTCAGAACGAAATAATGACATTTCGGGATTTGATTATTGTTCGGAATCTATTTTTATTACCATTGTACTAGTTATATAATACACTTTATTTTTCCTTTTTGCAAGCCTTTTCTTTAATTTTTTTGAACGTAGCAGATTTTTGCAATCACATCAAAAAAAAGATAGAATATGACTATCAAAAAATGACACTCTATTATTTAAAAGAGTACAAAGGAGTTTTCAATGAGAGAATATGATATCATTGCTATCGGTGGAGGTAGCGGAGGAATTGCTACCATGAATCGTGCTGGTGAACATGGAGCCAAAGCTGCCGTTATTGAGGAAAAGAAACTAGGTGGAACCTGTGTCAACGTCGGTTGTGTTCCTAAGAAAATCATGTGGTACGGAGCACAAATCGCTGAAACTTTCCATCAATTTGGAGAAGACTACGGTTTTAAAACTACTGATCTTAACTTTGACTTTGCAACCCTACGTCGCAATCGTGAAGCCTACATCGATCGCGCTCGTTCTTCTTATGATGGCAGTTTTAAACGCAACGGTGTAGACTTGATTGAAGGACATGCTGAATTTGTAGATTCTCATACTGTCAGCGTAAATGGTGAACTGATCCGTGCTAAACATATCGTGATCGCTACTGGTGCCCATCCAAGTATTCCAAATATTCCTGGTGCTGAGCTAGGTGGCTCTTCTGATGATGTATTTGCTTGGGAAGAATTGCCAGAGTCAGTTGCTATTCTAGGCGCTGGTTATATTGCCGTTGAATTGGCTGGCGTACTCCACACTTTTGGTGTCAAGACAGACCTCTTTGTTCGTCGTGATCGTCCTTTACGTGGTTTTGATTCTTACATCGTTGAAGGTTTGGTCAAGGAAATGGAAAGAACAAACTTACCACTTCATACTCACAAAGTCCCTGCCAAGTTAGAAAAAACTGCTGAGGGCATTACCATTCATTTCGAAGATGGTACTAGTCACACAGCTAGCCAAGTTATCTGGGCTACAGGCCGCCGTCCAAACGTTAAGGGCTTGCAACTTGAAAAAGCTGGCGTGACTCTAAACGAACGTGGCTTTATCCAAGTGGATGAATACCAAAATACTGTTGTTGAGGGAATCTACGCACTAGGTGATGTAACAGGCGAAAAAGAACTAACTCCAGTTGCTATCAAGGCTGGACGTACTTTATCTGAACGTCTCTTTAACGGCAAAACAACTGCAAAAATGGATTACTCAACTATTCCAACTGTTGTCTTTTCACACCCTGCTATCGGAACGGTTGGTTTGACAGAAGAGCAAGCTATTAAAGAATACGGTCAAGACCAAATCAAGGTTTACAAATCAAGCTTTACGTCTATGTACTCTGCTTGCACTGACAACCGTCAAGAAACACGTTTCAAATTGATCACAGCAGGTTCAGAAGAAAAAGTTGTCGGACTTCATGGAATTGGCTATGGTGTTGATGAAATGATTCAAGGATTTGCTGTTGCTATCAAAATGGGAGCAACCAAGGCAGACTTTGATGCAACTGTGGCGATTCACCCAACTGCATCTGAAGAATTTGTAACTATGCGTTAATCGAAACAAAAGAAGCTGATACAAATGTGTCTGCTTCTTTTTTAATGTCTTACAAATCTACAAAAAAATTATCCAACTTAACCAATAAGCAAAATCGGCCGTTACAGTCTTTGTTACCTTGTTTTAAAAAATTGGTTGACAATAATTACTCTACGAGTATAATAGTTACTATACATCAGAAAAGAGGTTAACTATTTTGAAAAAAGCTCACGTTTATGCTATCCCTGCTATTGGAGCTGCTCTCATTGCTGTTTTGGCACAAATCAGTCTTCCAATTGGACCTGTTCCCTTCACTCTGCAAAACTTTGCCATCGGCTTGATTGCTACTGTCTTTAGACCGAGAGAGGCTGTGCTTTCTGTCGGACTCTATCTTCTTCTAGGTGCCATCGGGCTCCCTGTTTTTGCAGGAGGTGGAGCTGGATTGCAGGCGTTGGTTGGTCCTACTGCAGGTTATCTTTGGTTTTATCTTGTTTACTCTGGACTTACTTCATCTCTAACTGACAGCAAGAGTGGAGTTGTCAAGATTTTTCTTGCAAACCTCTTGGGTGATGCCCTTGTCTTTGTCGGCGGGATTCTAAGCTTGCATTTCCTAGCTGGAATGGCATTTGAAAAAGCTCTTGTGGTGGGGGTTCTTCCCTTTATCATTCCAGACCTTGGTAAACTTCTGGCTATTAGTTTTATTAGCCGTCCACTACTTCAACGCCTTAAAAATCAAGCTTACTTTACTCACTAAAAAAGGATATCGAGTTGTCATAACTCAATATCCTTTTCTTTCATTTTGAAAACTTATACTCAATGAAAATCAAAGAGCAAACTAGGAAGCTAGCCGCAGGCTGTACTTGAGTACGGCAAGGCGAAGCTGACGCGGTTTGAATTTGTTTTTCGAAGAGTATTATTTGCCTTTAAATGCATCCACCATTGTTTGAAATTCTTCATTGGAGAGAGTAATCCCTTTGCCCATTTTAGTATGATCTGGACTCCAAGCACGAATATCAAACTTTGCAGGAGCACCATTAAAGCTCACACGGTTGATTTCCTTAGTCCAACCTTTTTCGTTTTCAGAAAGAGTCAACAAGTGCTCTTCGATTTCAAATGTAAATTCTGCCATTTTCTTCTCCTTTTTTAGCTTTCATCTGATTATTCGTAAAATCTTGTAGATTTTAGGAAAATTTTATATAATATTGATATAAAAGAAGGGAGGCCACTATGAGACATAAATTCCAGCAAGTTCTAGATAAAATACATGACTTTTTAAATGGACATGAAAAACCAGACCAGACTGAAAGCAACTCCCTTACAGCCACTATTGAAGAGGCTATCCAGAAACAAACTGCTGTTCACCTGATCTTGTCAGAGACAAGTTTTACAGGTGACATCATCAAATACGATCAGCAACGCCAGCAAATTATCGTGAAAAATTTTGCCAAAAATGTGACCCGTATTATCCGCATAAGCGATATTCAACGCCTGCGATTTGTCCCTTCAACTGTCCAAACAGCCCAAAAAAATAGATTTAAGAAAGAGTGAGATGTAGTTGCTTCATCCCACTCTTTTTTCTTAGCGAATTTGTTCAAAATGTAAATGAACTGCGATATGATCTCCATAACCACTTCTTTCCAAGTCACGTTGTAGACGATAGGAAATGTAGTGTTCTGCTATGGTAATGTAACCTGCACCCAGTAAACGATGTTCAACCATAGACTGAATCATGCTGATGGTAGCACGTTCCACCTTGGCTTCTTCCAAATCCAAAACCACTTTCTTAGTGACTTGTGCAAGGTTTTGACGCAAATCATCTGTCAATACATAGACAGTCTGAGCTGCTTTTAAGATAGCTTGGTAAATCTTATCTGGATTAAATTCAGCAATTTCTCCATCACGTTTGATTACTTGCATAGGTATCTCCTTTATTATTTGTTTTCTTTAATTTCTGCCAGCATTTTTTCTTCTTCTGCTGTCAGTTGATAATGTTCAAGCAAATCCGGTCTGCGTTCATAGGTTTTCTTTAAACTCTCATACAATCGCCACTGACGAATCTTTTCATGGTGCCCGCTCATCAGAACATCTGGCACGACCATACCTCGATAATCATAAGGGCGTGTGTACTGAGGGTATTCAAGAAGGCCAGAAGAAAAACTATCATCTTGGTGGCTGGACTCCTTACCAATCACTTCTGGAATCAGGCGTACCGTAGCATCAATCATGGTCATAGCCGCCAACTCTCCACCAGTCAAGACATAGTCGCCCAGGGAGACCTCATCTGTCACCAAGGTCTTAATTCGCTCATCATAACCCTCATAGTGCCCACAGATAAAGATTAGCTCTTCCTCCTGAGCCAAATCCTCAGCATAAGCCTGATCAAACTGCTTTCCAGCTGGATCGAGGAGAATGACGCGCGGATTTTTCTTTTCAATAGCATCAAAGGCATCGAAAATGGGTTGGGCTCGGAGCAACATCCCCTGACCGCCTCCGTAGGGCTCATCGTCGACATGGCGGGCCTTTTCAGCATTTTCTCGAAAATTATGATACTGGATATCCAAGAGCCCCTTTTCTCGAGCCTTTCCAACAATTGAGTGCTCTAGCGGAGAAAACATCTCTGGAAAAAGGGTTAAAATATCAATCTTCATCGTCTAACCCTTCTAAGATTTCCACATCGACGCGGTTATTTGGAATATCAACATTGAGAATCACTGGTGGGATATAAGGCAAGAGCAAATCGCGCTTGCCTTTTCGCTTGACCACCCAGACATCGTTAGCACCTGGTTGCAGGATTTCTTTGATGGTTCCAATCAAGTTATCACCCTCATAGACTTCCAAACCGATAATCTCGTAATAATAAAATTCACCATCGTCTAGGTCATTTAAATCTTCCTCAGCAACCTTGAGACTGTATCCCTTGTACTTTTCAATAGCATTGATATGGTACATATCTTTGAATTTAATAATGTCAAAGTTCTTCTGTTTACGGTGGCTAGCGATGGTCACTGTTTGAACAAACTGATCTTTTTCATCAAACAAGGCAAGCTCAGTACCTTTTTTAAACCGTTCTTCTACAAAATCCGTCACAGACAAGACTCGCATCTCACCCTGCAACCCCTGCGTATTGACGATTTTCCCAACATTAAAGTAGTTCATCTTGTCTCCTGTAGTCTATTTCTTTCCATCTTATTCTGACAACTTTTGAATAATAGTCGCAATTTTTTCTGATTCTGACCATTGTAAATAATGGTGATTCCCTCCTAAAATGAGTTTAGTATTGGAAGTCCAATATTCTGATTCTCTGTACTCTTTTTCTCTATAAGTCTGACAGAAAATAAATACAGGGACATGAGATTCTATCGATACATTCTCAAAATCTTCCTCAGTAATCTCTCCAGATATCTGAAATTCTGAATCTTGATTTTCAAACTCTAAGCCTTTTTCTTGCATTATTTCCCAGATTTCTTTATTAATTTCAGGGCTAAATGTGGCTTGAGTTAAGTTCTTAAAATAAAATTCAGGACCACACTCCTCAATCAGCCTCATCTGCTCTTCCATTTCTGGATAAGGATTTTCTGAAAAATCAGCAAACATGACGTTTTTAGTTGTCGGTTCAATTGCTACTAAAGCATGACACTTAATTGGTTTCTTGAGCAATTTGCAAGCTAAAATTCCACTCAAACTATGTGCACAAAGTATATATTCAGAAATCGCCAATTCTTCAAGTACTTCATAAACCGAATCTGCAAGATTATCCAGATTTTTTCCAGCTTGGTCATGAATCGGACTTCTACCTGTATTTGGAAAATCAATTGTCAAATAACCAATTGTGGGAGGAAGTTTTTCGAGTATAAGTGAAAAATTTTCATAACTTGGTAACAAACCTGCGCCACTTAAACAAACTAGCACTTTCTTCTGCTTTTGATAAGTAACAGAGAGACTACCAATTTCTGTAGATACTTCAATCCTCTTCATAAAGAAATCCACTCATTCTGTATAATGAATTATAAAAAATCCTTATCCTTTATTTTATCACGTTCCAAGGATTTTCTCAAGTTGGATAGTTCCTATCTTACGGGCCTACTACTTCTTCAAAAAATTCACCAATAAGCTGATTAAACTCTTCAGGATGGTCATTCATAGGTTGGTGTTTGCTATCTGAAATCGTTACTTGACGTGCATTGGGATTTAAGGCCATGATTCCATCGTAGATCATTTTTAGGTGTTTGGGAAAATCATTTTCGCCTCTTACTAATAGCATAGGAGGATTTCCATGATAACCCTCTATCTCATGGACAGCCAAAAAACCTGTGATTCCAAGGTTCAAAAAAACATCTCGCCCAGTTTCTATAATGGCCGTCTTGACTAATTCTCTTGTGATAGGATTATCTGTACACATTTTTGAGTTCTTATCTGCAATCAACTTCCAAGGAATCGTTTTGTACATAAGGGAACTATATTTTATGCGATTTCTCTCTTTATCTGATAGGTAACGATGCTGTCCCCAACTATCTACCATGACCAAGGCTAGGACTCTTTCTGGATGGCGATAGGTATACTCTTGAAGTGGATTTCCTCCCCAAGAATGTCCGACCAATATCACCTTATCCAGCTGGAAATAGGACAAAATAGCATCTACATCTTGAACAGCGCCTTCCAAGTCGGGTAGGCCAACTTTCATAGGTGATTCACCCTGTCCTCTAACATTGACAAAGTAGAGGTCAAATCCTTCAAAGGAATCATACTGGTGGGCCCACATCTGACTACGGCCACAAGCTCCATGATAAAAAATAATGTGTCCTTTACTTGAGTTTCCAGGGCGATGATAAACAGCCAAGTCACAATCTAAAACTGGTATAATGTGACGTACCAAAGTCTCAGGTTTTCTGTTATAAAAAGCAATAGCTTCAGCTATATCATTTTGCTTCATTATTACACTCTCTCCTCTTTATCCTAGTGTCATTCTTTTTATCTATTTTATCATGCTAGATTAAAATCATCGTGTTCCAAACTTGATTTTATTAAAATTTTTGAATTTTCTGTATCATTTAGATTAAGAAAAAGACTGCTCAGCAATCTTTACTTTCTTCTCATCAGATTCATGCCTAAAATTCCAGCAATAATCATAGTGGCTCCTATAACATGGTAGCTATAAATTGGTTCATGGAGAATAAGAGCTCCGGCTAGAATAGTCAAAACTGTTCCAAGATTTCCAAAGACACTGACGGTTGATACTCCAAGTCGAACAATAGCATAGATAGAGAGACTACCAGTAACGATAGAGGCTAGAATTCCCAAATAGAGAATTGAAATCAGATAAGATACCTGTCCAAGTGGCGCAAAGTAAGCTAATATGTTGCCATCTAGATAATGCGAGGTCAGACTCAGCGTATTAAAGGTGACGAAGCCAGCAAATATCACAACAGCTGTCATATCCATAGCCCGATAGCGTCCTCCTGTAGACTTGCTGAGGATATTGTTTATTGCATTGGCGAGAACAGATCCCAACATCAAGAGAAAGCCAAAGCTAGCAGTCTCAGTACCAAAGTTAGCTCCTTTACTAAGGAAGATGAAAACCACTCCTGCTACGGATAAAATTAAAAAGAACTTTTGAAGCAAACTTGTCTTTTCCTTGAGAAAGGCCGATGCTAAAAGGAGCGTAAAAATCGGGACAAGAGCCTGTAAAATTCCAGCTTCAGAAGACGATATATACTGTAAAGCAAAGGATTGAAAAATAAAAAAGAGAAGAGGATAGAAAAGACTCATAGGAAGAATAGAAAAAATATCTTTTCTACTTAAACTCACTTTGATAAGTTTGGTTTGATGAAGAACGACCATTACTAAAGCTGCGATTGTATAGCGATGCGCTAAGTTTGTGAGAGGACTGGCATAGCCTAAAGCAATCTTAGTAAATAAAAAAGAAAATCCAATGATTGCTGAAAAGGATAAAGCTGCTAGGTAAGCTTTTGTATTCTCGTTCATAGACTGTTACTCCTTTTAAAAATAGCTATTCTCAAGATTGATTGACTAGAATTCTTTGAGACTGTCTTTCCATTGTAGCATAGTAGCATCCTAGATGCTATTTCTAGGATTAGTATTTTATGCCTTCTATCAACGTTTATCTAGTTCATTGACTAAAAAGGATTCAGCAAGTCTGACCTGCTTTTCTCGTTCTTGTCTCACAAGTTCTAACTTATCTGCCTCTTGGAGATTCCTTACTTTGATAATATAAACTGCCAGTTTCATTGTTTTCTATGTTACTAGCTAGGCCAATATAGGTGAAATCTTCTTTATAAGAAAAAAATCATTTCTTATTCTCTTAGAAATTCTCTAAAAATCCTTCCAAATCTCGTTCATGCTGATATTTTATAGCCGCCTTTTTATCTTTTTCAAAAATGGTCTTGGTTAGATCTATGTCGTTGATGGCCGCAATTGCTACGGTGTAGTGAATGATATCAGCCAGTTCTTTTGCTAGTTCCTCATTTGAGTCCTTGACACCCTCTTTTCTACCAGAACGACCATTCAAAACCTCAGCTACTTCTCCGACTTCCTCCACTAGCATGATAAAAATACCTTACTCAGTCCGAGACTGCTGGTAATGTTCGAGTAAGTAGTCTTGTAATTGTCTAAACGTTCAATCTTTCATCTTCTATTCATCACAAAAAAGAAAAAAAGCGAGACATCCGTCCCGCCCTTCTTATTTTTCGTCAATAACGATTCTTACTTTTTTGTCTTCAGTTGGGACAGAGTAGACAATCGTTCTTATCGCAGAAATAGTGCGACCCTTACGACCGATTACACGACCCACATCACTTTGATCAAGATCCAAATGATATTCCAAAAACTCTGGTGTATCTTCAATCTTGATAGTTAAGGCATCTGGTTGTGAAATCAAGGGTTTCACAATCGCAATAATGAGATTTTCAATCGTATCCATCTGTCAACCTACTTTAAACTTATTTTGAGAATTTAGAATCGTGGAATTTTTTCAATACGCCTTCTTTTGAAAGGATGTTACGTACTGTATCTGAAGGTTGAGCTCCATCAGCCAACCATGCAAGAACGCGGTCTTCTTTCAAAGTTACTTGGTTTTCAGCAACAAGTGGGTTGTAAGTTCCAACTGTTTCGATGAAACGTCCGTCACGTGGTGAACGTGAATCTGCTACGTTGATACGGTAGAAAGGTTTTTTCTTAGAACCCATACGAGTCAAACGGATTTTAACTGCCATTTTTAAAGTCTCTTTTCTTATTTTTTATTTCGGTGAAATAGCTAAGCTATTTAGCACATGTTCTATTATAGCAGATTTCTGGCAGGTGTCAAGAAAAAAACTTGACAGACTATAAAATTTTTAAACCATTTAGAAATTTGTTATATTTTTAAAGAAAAATCAGAAAGAGAATGTCATGAATGCTATTCTAGAAACATTTTATAAAGACCATCAACTCAAACCCTTCATATCGCCTGAACGTGATTTGGATACTTGGCTCCTAAATCCCAAGCCCGTTCCCAAAAGAAACATGGAATTATTAACAGATGATTTACTAGCAGGTGATATCATTTTACTATGGAGAATCAACTTTGGTACTTTTACCACCGAAACTTGCTTCCCTAAATACTTTGAATACACTTATGGTACTGATGCACCTAAGCATCTAAAAACTCTGGTGGAAAAAGGTTATGCTGGCATTGAAACAGCTTTTGAGTCACTTGACCATCTGAATGCTACTATGAAAAAGAATATCCTTAAGAAGAATGGGGTTACTGGCCTTTCTAAAATGAAGATTGCAGATTTGGATCAAGCCCTTCATAACCATTTTTCAGAAGAGGAATTAGCTGGTCTCTTTTCGATTCGCGGTTATAAAATAACTCCAAAAGGAAAGCACATACTGAAACAGTACCAGGACATTGTCGACCGTCATCCAAAGAAAAATCTCTAATCAAGGGATTTTCTGGTTGGCTCCTCTAAAACTATCTTGTCACTAATATTTGAAATCCCCTTCTTTTTAGGGTACAATGGTAGAAATGAATTTTTGAGAGGAACAGTATGAAAAAACTAGCAACCCTTCTTTTACTATCCACTGTAGCCCTAGCTGGATGCAGCAGCATCCAACGTAGTTTGCGTGGTGATGACTATGTAGATTCTAGCTTGGCCGCTGAGGAAAGCTCCAAAGCAGCTGCCCAATCTGCCAAGGAGTTAAATGATGCTTTGACAAACGAAAACGCCAATTTCCCACAACTATCTAAAGAAGTTGCTGAAGACGAGGCTGAAGTGATTCTCCACACAAGTCAAGGAGATATCCGTATTAAACTCTTCCCTAAACTGGCTCCTCTAGCGGTTGAAAACTTCCTCACTCATGCTAAAGAAGGCTACTATAACGGCATTACCTTCCACCGTGTCATCGATGGCTTCATGGTTCAAACTGGAGATCCAAAAGGGGATGGTACAGGTGGTCAGTCTATCTGGCATGACAAGGATAAGACTAAAGACAAGGGAACTGGTTTCAAGAACGAGATTACTCCTTATCTCTATAACATCCGTGGTGCTCTTTCCATGGCTAATACTGGTCAACCAAACACCAATGGCAGCCAGTTCTTCATCAACCAAAACTCTACAGATACCTCTGCTAAACTCCCTACAAGCAAGTATCCAAAGAAAATCATCGAAGCCTACAAAGAAGGTGGAAACCCTAGTCTAGATGGCAAACACCCCGTATTTGGTCAAGTGATTGACGGTATGGATGTTGTAGATAAGATTGCTAAAGCCGAAAAAGATGAGAAAGACAAACCAACGACTGCTATTACTATCGATAGTATCGAAGTGGTGAAAGACTACAATTTTAAATCTTAAAAACCAAAAAAATACAGTATCCACATTCGGTACTGTATTTCTTTTACTCTCATTCTTAAGTTAAATTATTAAAATCCCAGATTTGGTCCATCCAGCCTTCATAGAAGTCTGGTTCGTGACAGACCATAAGGATAGACCCTTTGTATTCTTTAAGAGCGCGTTTGAGTTCATCCTTGGCATCCACATCCAAGTGGTTGGTCGGCTCGTCCAGCACTAAAACATTGTTTTCACGATTCATCAAGAGACAGAAACGAACCTTGGCTTGTTCCCCACCTGACAAGACCTGAATTTGGCTTTCAATATGCTTGGTTGTCAAACCACAACGGGCAAGGGCTGCACGAACTTCTGCTTGGTTGAGAGCTGGAAAGGCATTCCAAACAGCCTCTAGTGGTGTTTGACGATTGCCACCTTCTACTTCTTGTTCAAAGTAGCCAAGTTCTAGGTAGTCTCCACGTTCAACCTCTCCAGCAATTGGCGGGATAATTCCCAAAAGAGATTTCAAGAGAGTTGTCTTCCCGATACCATTTGCCCCGATAATAGCAACCTTTTGATTACGTTCAAAAGTAAGATTTAGTGGCTTAGTCAGAGGACGATCATAACCAATTTGCAAATCCTTGGCTTGGAAGATAAAGCGCCCTGGCGTACGAGCTGATTTGAAATCAAAGGATGGTTTTGGTTTCTCACTTTGTAATTCGATAATATCCATCTTATCCAATTTCTTCTGACGAGACATGGCCATGTTTCGTGTTGCAACACGCGCTTTGTTTCGGGCAACAAAGTCCTTAAGGTCCGCAATTTCTTTTTGCTGACGTTCGTAGGCAGCCTCTAGCTGAGATTTCTTCATAGCATAGACTTCTTGGAACTGGTAGTAGTCACCAGAATAACGCGTCAGCTGTTGATTTTCCACATGGTAGACAATATTAATCACGTCGTTCAGGAATGGAATATCGTGTGAAATGAGGACAAAGGCATTCTCATAGTTTTGGAGATAGCGCTTAAGCCAGTCAATATGCTCAGCATCCAAATAGTTGGTCGGCTCGTCCAAAAGCAAGATATCGGGCTTTTCAAGGAGGAGTTTAGCCAAAAGTACCTTGGTTCTTTGTCCACCTGACAAAGAAGTTACATCTGTATCCATGCCAAAGTCCATGACACCAAGGGCACGCGCTACTTCGTCAATCTTAGCATCCAAGGTATAGAAATCACGACTCTCCAGACGGTCTTGAAGTTCTCCCACTTCCTCCATGAGAGCATCAACATCCGCTCCGTCTTCAGCCATTCCCATATAGAGGTCATTGATACGAGCTTCAGCTTTGAAAAGCTCATCAAAGGCTGTACGGAGAACATCACGAACAGATTGGCCTTCAGCAAGGACGGAGTGCTGATCCAAGTAACCAGCAGTCACATATTTAGACCACTCAACCTTCCCTTCATCTGGCAACATTTTACCAGTCACGATGCTCATAAAGGTTGATTTTCCTTCACCATTGGCACCGACCAGACCGATATGTTCTCCCTTGAGGAGACGGAAGGACACATCTTCAAAAATTGCACGGTCACCAAAACCGTGACTCAGATTTTTAACTTCTAAAATACTCATTTTAATTCCTTATCTTGTTTTTATGTAATCGTTTATAGAGGAGCCAAGCCAGATAGCCACCCAAGGTATTGGTCCACAAATCATCAATCTCAAAGACGCGATTAAAATCAAAGAAAAAATCCAAGACCAACTGCGTACACTCAATTCCAAGACTCACAAGAAGACTGAAAAAAATCACTTTTCTTGTTTTCCGCAAGTTTGGAAAGAGATAAAGGAGTTGAAACACCAAAGGAAAAAGTAAGAAGATATTAAGGATATTTTGTAGAAAAATCCAATATAATTGTCCAATGTCACTCACTTCACCTAGTTTCCAGAGAGAATTGAAAGGAGTCAAAAGAAAAACCAGGCGTCCAAGATGCTGAATACCTGGAGTTTCCACTCCCACGGGAGAATGTTCTTGAGGAGTAAAGCAAAAATAGACAATGCAAATACTATAGAAAATGACTCCCCAGACCAAAATATGATTATAAGTCTTCTTCATCATTAAGGATTGACTGCTGCAACTGCTTTCTGGCGGTCACGTTTCATTGTATTAGAGCGCAATTGTCCACAAGCTGCATCAATATCAGTACCATGCTCTTGACGAACAACACAGTTAACCCCTTTTTTCTTAAGCGTATCATAGAAGGCCAGGACGCGCTCTTTAGGACTACGGCTATATTGGTCATGCTCACTAACTGGGTTATAAGGAATCAAGTTTACATAAGACAATTTCTTGATATTCTTGAGCAATTCAGCCAATTCCAAGGCTTGTTCTACACCATCATTGACTTCATTGAGCATGATATACTCAAAGGTCACACGACGATTTGTTGTTTCGATGTAGTACTCAATAGCAGCAAAGAGTTTTTCAATCGGAAAGGCACGGTTAATCTTCATGATGCTTGAGCGCAATTCATTATTGGGTGCGTGAAGGGAAACAGCCAGATTGACCTGGACGCCTTCATTAGCAAAGTCACGAATTTTATGGGCCAAACCTGAGGTAGAAACAGTGATGTGACGAGCACCGATTGCCATTCCCTTGTCATCATTGATAGTACGGACGAAATTCAAGACATTGTTGTAGTTATCAAAGGGCTCACCGATACCCATGACAACGATATGGCTGACGCGTTCGTCCTGACCACGCTCATCAAAGTATTTCTGAACCAGCATGATTTGCGCTACGATTTCACCGTTATTGAGGTCACGTTGTTTCTTAATCAAACCAGAGGCACAGAAGGTACAACCGATATTACAGCCAACCTGAGTGGTCACACAGACTGATAAACCATAGTGTTGACGCATAAGTACTGTCTCAATCAACATACCATCAGGTAACTCAAAGAGATATTTGACCGTACCATCAGCAGACTCTTGCACGATACGTTGTTTCAAGGGATTGACCACAAACTGGTCATTAAGCTTAGCAATCAAATCCTTGGAAAGGTTGGTCATTTCTTCAAATGACTGGACACGTTTACGGTAAAGCCATTCCCAGATTTGATCTGCACGGAATTTCTTTTCTCCCTGCTCCAATACCCATTCCTGCATGGTTTGACGCGTTAAACTATAAATTGACGGTTTCATTTCTTCTCCTTATTCTCTACTCACTTCTGACGAATGACAAAATGACGTTGTCCCTTGTCCTCTTTCTGAGAATGCTGGTCTTTCTGACGACGTCTATTTTTCTTATCTGCATTCGGTTTTCGTTTGGTTTGAGTCGGTTTCTTTCCTTTTTTAGAAGGTGTTTCTTCTTCCTTCTTACGTATTTTCTTGTCAAATGATGCTCGCTTAGGCGCTTCATTTTCTAGAACAAAATAGGCACAACCATAACTACAATACTCTAAAAGGTAGTCTTGTAAACGACTGATTTTTTCAAGTTTTTCTTCTGTTCGATCATCCTTGTAAAAACCTCGTAGGCGAAGCTGTTCGTTGCTCCAGTCTCCCACGATATAATCAAACTTGGTTAATACTTCTGAAAAACGCTGATTAAAAGCCGTCACATCAAAGGCATCTTTGATATTTTCCACCAAGGAAAAAGCGATCCCTTCCGTTTCTACCTTGTCCCCATGTAAATGGAACTCAGGACCAGGAAACTTGTTATAGTTGTATAATTCAGGTGCAATTTCTTTTCGCATAGATATCCTTTTTCCACGATTACTTAATACTTTATTCTACCATAATTTCTAGCAGTTAGCACGTTTCTCATAAAAATGAAAAAAGTCTGACGATTTTGTCAGACCAAAATAATATAACCTTAAAAAGAGAAGAACAATTCTTCCCTCCAACTATCATTATTTAGCTGCTGCGTACAATTCATCTACTTTGTTCCAGTTGATTACTGAGAAGAAAGCTTTGATGTAGTCAGGACGCACGTTGCGGTATTTCACGTAGTAAGCATGTTCCCAAACGTCCAAGCCCAAGATTGGTTTTTTACCTTCTGAGATTGGTGTGTCTTGGTTTGCTGTTGAAGTCACTTCAAGTTTACCTTCTTTGTTGACAACTAACCATGCCCATCCTGAACCGAAACGAGTTGTTGCTGCTGCAGTGAAGGCTGCTTGGAATTCTTCGAATGAACCAAATGTTGCATCGATTGCTGCTGCAAGTTCTGCTGAAGGAGCTGTTTTCTCAGGAGTCATCAATTCCCAGAAAAGAGCGTGGTTCAAGTGTCCACCACCATTGTTGATAAGCGCTTGACGGATATCAGCTGGAATAGATTCTACATCAGCAAGCAAGGCTTCAAGGTCTTCACCAATTTCAGGGTGTTTTTCAAGAGCTGCATTAGCATTGTTGACATAAGTTTGATGGTGTTTGTCATGGTGCAAGTGCATTGTTTCCGCATCGATGTATGGTTCCAAAGCGTCGTATGCATATGGAAGATCTGGTAAGATAATAGCCATCTGTAATACCTCTTTTTCTTTCTATATGAAAATGATAACGCAAACATTCACTTTTTTCAAGTTTTTTGCTTATAGATAAGGAAATCACTGAGATACTTTCTAATAAAACAAGCAAATCAGCAAGAAACCCACGACAAGATAATATTGACGCCGGCTGGAATTTCAAAAAAATATCAATTGACCTGACTAGCAATCTGCAAGAGTGCCTTTTCAAAAAGGAAACCTTTTTCATAAAGACCTGTCTTAATCTGATAGTCAGTCTCAATCAAATAAGAAATAGCTTGCTTCAGAAAGTTCAAGGAAAGTCCTCGCGAATCTCTTAATGCAAACTTGATTTGATAGGGATTAGGAGTGCGTCCTAGGTAACTACCTAGACTACTTGCAATCTGCGATTCTGTTTGCCCAGACTCCGCCAAAATCTTCACCTGAGTAAAAGTCCGAAATTGTCCTAGCATGACTGCAATCAGTTTAATTTCATCTTCACCTTGCAAGGTCAAATCTCTAACCAAGTCACGCGCCTGATCCATCTTTTTAGTCAGAATAAACTGAGTTAAATCAAAAATATTGTCCTGCAAGGTCTTGGGAATTGCGTTAACAATATCCTCTTCCTCGATAACAGAGTCTTCCTTATAGGACTGTAAAAAGAGGAGATTTTTCTGAATTTCACTAAATTGAAAACCCGACTTGATGAGAAGATTTTCAAAAGAATGATTAGCAAACTGCAGACCTTCTTTCTGGCTCCAATTTTGGAAATACTGGCGCAATTCTTGTTCTTTGGCTTCTACTGCGTCAAAAACCTTGGCATCACGCTTAAGTAATTTTACCAGCCGTCTCTTGCTATCCAGTTTTCCTTCAGCAAAAATCAACAACTTGGTTGTTGGCGAAGGGTTATCAAGGTATTCTTCAAACGACTTGAGCTCATCATCTGTTAAAAAGCGCTTTTTAGAAGTCGTGATATCGACAAAATGATCCAATATCACGATTTTCTCATCCGCAAAGAAAGGAAGGCTGACCAACTCCAGTTCCACATCCTTGTAAACTACTTCTTTCATATCAAAGTAGGCAAAGTTTAGGTCGACAGAATCATAACCAATCTGTTTCAACACTTGACTCTTCATCACTTCAAACTGACCCTGATCTGTCCCTGTAAAAAGGCTCAGGCTCGGTAAATTTGATGAAGTCAACTTCTGACTTTCTTCAATGGCTAGCATCTTCTCTCCTTTCTTCTGATTTTTTAATGAATTTAGTCAATATAGCGCAATTTCCCACGGAAATCTTCTAGGATCTCGTACCCTTTTTCCGCCATGATTGCTTTCAGTTCATTGGTAATGCGGTCAAAAGCACTGACGCCTTCTTTGTGAAGGGTGGTTCCCACCTGCACCATACTTGCTCCACAGAGGATATGTTCAAAGGCATCATGACCAGTCAACACGCCACCTGTTCCGATGATTTGGATTTGAGGATTTAAACGTTGATAAAAGGCGTGAACATTAGCTAGAGCAGTCGGTTTGATATACTCACCACCAATCCCCCCAAAACCATTTTTAGGACGAATAACGACAGACTCATCTTCTATATAAAGGCCGTTTCCGATAGAGTTGACGCAGTTGACAAACTTAAGAGGATACTTATTGAAAATAACTGCCGCTTGGTCAAAGTGAACAATATCAAAATATGGTGGCAATTTAATTCCAAGAGGTTTGGTGAAGTAGGCAAATACCTCTGCCAAAATCCGGTCTGTTGTCTCAAAATCATAGGCAATCTGAGGTTTACCTGGAACATTTGGACAGGAGAGGTTTAGCTCAGTCAGACCACGAAACTCACTCTCTTGGACTTTTTTCAAGATAGTATGGGTTTCCTCTGGAGACATACCAACTAGAGATAAGAAGAAAGTTCGGTTTGGCTCTTTTTCTTGCAAATCCAAAAGATAATCCAAATAATAGTCTAAGCCATTATTTGGCAAGCCCATAGAGTTGATAGAACCAAGTGGAACATCTTGATAGCGTGGCTCAGGATTCCCCTGACGAAAGTCCAAGGTTGCTGTCTTAGTCACAAAAGTTCCTGCCGCTGAATTTTTAACGCCCTCTAACTCTGCTATCGTCATACAAGCCACACCTGCTGCATTCATCAAACAATTGTCAAACTCAAAACCAGCAATTTGCGTTTTCGTTGATACCATGATTCTGATCCTCCAGATTCCTTTTATTGCTAATATTATACCATATTTTCAGATTTTCTCTTTAATAAAATCATTTATAAGAAAAACGTTCGTTTTTTATCTATTTTCAAAAAGCCTCAAAACTAAATGTCAAAACTAAATTGATAGAATTTTTAGAAAATTTCTGTTTTTTTCTTTACAGTAAAAAAAAAATCTGCTATAATGACTCACATAATTAAATTAGAATTTAAGGAGAACGATATGACATCTGCTAAAGAATATATCCAAAGCGTGTTTGAAACTGTGAAAGCTCGTAACGGGCACGAGGCTGAATTCCTCCAAGCTGTTGAAGAATTTTTCAACACTTTAGAACCTGTATTTGAAAAACACCCTGAGTATATCGAAGAAAATATCTTGGCACGTATTACTGAACCAGAGCGCGTGATTTCTTTCCGTGTTCCTTGGGTTGACCGTGATGGAAAAGTTCAAGTAAACCGCGGCTACCGTGTTCAATTCAACTCAGCTGTTGGACCATACAAAGGCGGACTTCGTTTCCACCCAACTGTAAACCAAGGGATTTTGAAATTTCTCGGATTTGAACAAATCTTTAAAAACGTCTTGACTGGACTTCCTATCGGTGGAGGTAAAGGTGGATCAGACTTCGATCCTAAAGGTAAAACAGATGCTGAAGTGATGCGCTTCTGCCAAAGCTTCATGACTGAATTGCAAAAATACATCGGCCCATCACTTGACGTACCTGCTGGTGATATCGGTGTTGGTGGACGTGAGATTGGTTACCTTTACGGACAGTACAAACGCCTTAATCAATTTGATGCTGGTGTCTTGACTGGTAAGCCTCTTGGATTTGGTGGTAGCTTGATTCGTCCAGAAGCAACTGGTTATGGTTTGGTTTACTACACTGAAGAAATGCTTAAAGCTAACGGTAATAGCTTTGCTGGTAAGAAAGTGGTTATTTCAGGTTCTGGTAACGTAGCCCAATACGCTCTTCAAAAAGCAACTGAACTTGGTGCAACTGTTATCTCTGTATCTGATTCAAATGGTTATGTCATCGATGAAAATGGTATCGACTTCGATCTTTTGGTTGACGTTAAAGAAAAACGACGCGCTCGTTTGACTGAGTATGCTGCTGAAAAAGCATCTGCTACTTATCATGAAGGTTCTGTATGGACTTACACTGGAAACTATGATATCGCTCTTCCATGTGCGACTCAAAACGAAATCAACGGTGAAGCAGCTAAACGTTTGGTTGCTCAAGGCGTGATCTGTGTATCTGAAGGTGCCAACATGCCAAGCGACCTTGATGCCATCAAAGTCTACAAAGAAAATGGTATCTTCTACGGACCTGCAAAAGCTGCCAACGCTGGTGGTGTAGCCGTTTCAGCTCTTGAAATGAGCCAAAATAGCCTTCGCCTCTCATGGACTCGTGAAGAAGTTGATGGACGTCTCAAAGACATCATGACAAACATCTTCAACACAGCTAAAACAACTTCAGAAACATACGGTCTTGATAAAGACTACCTTGCAGGAGCTAACATTGCTGCCTTTGAAAATGTAGCAAACGCTATGATTGCACAAGGTATTGTTTAAGACTCATTTGCTTAATCCTCAATCGCTACGATTGGGGATTTTTATGTTGAATCAAAAAAACTCACCATTAACAGTGAGTTTTAACATCCGAATTTATTTTACTTTCATTAGGGCAGATGACAAACATTCAACAATCTCATCAACTGCTTCATCTATGTTTATAGTTCTTTCATCATTCAACATCATGGGAATAAGATAAGAAAAACTCAATGCTAAAATGTATCGAACAATTCTTTCATTTGACCAATTTAGAATAAGTCCTTTTTCTTTAAATTGATTTAAAACAGGGCTAATTGGTTCTATTATAGATTGAACAATAATATTTCCTAACTGGATAGAAAGATTTTTATCAATAAAAGAACGCCCCAAGAGAATTTTAACATGCATTTGATTCTCCTGAATGAAAAAGAGCCTATCTCGAACAATACTTTTTAAAAAGAAGGGAAAAGTTTCTTGATCTACTGTGAATTTTTTTTCTGAGAAATCCGCAATTACTTCTGGAATAACCTGTTCTAGAAAAGTAGATAAAATGGCTTCTAAAATACCTTCCTTTGTTTTAAAGTAACTAAAAACAGTTCCTTCTGACACTCCAGCTCGTTCGGCAATAAGGCTGGACGTTGTATTCTCAAATCCAATTTCTGAGAATAATTTTAAGCTTGATAATAATACTCGACGTTGTTTCAAGCTTAAGTTGCTAACTTCTAACGTCTGAGCATACTTTTGTTCTAAACTTTTCATCGCTAGCACCTCTCTTCTACTCTCTTACTTTTACGACTTTTTTGCCTCGACTGTGTCCCATTTTCAGACTACGATAGGCTTCTCTAACTGACTTTAGAGAAAAGTCATACACTTGATCAATTTTCAGCTGAATCTTCCCGTCTGAGACCATTTCAGCTAAAGTGCTAAAATCATCATATGTGGAATGTCTAGGACCAGTAAACTGAGCACCTTTTATCATAACATAGGGCGAAGGTACTAATGTCCCAATAGCTGTCCCCTTCAAGCCTAAACTAAAAGCCAATCTAACATAATCAGATCCATAACAATCCAAAAATTTTGTAATAGGCGTTGGACTAGCTGATAGAAGAGCCTTCTTGATATTATCTTCGTAACTTACTGGTATGGCACCTAAAGACTTCAGATACTCTGCATTTTTCTTACTTGCTATTCCAATCACTGTCGCCCCCTTAGCAACTGCATACTGTACTGCAATACTTCCAATACCTCCTGCTGCAGCTGAAATAACAACAGTATCTCTTGAATTTAAACCGATTCTTCTAAAAGCCCCACCCACAGTTAGAGCAGCTACTCCCATAGTAGCTGCGTGAGTCATGTCGATCATCTCTGGATTCAATACAATTTCTGATTCATTGACACAAATTTCTGTTGCTAAAGCTCCCCTCTTAGTTCCCAAACCAGGATCACTAATCATTGTTCCAAACACCTTATCTCCTACTGAAAACCTAGTTACTTCATTTCCAACTTCTGTAATAACTCCAGAAAAATCTCTCCCCACACCTCTTGGAAATAAAGATGATTTAGATTCAAACCAACGACTTGGTTTCCTTAATTTCGTTATAAAAGATAGAAATCGAAGGGGTTTCGCTCCCTCAAAAGTTTTATAATCAATAGGATTTAAACCAACAGCATGAACTTCTACTCTCACCTGATTAACATCCAAGGCTGTAGAGTCGATCTTCAGCAAATCCAAGACCTCTTCGTTACCGAAACGACTGTACTCTATTGCTTTAACAACCATTTTCTTTACTCCTTAATTTCACAAAAATTGAGTGAACACTCATTTTTATAAATTATACTCTTAATTTGTAAGAAAATCAATATTATCGTTTGATAACGATTTATGACATGATACAAATATCCATCATTTCGATTTACAAATGTGATTCTTTCAATCTAACTCTCCTCACTTTTAAAGATTCCTTTCCCTTTTTTGCCCTTGGCACATAAAAAGAAAAACCGCTACTCCTAAGAATAGCGGTTTAATCATGTTTTTAAGCTACTAATGTAGTTACTCTATTATTTAAGAGTAACAATTTGCTAATCTTATTTCCGCCCAGTATTAGTGGGTTAATTCCTCCATTTTCAACTTTGGCAGGAATTTGGTAGGTAAATTGATAATCCAAGATTATCTAAACTGTTTGTAATCTCTTCTGAAATTGTTGAATCACCTGAATAATACCAGTGACTATATGTATTCAACGTGGTTGACTTATCAGCGTGTCCTAATCGATATGAAACATATAAAGTATCCTTATGTAACACATTTATAAGATAAGATGCATGACTATGTCTTAATCCTTTCCCCGTAATTTCTGGTACACCAGTAATCTTAGCATGCCTTTTTATTATCCTAGAAATTGTAGACTTACACAAGGGGGCACCAAAACGTGATATTACATAATCTTTATCATCATTCTTGATTTGAACTTCTCGCCATTTTTTAAGTGTTGTAATCGTAAAATCATCTAAATCAATTTTACGATTCCCTGCTACTGTCTTTGTTTGTTGTTTAGCATACCATACACCGTTTTTATCTTTCTCAATCGTCGAATGAACATGAATCCATTTACGTTCAAAATCAATATCTTCCCATTTAAGAGCAATACCCTCACTAACTCTTAAACCAGTCATAAAATATAACCAGATCGTCGTGTAATTATGGAGTCCCTCATACTCACTAATATCAAAAGAGTTTATTACCTTCTTAAATTCATCAAATGTCCAAAATTTTGTATCAGGGTGCTTTCCTCTAGGATTATCTAATCCTTTAAAAGGAACTCTATCAATATAACCCAATCTTTCTGCATAGCCCAGACATGCTTTAAATCTAGACCACATATTTTTAGCATAGTTACTAGAATACTTGTCTATAATAGCTAAGCGAAATCTTTCACAGTCAATAGTACTAATATCTGATAATTTTTTACTACCAAATTGCTTAATAAATAACTGATGATGTGGTAAAGCGGTCTGATAAGTTACAAATTGAACTTTTTGTTGATAATATTTTAAATAAATCTCTTCCATAAACTCTCTAAAAGTTAGAAAACTATTATTAATAGTAGAGTTCACAAATTCATGTTTTAAACGAAGTATCTCTTCATATGCTTCCTTAAAAGAATTAAACGGTAGTCCCTGTTGATTTTTCCTTCCTTTCTTTTGAATTCTTTTCCCAGTTATTGGATCAACTCCTAATTCAATTTGAAAATAAATTTTTCCTTTTGAATCTTTGTATACACCTTTATATTTCTTTGTCTTTGATATAACCATTTTTCTCACCTTCTATATCTGAAAAAGAAATACCAATTAAATTTTCTACAATATTTTTAGGAGCAATGCCTAACCTTTTATTATCGAAAGGTGAACATCCTAATTGTACCGCATTCTTATCATTTTTTCTAGCTTCTTCAAACTTTTTTACAGCAATCTTTTTTGCTTGTCTAATAATATTTCTTGATGTGTGCTCTGGAAAACCAATCGCAACTAAATCTTTATAGTTTACTGTTTCCATGATTTTACTACTTCCTTTCTTAGATTTTTTCACCTCCATGGCATGACTGATGAAGTCATCATAAGAATTTCACTTGCTGCTCTTTTACGGTGGCAGCCTGAACGGTCAGAAGTATCATTGTATATCATTTGTATCATGGCATATAAAGTATCGCTCTATTTTATTGATGGTTTTAAAATCGCTCTTATCATGGCGAGCCATTCAAATCTGCTCCACAAATGAGGAAAGTACCATTTTGGACTATTCAATTGTCAAAGAACAAATAAAAAATCTCCTCATTTTCACACTCTATGCAATTGAGGAGATTATTTTCTAAAGCGAATTTTATCAGGAAAATCTATCAATCCCAATAGATAGTCTGTACTGACATCGTAAAAGTTTGAGAGAGTTACCAATACATCTGCCGTCAAGGCATGCTCACCCCGTTCAATTTTAGCATAAGCTGAGTTTGTAAACGAAAGTATTTTAGCTATTTGTTTTTGGGTCAAATCGTGATCTTCCCTCAAATCTCTCAAACGTCTGTACATCTAGCTTTCTCCTGAGAAAAGTATAATATATAAAACTAAGAAATCTTTCAAAGTGTCCAAACTGGACATTTTGAACTAAAATTAATTTATTAAACACTTCTCATAAGCATATCTATTAACCGTCTGAGAGCAAATATTTTATCAACTATTTAAAATTACTGACTTTCAAAAATTAGTCTTATTGTAAAATAAAGTGAAACACAAAAGACATGTTTATCTAATATATTATAGTCTCAAAAATATTACAAAATTATAGGAAAATGTTCACAAATTAATCATACAAGAACTTCTCTGGAAACAGGGACTTTTAACCCATTCACATAGATAAAATACACTATTTTATTCCTCCTTATATAAATTTGATAAGGTAGGAAATGGCGGTGAACGATTTTTCATAAAACTCTCTCAATTTTTAGACTTCACTATTAAGAGTGAAAAATTATGTATTTTTACTGCTGTTTTTAGAAAAATAAAAAAAGCGATATAGCAAATTGCTATATCGCTTTTTTTATTTTTCTAAGTACGTCTAGACGTTTTAAAACTCATCTTGTGATTGAATTACGTTCAATACTTCTTGCATACTTCCAGCCTTACAATTTGCCTTAGTATTAAATAAAGGCAATCGGTTATCGTAATATCCAATAGTAGCAATACCAGCACTAGTTGAACCCTGTATCCCTGAGTACGAATCTTCAATAGCAATTGTCATCCGAAACAATATAATCAAAATAATTCTTCAAATCCAGTTTTTCAAGACTTATTTCTATACTGAAACAACATCTTTCCAGAACTTCAATAATTTCTTTTTGTGTTAAATCATTATTTAACTAAATCTTTGGAGGTAATACGTTTTCAAAGCTACTTTTTACCATAGATTTTGAGTCTTCAACACATATTACTAAGCCGAAAATGCTCTAAATTTTTGAAATTCTAACAAAGCCCACTCAACTTCATAATCATCTTTGACTTTCACAATATCTTCCTCAAAATAACATGGAATAAATATAGTGTTCTTTTGAAATGGGTTCAAAATAACCATATCTAATAATTTATTACTAGCAATGATATGCAGACAAATGACATCATCAATATGATTTTCAACCAGTACATGTGTTTTTAACTCCAAACGATTAGACAAATTTGGCTGTTTTATAACATCGTATGTAAATTTTTTCATGTTTGAACTCTCCACCTTCGATATTCCATAATCAAAAGTAACCGTATCAAGTGCTAATAATGGTTGAGTTAATTTACAAGAACCGACTCCAGTGAAATGATCCTATCACATTGCCGTGCTTGCTCCATGTTATGCGTAACAACCAAAATTGTTTTACCAAATTGATCTCTCAAAGTTCGAATCAAATCGAATGCTTTTTGAGACATTTCAGGATCTAATGATCCGGTTGGTTCATCTGCTAGGACAATATCTCCGGGCTTTAAAATAGCTCTCACAATCGCAATTCTCTGCTGTTCACCTCCCGATAATTCATTGATTTTACTATTTAACCGATTTTGTAGACCAACAAATTCTAGCGTTTCCTTGATTCTCTGCTCTTTCTCCTGTCTAGAGAAATTCGAAAAAGTCATGGCAAGCATCAGGTTATCTTTCACACTAGATGTAGAAATGAGTGCATTGGATTGAAAAAGATAGTTGATGACATTCCTTCGATAATGAACTGCTGATTGCGAATTTACCTTAGGCAAAACTTTTCCGTTGATTAGGATTTTACCACTGTCAACAGCATCCAATAGTCCAATCATATTGAGGATAGTCGATTTTCCAGAACCAGAAGGTCCTACTAAAGCTACAAATTCATTTTCCTCAATATCAAAGCTTAAGTCTTTGAAAATTTCTCTTGAACCAAATTGTTTTGATACATTTTGTACTGAAATTCTAGACATGAGATTACTCCTTAAATGATTGTATGATACTCTCTCCTTCTTTACGGAACAAACTGAAATAAAGAAGCATTATCTGAAAAGCAAATGTAGCTAGTGTCATGACTATTCCCAACTTAGAACCCACCAAGATAGAAACGATTAGTTCCATCACAGAAAAACTAATAATGAGAGAAAGCACACCAATATATCTTTTCCATGGTGAGAATCCTATAAAGTATTGGACATACAATTTTTCTTCAAATAACAAGCGGTACATTAAGACAAAACTCCAGAAAATAGCCATCATCGTAATGATGATAATCGCTATGATTGTGCCGAAAAGATAAAATGTATAACTCAGATCTTTTTGAAGACCATTGATAAAGTTCTTGACAGTTGTAAAACTCAACCGATTATCCGTTAAATCTGGAAATTCTGTTTCTAAAACGGACACTACCTGTTCCATCGTTTCCCTATCACGAATCTTCAAAAGACCATTATAGCCACTGACAACTAAGTTTGCCGACTCCATGAAATATAAATTCTCTGGTGTTGAGATAAAAATAACTGGATTCTCACTAGTTGTACCATAAGAAATGGAATCTGACCAAGTAAATATTGGTCGAGACGGTTGGTAAACCTTGAACATAAATTTCTGATTTTCTGTGAAATTAGTTTGTAAATCCCCCGGTTTTACAGTGACACTTTCCTGTAAATACGCCTTCATCACCTCAAGTTCTTCTGTATTGAGCGTGTTAGGTAGAAGATAAAGTCGAGTACCATTCCTCATCTCTAGCAACTCTTCATCACTTAGGGGAATACCTAGGTCTTGCAGGTAATTATAGGAGAATTTCAAATACCAAAATGGTTTTTTAGGGACATGCTGGTATGTCCCATAGACTGCATCAAGGTACTCCTGATTAAGAAATTTTCCTTGGGCAATATAGACACCTGGAAGCTCAGATATACGCTGGTAAAAGTTATACATACTGCGCTCAAGGGAATTTGTAGTTCCTGCATATGTACCTACATCATCTCCCTCAACAAAGCTGGATATAACGTACATATCTTCAACATTCTTCCACTCTCTAGATACTTTCATATTATCAATAAACTGATTCATTGGAGCATCTAAAGAGTAACTGACTGCGATTAACAAACCGTCTACTTTTAAAAACACCATTACATATATTTACATCAAATTCCAATGCCTTAAAAAATAGCTATATTTTCAGTT
>NZ_JAHUZC010000007.1:0-111020 GCF_019218685.1 Streptococcus vulneris | reverse complement strand
TTGGGCGCGTAGCTCAGGTGGTTAGAGCGCACGCCTGATAAGCGTGAGGTCGGTGGTTCGAGTCCACTCGTGCCCATAAAGTTTGGTCCGTTGGTCAAGGGGTTAAGACACCGCCTTTTCACGGCGGTAACACGGGTTCGAATCCCGTACGGACTATTTTGGAGGATTACCCAAGTCCGGCTGAAGGGAACGGTCTTGAAAACCGTCAGGCGTGTAAAAGCGTGCGTGGGTTCGAATCCCACATCCTCCTTTTGTATTAACGCGGGATGGAGCAGCTCGGTAGCTCGTCGGGCTCATAACCCGAAGGTCGTAGGTTCAAATCCTGCTCCCGCAATAAGGCTCGGTAGCTCAGTTGGTAGAGCAATGGATTGAAGCTCCATGTGTCGGCGGTTCGATTCCGTCTCGCGCCATTATATATTTTTCGGAAGGGTAGCGAAGAGGCTAAACGCGGCGGACTGTAAATCCGCTCCTTCGGGTTCGGGGGTTCGAATCCCTCCCCTTCCATTACTTTAGTTACGGGCATAGTTTAAAGGTAGAACTAAGGTCTCCAAAACCTTCAGTGTGGGTTCAATTCCTACTGCCCGTGTTAATAAAATTATGGCGGGTGTGGTGAAGTGGTTAACACACCAGATTGTGGCTCTGGCATGCGTGGGTTCGATCCCCATCACTCGCCTATTTTATATTATTGGGGTATAGCCAAGCGGTAAGGCAAGGGACTTTGACTCCCTCATGCGTTGGTTCGAATCCAGCTACCCCAGTTACTATTTGCCGGCGTGGCGGAATTGGCAGACGCGCTGGACTCAAAATCCAGTGTCCGCAAGGACGTGCCGGTTCGACCCCGGCCGCCGGTATAGTATAGAGTTAAGGAACGTTGTAAATCTTCGTTCCTTTTTTATATTATTTTTGCTATAATAATAGTTATTCAAATTTTATTTAGATTATGAAAGTGTAGGGAAGTATGTCTCGTTCTATCGATTTATTAAAACATCGGTATTTGAAAAATATTAAAGAAAATCCTGAATTGTTTGTTGGGATTGAGTTGGAATATCCTGTTGTAAACTTGGAAGGGGATGCTACAAATGTTGAAGTTATCAAGCACTTATTCCGATATTTAGTTTCTTCTTTTGATTTTACTGTTGAAAAGGTAGATGATTTTGGAACTCCTATTCAGTTAGTGGATACAGTAAGTCATGATGCTATTTTATTTGAAGTTTCCTATACTACAATTGAGTTTGCATTTGGTAAGGCTGAAACGATACAAGAAGTTAAAAAACGTTTTAGTATTTATATGGAAGCAATCCAGAAGAAGTTAGCTGAATCAAATCATGCTATCGTTGGCTGCGGTATTCATCCTAACTGGGATATAAATGAGAATTGTCCAGTGGCTTACCCACGCTATCAGATGTTGATGGACTATTTGAATTTGAGTAGAAATGTGACTAAATCAAACTTACATCAATTCCCTGAATACGGAGCGTTTATTTGTGGGAGTCAGGTTCAGTTGGATGTTTCAAAGTCTAACTACTTACGAGTGATTAATGCTTTTACCCAAATTGAAGGGGCTAAGGCTTATTTATTTGCAAACTCTGAGTTTACAGGTGCGGATTGGGATACAAAAATCTCAAGAGATATTTTTTGGGAAGAATCGATGCATGGTATCTATCCAGAGAATGTTGGTGTCAATGCTAGACTTTTTAATGATGAAGCTGATTTTTTTGATTATCTAGATCATTCTGCAATTTTTACTGCGGAACGTGATGAACAAACCTATTATTTTTATCCCATTCAGGCAAGGGACTATTTGCCTACACCTGAAATCCAAGCATATGCACTTAATGGGGATGAGATTATTATTTATCCTCAAGAGAAGGATTTTGAAACTCATCGCAGTTATCAGTACCAAGACTTAACGATTCGAGGAACAATTGAGTTTCGTAGTGTGTGTACACAGCCACTTGATAGGACTTTTGCTTCTGCAGCTTTTCACTTGGGATTATTAGTTAATTTAGAGAAACTTGAATCTTACTTAGAAATCGCACCTTTCTTTAAAGCATTTGGGAGAAATTATAAGTCTTTAAGGCGGCAATTTTCTAAGAAAAAGCTAACAGATGAGGAGAAAACTGCGATTATAGAGTTTTCAAAAGACTTACTCTTGCTAGCTGAGGAAGGCCTGAAGATGAGAAATAAACAAGAAATGATTTATTTAGAGCCTTTGAAGAAAGAATTTGGACTATAATTTCTTTTACAAAGGGAGAATTTTCTGAAAAATCATGATATAATGGAAAAGACTATAGATAAAGGATAGAGAGTAATGACATTAGTTTATCAATCAACGCGTAATGCTAACAATACAGTAACTGCCAGCCAAGCTATTTTACAAGGTTTGGCGACGGACGGTGGTTTGTTTACACCGGTTACTTATCCAAAGGTAGATTTGGACTTTGACAAATTGAAAGATGCTTCTTATCAGGAAGTTGCTAAGTTAGTTTTGTCAGCATTTTTAGATGACTTTACAGCTGAGGAGTTGGACTACTGTATCAACAATGCCTACGATAGCAAATTTGATACTCCAACTATCGCGCCATTAGTGAAATTAGACGGACAATATAACTTGGAACTTTTCCATGGTTCAACAATTGCCTTTAAGGATATGGCCTTGTCTATCTTGCCATACTTTATGACAACAGCTGCTAAGAAGCATGGTTTGGAGAACAAGATTGTCATCTTAACAGCGACATCTGGTGATACTGGTAAAGCTGCTATGGCAGGATTTGCAGATGTACCTGGTACTGAGATTATCGTCTTTTATCCAAAGGATGGTGTCAGCAAGGTTCAAGAGTTGCAAATGACCACTCAGACTGGCGACAATACTCATGTTATTGCTATTGATGGTAACTTTGACGATGCGCAAACAAATGTGAAGCACATGTTTAACGATGTGGCTCTTCGTGAGAAGTTGGCAGCCAACAAGTTGCAATTTTCATCGGCTAACTCTATGAATATTGGCCGTTTGGTGCCACAAATTGTCTACTATGTTTATGCCTACGCTCAGTTGGTTAAGACTGGTGAAATTGTGGCTGGTGAAAAGGTTAACTTCACAGTACCAACAGGAAACTTTGGAAATATCTTGGCTGCCTTTTATGCTAAACAAATTGGTCTTCCAGTTGGTAAATTAATCTGTGCTTCAAATGATAACAATGTCTTGACAGACTTCTTCAAGACACGTGTTTACGACAAGAAACGTGAGTTTAAAGTAACAACTAGTCCATCTATGGATATCTTGGTATCTTCAAACTTGGAGCGTTTGATTTTCCATCTTTTGGGTAATGATGCAGTTAAGACAGCTGAACTCATGAATGCCTTGAACAAGCAAGGACAATATGAGTTGACAGACTTTGATGCAGAGATTCTTAACCTCTTTGCAGCTGAATATGCGACTGAGGAAGAAACAGTGGCAGAAATCAAGCGTGTTTATGAGTCAGATTCTTATATCGAGGATCCACATACGGCGGTTGCCTCAGCAGTTTATAGAAAATACCAAGCGGCTACTGGCGATGTGACTAAGACGGTGATTGCTTCAACAGCTAGTCCATACAAGTTCCCAGTGGTTGCAGTAGAAGCTGTAACTGGGAAAGTTGGCTTGACTGACTTTGAAGCCTTAGCTCAACTACATGAAATCTCAGGAGTGGCTGTGCCACCTGCAGTTGATGGGCTTGAAACAGCTCTAGTTCGTCATAAGACAACTGTGGCGGCTGCTGACATGCAAGCAGCGGTTGAGGCTTATCTAGAACTTTAAGACAGAGGGAGTAAACTCGGTTGGGAAACCAACTGAGTTTCTTTTCATCAGGAGGAAGGATTGTTTAAGAAAAATAAAGACATTCTTAATATTGCCTTACCAGCTATGGGCGAAAACTTTTTGCAGATGCTCATAGGGATGGTGGATAGTTATTTGGTTGCTCATTTAGGATTGATAGCTATTTCAGGTGTTTCAGTAGCTGGCAATATTATCACGATTTATCAGGCGATTTTCATCGCTCTGGGAGCTGCTATTTCCAGTGTTGTTTCAAAAAGTTTGGGGCAGAAGGATCAATCTATGCTAGCCTATCATGTGACTGAGGCGTTGAAGATTACTTTACTATTAAGTTTCCTTTTAGGAACTTTGTCTATCTTCGCTGGACAAGAGATGATAGGACTTTTGGGGACTGAACAGGCTGTGACCGAAAGTGGAGGACTCTACCTATCTTTGGTAGGCGGGTCGATTGTTCTTTTGGGATTGATGACGAGTCTGGGAGCCTTGATTCGTGCAACGCATAATCCACGTTTGCCCCTCTATGTTAGTTTTTTATCCAATGCCTTGAATATTCTCTTTTCCAGTCTAGCTATTTTTGTTCTGGATATGGGGATAGCTGGTGTTGCTTGGGGGACAATTCTGTCTCGTTTGGTAGGTCTTGTGATTTTATGGTCGCAATTAAAGTTGCCTGTTGAGAAACCGACTTTTGGTTTAGATAAGGAACTATTGACCTTAGCTTTGCCAGCAGCTGGAGAGCGGCTCATGATGCGGGCTGGAGATGTCGTGATCATTGCCTTGGTTGTTTCTTTTGGAACGGAGGCGGTGGCTGGAAATGCAGTCGGAGAAGTCTTGACCCAGTTTAACTATATGCCTGCTTTTGGAGTTGCTACGGCAACGGTCATGCTGGTAGCTCGAGCAGTTGGAGAGGATAATTGGAATAGAGTAGATAAGTTGAGTAAACAAGCCTTTTGGCTCTCTCTGGTCCTCATGTTACCCTTGACCTTTAGTATCTATGTCTTGGGTATACCACTAACTCATCTCTATACGACTGATTCTCTAGCGGTGGAGGCTAGTGTTCTAGTGACACTTTTTTCACTACTTGGTACTCCTATGACGATAGGAACAGTCATCTATACAGCAGTCTGGCAGGGTTTGGGCAATGCTCGGCTTCCCTTTTATGCGACAAGTATAGGAATGTGGTGTATCCGCATTGGAACAGGATATCTGATGGGGATTGTGCTTGGTTGGGGCTTGCCCGGTATTTGGGCCGGAACCCTTTTGGATAATGGTTTTCGTTGGTTATTTCTACGTTACCGTTACCAGCATTATATGAGCTTGAAAGGATAGGAAATGAAAAAAACAGCTTTTATTTGGGATTTAGACGGGACTTTATTGGACTCTTACGAAGCGATTTTGTCAGGGATTGAGGAAACTTTTGCTCAGTTTTCTATTCCTTATGATAAGGAGCAGGTGAGAGAGTATATCCTCAAGTATTCGGTGCAAGATTTGCTTGTGCGGGTAGCAGAAGATAGAAATCTGGATGTGGAAGTGCTCAATCAAGTCCGTGCCCAGAGTCTGGCTGAGAAGAATGCTCAGGTAGTTTTGATGCCAGGTGCGCGTGAAGTGTTGTCTTGGGCAGACCAAGTAGGAATTCAACAGTTTGTCTACACTCATAAAGGAGATAATGCTTTTACCATTCTAAGAGACTTGGGTTTGGAATCTTATTTTACAGAGATTTTAACAAGTCAGAGTGGCTTTGCGCGGAAGCCAAGTTCAGAAGCGGCTACCTATCTGTTAGGCAAGTATCAGTTGGATTCTGAGAAGACCTATTATATAGGGGATCGGACTCTGGATGTGGAATTTGCCCAGAATAGTGGAATTCAAAGTATCAACTTTTTAGAGTCGTCTTATGAAGGCAATTACAGGATTCAAGCGTTAGCAGATATTCCTCTTATTTTTAAGGTTAAGTGATAAAAATATTGTGTCAGTTTTGTGACAGAGACCTAACAAACTATTTCAAGTAATCGAGTTTGTTACAAGGAATAGACAGTTCTGTTAAATAGGCCCGAGAGGGCTTTTTTTCTGCATTTTTTGTGTTATGATAGACAGGTACTCATTTGAAAGGAATTTGAAAGAATGAAGAAAAGAATATTATTAGCCTCAACAGTAGCCTTGTCATTTGCCCCAGTATTGGCAACTCAAGCAGAAGAAGTTCTTTGGACTGCACGTAGTGTTGAGCAAATCCAAAACGATTTGACTAAAACGGACAACAAAACAAGTTATACCGTTCAGTATGGTGATACCTTGAGCACCATTGCAGAGGCCTTGGGTGTAGATGTCACAGTTCTTGCGAATTTGAATAAAATCACGAATATGGACTTGATTTTCCCAGAAACTATTTTGACAACGACCGTCAATGAAGCAGAAGAAGTAACAGAAGTCGAAATCCAAACTCCTCAAGCAGCTTCTGGTGACGAAGTGACAACTGCGACAGCAGATTTGACAACCAATCAAGTGACGGTTGATGATCAAACTGTTCAGGTTGCAGACCTTTCTCAACCGATTGCAGAAGCGCCAAAAGAGGTAGAAAATACAAGTATAAAAGAAGTAGCAACAAGTTCAGAAGTTACAGATACAGTGACTGTTTCAGAAGAAGTGACACCATCTACAGGAACTTCTGTCCCAGAGGAGCAAACAGCCGAAACAAGTAGTGCAGTTGCAGAAGCAGCTCCTCAGGCAACGACTCCAGCTGAGAAAGATGAAACTCAAGCAAGCACTCAAGCTGAATCAGCAGTAGAAGCAACTACAACACCAGTAGAAGAAAAGGTAGCCGAAACAACTTCAGCAACTTACGCAGCTCCAGCAGCGCCCGATTATGCTGGACTTGCGGTAGCGAAAGCTGAAAATGCAGGCCTTCAACCACAAACAGCTGCCTTTAAAGAAGAAATTGCCAACTTGTTTGGCATCACATCCTTTAGTGGTTACCGTCCAGGAGACAGTGGAGATCACGGAAAAGGTTTGGCTATCGACTTTATGGTACCAGAAAGCTCAGAACTAGGGGATAAGATTGCGGAATACGCTATTCAAAATATGGCCAGCCGTGGAATTAGTTACATTATTTGGAAACAACGTTTCTATGCTCCATTCGATAGCAAATATGGGCCAGCTAACACTTGGAACCCAATGCCGGACCGTGGTAGCGTGACAGAAAATCACTATGATCACGTTCACGTTTCAATGAATGGATAAATCAGACTTTGTAATATTATTTTGACGAATGAGATTTAGCTTTCGTGATAGGAAGCGATTCTCGTTCGTTTTTTTCTTTGTCATACTCTTCGAAAATCTCTTCAAACCACATCAGTTTCGCCTTGTCGTACTCAAGTAGAGCCTGCGGTTAGCTTCCTAGTTTTCTCTTTGATTTTCATTGAGTATCAATATGAATGGAAAATGGAAGTTACCATTTTGTAATGATTGAAGCAACATTCTTGCAATCTATTTTACTTTGTATTACACTTGATTAATCAACTATTGATAAATCAACAAAAAGGAGAAAGAAGTGATAGAGATTCAAGATCTGCTTTATCAACTCCGCTTGTCTGAGCAAGCGAGTACGCAATTGTTTGAAAAAAGACTTGGGATTAGTTTGACACGGTATCAAATTTTATTATTTTTGTTGAAGCATTCCCCTTGTAATCAAATAGCGGTTCAGGAGCGTTTGAAGATTGATCAGGCTGCTTTGACCCGACATTTCAAAATTCTGGAAAAGGAAGGTTTGGTGGAGCGTCATCGCAATCCTGAAAATCAGCGGGAAGTGTTGGTAGAAGCTACGAAGTATGCCAAGGAGCAGTTAGTGGTGAATCCACCTCTGCAGCATATCAAGGTTAAGCAAGAGATGGAAAGTATCTTAACAGAGTCTGAAAGAACAGAACTCAGCCGTTTATTAAATAAATTGGTTTTGGGTATTGAAAATATAGAAATTTAAGGAGAAATAGATGTCAATTATTACACTCATTTTAGCAACGATTGTTGCTTTGGAGCATTTTTACATTTTTTATTTGGAAAGTATTGCAACGCAATCAGAAGTAACTGGTCGTGTCTTTAATATGGACAAGGAAGAACTGGCTCGTCCGTCAGTAAGCTCATTGTTTAAAAATCAAGGGATTTATAATGCTCTGCTAGGAGTCTTTCTCTTGTATGGCATTTATTTTTCACAGAATTTAGAAATTGTGACTATTTTTGTCTTATTTGTGATTGGGGCTGCGGCTTATGGCTCTCTGACAGCAGACAAGAAAATTATTTTGAAGCAAGGTGGACCAGCTATTTTAGCCTTGATCAGCATTTTACTTTTTAAATAGACTCAAAAGGTCAATCCTAGTCTCGCTAGTCCTTTTCACTCCAGAATAAGGGAAATATGTTATACTTGTCTTTAAGAAAAGTGTTTCATGAAATAATTTGTAAGGAGTTAGAAATGAAAGTATTAGTGACAGGTTTTGAGCCCTTTGGAGGGGAAAAGGTCAATCCAGCTTTGGAGGCCATTAAAGGTTTACCAGCTGAAATCCATGGTGCGGAGGTTCGTTGGCTAGAAGTACCGACAGTCTTTCACAAATCGGCTCAAGTATTGGAAGAAGAGATGAACCGTTATCAACCTGACTTTATCCTTTGTATCGGCCAAGCAGGTGGAAGAACCAGCTTGACACCTGAGCGAGTGGCTATTAATCAAGATGATGCACGGATTCCTGATAATGAGGGTAATCAACCGATTGACCTTCCCATTCGACTAGACGGTGCTCCGGCCTACTTTAGTAGTCTACCGATTAAAGCGATGGTTCAAGCTATAAAAAAAGAGGGATTGCCGGCCTCTGTTTCCAATACGGCAGGGACTTTTGTCTGCAATCATTTGATGTATCAAGTCCTCTATTTGGTAGAAAGGGAATTTCTACATGTTAAGGCAGGTTTTATGCATATTCCTTATATGATGGAACAGGTGGTGAATCGACCGACCACTCCAGCTATGAGTTTAGTGGATATTAGGCGAGGGATAGAAGTGGCAATCGGCGCCATTATAGAACATGGAGAACAGGACCTCAAGTTGATAGGCGGAGAAACTCATTGATAGAAAAAAGCTTGAGGGAACAACCTTCAAGCTTTTGGACGTTTTCGAGCCAATACTGCTCGGTAAAAAATCATTTTATTAATTTGAATGTAGGGTAGGAGTGAGAAACTAGCAATCCCAAAAGTAATCCAATTGAGGAAGTACCAAGGAAGGAGTTGTAGGTCTAGAATAAAGCGCTGAAATTTGTAACCTTTCATTAAGAAACGGCTGGTTTTTAGGATTTGTCCTGGTTTGGCTTGTCCTAAGTCTAGGGTGTCACAGAGGAGAAATTCTACCTGCGAATAGGCATAGTATTGTGGAATATAGAGACTATTTCCGACAATCATCAAGAGGATACTTGCTAGAAAGTAAAGACCAAAGGTCAAGAGGAAACGCTCGGTTTCAATTGACGAGAGATCCAGATTAGGAAATTCAGGATGGATTTCAACGAATTTCTTTGCTAGAAAGCTACTGTAAAAGAGGAAGTAAATCCCAAGCAAACTAGGAATACTCCATAAGAAGAGATAGAAGCGTTTGAGAAGGAGAGTCAAAAAGGTTTGTGAAAAGTGCTCTTCGTTAAAGAGAGTGATACTATTTTTGATGGATAGTTCTGTATCGGGATTCTTGATGAGTTTCAGCGTTGTATAGACGGAACTGGTTAGAAGTATTGTTCCGATAAAGGAGACTAATAGTGGAAAAAGGTAGGCCTGGAATACATGACTAAGTACGCTTAAAAAGGGTTGTTCTAAAACACTCTCGTTGATGCGCTCTAAGGGATTGAGGAAGCCAGACAAAATGACCAGCATGCTAGGTAAGAGATAGACGAGAAAGAGGCGGGGATTTTCAGCCTGAAATTGTCTGGCTTGCAGACGAACGGTTTTTAAATCAATTTTTGGGTATTTCATTCTCTCATTATACCATAGTTCGTGACAGTTCCTACTTTTTTTGATAAAATCATACAGTATGCCCTTGGGCACAAAGTATGAACTGGGACTGTCTTTCCCAGCTTCGGAGGTAAAAAATGTCAGATTCACCAATCAAATATCGTTTGATTAAGAAAGAAAAACACACAGGAGCTCGTCTGGGAGAAATCATCACTCCCCACGGTACCTTCCCAACACCTATGTTTATGCCAGTTGGGACACAAGCCACTGTCAAAACTCAGTCGCCTGAAGAATTGAAGGAGATGGGTTCGGGAATTATCCTGTCAAACACCTATCATCTCTGGCTTCGTCCTGGAGATGAACTCATCGCTCGCGCAGGTGGTCTCCACAAGTTCATGAATTGGGACCAGCCTATCTTGACAGATAGTGGTGGTTTCCAGGTTTATTCTCTAGCAGATAGCCGAAATATCACAGAAGAAGGGGTAACTTTTAAAAACCATCTCAATGGCTCTAAGATGTTCTTGTCACCAGAAAAAGCCATTTCTATTCAGAACAATCTAGGCTCAGATATTATGATGTCCTTTGACGAATGTCCTCAGTTTTATCAACCATACGACTACGTTAAGAAATCAATCGAGCGTACAAGCCGTTGGGCTGAGCGTGGTTTGAAGGCTCACCGTCGTCCACATGACCAAGGGTTATTTGGAATTGTGCAGGGGGCTGGATTTGAAGACCTGCGTCGCCAATCGGCTCATGACCTTGTCAGCATGGATTTCCTAGGCTACTCTATCGGTGGCTTAGCAGTGGGAGAAACCCACGAAGAGATGAATGCGGTCTTGGACTTTACAACCCAATTGTTGCCTGAAAACAAACCTCGCTATTTGATGGGTGTGGGAGCGCCAGATAGCTTGATTGATGGGGTGATTCGTGGGGTGGATATGTTTGACTGTGTCTTGCCGACTCGTATCGCTCGTAATGGGACTTGTATGACTAGTCAGGGGCGTTTGGTTGTCAAAAATGCCCAGTTTGCTGAGGACTTTACGCCGTTGGATCCTGAGTGTGATTGCTACACATGTAAGAACTATACACGCGCTTATCTTCGTCACCTGCTCAAGGCTGATGAAACCTTCGGTATCCGCTTGACTAGCTACCACAATCTTTACTTCTTGCTTAACCTGATGAAGCAAGTGCGACAAGCCATCATGGATGACAATCTCTTGGAATTCCGTGAGTATTTTGTTGAAAAATATGGCTATAATAAGTCAGGCCGTAATTTTTAAACTGGAATTGATATAAGCTAAAAATCCTAAGTTTTCTCTTGGGATTTTTCTTCTTTTTTTGATAGAATAAAGTGTATAATGAAAGGGAGAATAAACTCGTATGCGCATTAAATGGTTTTCCTTGATTAGGATTACAGGTTTACTACTGGTACTCTTGTATCATTTCTTTCAGACGATCTTTCCTGGAGGATTTTTCGGGGTAGATGTCTTTTTCACGTTTTCAGGCTTCCTGATTACGGCTCTACTCATCGAAGAATTTTCTAAAAATCATGAGATTGACTTGATAGGATTTTTTAGGAGACGCTTTTATCGGATTGTGCCACCTGTGGTTTTGATGGTCTTGGTAACCATGCCCTTTACTTTTCTAGTTCGCCAAGATTATGTGGCTGGAATTGGGGGTCAGATTGCGGGTGTTTTAGGCTTCATGACCAACTTCTATGAGCTCCTAACAGGTGGGAGTTATGAATCTCAGTTCATTCCACATTTGTTTGTTCATAATTGGAGCTTGGCTGTTGAGGTTCACTACTATATCCTCTGGGGATTGGCAGTTTGGTTCTTATCTAAACAGGCTAAATCAAATGGTCAGTTGAGGGGGATGGTCTTTCTCTTGTCTGCTGCTGCCTTCTTGATCAGCTTCTTCTCCATGTTTATTGGTAGTTTTCTAGTAACCTCTTATTCCTCTGTTTACTTCTCCAGTTTAACTCATGTTTATCCATTCTTTTTGGGAAGTGTGTTAGCAACTATCGTAGGCGTTCGTCAGACGACTTCCCTAGTTAAGCAATTGGATAAAATCTGGGATTTACGCAAGACCCTTTTAGTTTTTGGGGGAGGTTTTGGATTCTTACTCATTTTGACCTTCTTTGTCAAATTTACCTATCTCTTTACCTATCTTATGGGCTTCTTGCTTGCCAGCCTTGCAGCCCTTGCTATGATTTTGGCGGCGCGTGTCTTACATGAAAAGACTCCTAACGTGCAGGAGCCAAAGATGATCAGCTTTTTAGCGGATACTAGCTATGCGGTTTATCTTTTCCATTGGCCTTTCTACATTATTTTCTCACAGTTGACATCAAATCTTTTTGCTGTGTTACTGACTTTGATTTTTTCTTATGGATTCGCCAGTCTTTCATTTTATGTGTTGGAACCTTGGATTGCAGGAAAGGACACACCTATTCTACAAACTCTTCGTCCCCTGCCTCATATTCACGCAATCCTTGCAGCAAGTACAGGAATCTTGGCCTTCATTGTCTTTTTAGTGACTTTGATGGCGCCACAAGTGGGAGCTTTTGAGACAGACTTAACTGTCAATGGCTTGAAGCAAGCTGCAACAAATATTAGCCAGACCAAGGTGATGACAGAACGAGCAGAAGCTGATAGTTTAGGAATTGCTGATGGCACTATGTTAATTGGTGATTCGGTAGCGCTAAGAGCTAATACAGCTTTGCAGACAGCCCTTCCTGGAGCACAGATTAATGCACAAGTCAGCAGAACAACCAAGACTGCCAATGAAATCATGCTAAATAATAGCCAGAATAAATTTCTACCAAAGATGGTGGTTATTGCAACTGGGGTAAATAATCCTGAAAATTACAAGGAAGATTGGGATAGCATCGTGAAAAATCTTCCTAAGGGCCACCATATGGTTTTGGTGACTCCTTATGAAGGAGATAAGACAAAAGAGACCTATGCAATCGTTGAGAAAGAGGCTGCCTATATGAGAGAATTGGCAGAGAAGACACCTTACATCACGATAGCAGATTGGAATCAAGTTGCTAAGGAACATCCAGAAATTTGGACTGGAACAGACCAAGTCCATTTTGGAAGTGACAACAGTAAAATTGAAGCAGGAGCAAAATTGTATGCAGATACCATTGCTACAGCCTTGCAAACAGCTCAAGACAAGCCAGTTAAATCAAAATAACTTGTATTAAAAAGAGAAGAGTTGGAGAAATCCAGCTCTTTTAAAATATCTCTAGAAAATAGGTCTATACCATTTACAAATAAAAAAGAAAGGTTTATAATGTAATTGACATAATAAATTGTAGAATCAATCTTTTAAGGAGGTTAACATTATGCCTAACTATATTAAAGCGGATCAGTTTTTCTACCCACACGGAGTGCGTCGTGGTGGTTACTTGGAACTTGTGGACGGCAAGTTTGGAAAACATGTCGAGCAGATTCCTGAGGGAGCTGAGATTATTGACTATACAGGTTATAGCATTGCTCCAGGACTTGTAGATACCCACATTCATGGATTTGGCGGTGTGGATGTTATGGATAATAATATCGAAGGAACCCTTCATACCATGAGTGAAGGACTCCTCAGCATGGGGGTAACGAGCTTCTTGCCAACCACTTTGACATCAACTTATGAGCAATTACTCGCGGTAACTGAAAATATCGGTGCTCGTTACCAGGAAGCAAGTGGAGCCAAGATTCGTGGAATCTATTTCGAAGGGCCTTATTTCACAGAGAAATACAAGGGGGCTCAAAACCCTGCCTACATGAAAGATCCTCGCATGGATGAGTTTCGTGCTTGGCAAAAAGCAGCTAATGGCTTGCTTAATAAAATTGCTCTTGCGCCAGAGCGTGAAGGTGTAGAAGACTTTGTACGGACTATCACTGGAGAAGGTGTGACGGTTGCTCTTGGGCACTCAAACGCGACTTTTGATGAAGCTAAAAAAGCAGTCGATGCTGGAGCGAGTGTTTGGGTACACGCCTACAATGGCATGCGTGGCTTGACTCACCGCGAACTGGGTATGGTTGGAGCCATGTACCAATTGCCACATACCTATGCAGAGTTGATCTGTGACGGCCATCACGTAGATCCAAAAGCCTGCGAAATTCTTATCAAACAAAAAGGAACTGAAAATATTGCCCTTATCACAGACTGTATGACAGCGGGTGGATTGGAAGACGGCGACTACATGTTGGGAGAATTTCCAGTTGTCGTTGCAAATGGAACTGCTCGTCTCAAATCGACAGGTAACTTGGCAGGTTCTATTCTCAAACTCAAAGACGGTTTGAAAAATGTGGTTGACTGGAACATTGCCTCTCCACACGAAGCAGTTATGATGGCCAGCTTCAACCCAGCAAAATCTGTTCATATTGACGATGTCTGTGGTCAAATCCGTGAAGGCTATGACGCGGACTTTATCGTACTAGATAAAGATTTAGAATTGGTAGCAACCTACCTAGATGGCGTGAAACGTTATCAAGCATAAGATAGAAAGCAGAAGTTAAAGACTGATTTCTTTTCAGGTTTTATAAAGAATAAATTGCACCCCAAAAGTTAGATTTTTTTCGCCTAACTTTCGGGGTGTTTTCGTTATGTGTAAAACAGAACTAAATTCACTAGGTAAATTATTCATCTAACTTTTTTTGGGGAGTACTGTTATGAAGATTTTTTAATTTCCTTAAATGAGTAGTAAGAATACAAATAAGGAAATTCTTTGTTGTCTTAAAGTGGCTTCCTTTTGTCTTTAGAAAACACCTCTAAGTATGGTAAAATAGTAGGAGAATAATGTGAGGAAAATGAATGTCAAATAGTTTTGAAATTTTGATGAATCAACTGGGGATGCCTGCTGAAATGAGACAGGCTCCTGCTTTAGCACAGGCCGATATTGAGCGAGTTGTGGTTCATAAAATTAGTAAGGTATGGGAGTTTCATTTCGTATTTTCTAATATTTTACCGATTGAAATCTTTTTAGAATTAAAGAAAGGTTTGAGGGAAGAATTTTCTAAGACAGGGAATAAAGCAATTTTTGAAATCAAGGCTCTGTCTCAAGAATTTTCAAATCAACTCTTGCAGTCCTACTATAGGGAGGCTTTCTCTGAAGGCCCATGTACTAGTCAAGGTTTTAAATCTCTTTATCAGAATTTGCAAGTTCGTGCTGAGGGAAATCAACTCTTTATTGAGGGTTCTGAGGCGATTGATAAGGAACATTTTAAGAAGAATCATCTTCCTAATTTAGCCAAACAACTTGAAAAGTTTGGTTTTCCAACTTTTACTTGTCAAGTAGAGAAAAATGATGTGCTGACCCAAGAGCAGGAAGAGGCCTTTCATGCTGAAAATGAGCAGATTGTTCAAGCTGCCAATGAGGAAGCGCTCCGTGCTATAGAACAACTAGAACAGATGGCACCTCCTCCAGCAGAAGAGAAACCAGCCTTTGATTTTCAAGCCAAAAAAGCTGCAGCTAAACCCAAGCTAGATAAGGCAGAGATTACTCCTATGATCGAAGTGACGACGGAGGAAAATCGTCTAGTCTTCGAAGGGGTTGTTTTTGATGTGGAGCAAAAAGTGACCAGAACAGGGCGTGTTTTGATCAACTTTAAAATGACGGACTACACTTCAAGTTTTTCGATGCAAAAGTGGGTTAAGAACGAGGAAGAGGCTCAGAAGTTTGATCTAATTAAGAAAAATTCTTGGCTCCGAGTTCGTGGGAATGTGGAGATGAATAACTTCACACGCGATTTGACGATGAACGTGCAGGATGTGCAGGAAGTTGTTCACTATGAGCGGAAGGATTTAATGCCAGAAGGAGAACGGCGGGTTGAGTTTCATGCTCATACTAACATGTCGACCATGGATGCTCTCCCAGAGGTTGAAGAAATCGTTGCGACAGCTGCTAAGTGGGGACACAAAGCAGTTGCTATCACTGACCACGGGAATGTTCAATCCTTCCCACACGGCTATAAAGCGGCTAAGAAAGCAGGAATCCAGCTAATTTATGGTATGGAAGCCAATATCGTGGAGGACCGTGTCCCTATCGTCTACAACGAAGTGGAGATGGACTTATCAGAAGCTACCTACGTGGTCTTTGACGTGGAAACGACGGGGCTTTCAGCTATCTATAATGATTTGATTCAGGTTGCGGCCTCTAAGATGTACAAGGGGAATGTTATTGCCGAATTTGATGAATTTATCAATCCTGGACATCCCTTGTCAGCTTTTACTACTGAGTTGACTGGAATTACAGATGACCATGTCAAAAATGCCAAACCACTGGAACAAGTTTTGCAAGAATTCCAAGAATTCTGCAAGGATACGGTCTTAGTTGCCCACAATGCTACCTTTGACGTTGGATTTATGAATGCCAACTATGAGCGTCATGGTCTGCCAAAGATTAGTCAGCCAGTTATTGATACGCTGGAGTTTGCTAGAAATCTCTATCCTGAGTATAAACGTCATGGTTTGGGGCCTTTGACCAAGCGTTTTGGTGTGGCTTTGGAACATCACCACATGGCCAACTACGATGCGGAAGCGACTGGTCGTCTGCTCTTTATCTTTATCAAAGAGGTGGCAGAAAAACATGGTGTGACCGATCTAGCTAGACTCAACATTGATTTGATTAGTCCAGATTCTTATAAAAAAGCTCGGATCAAGCATGCGACCATCTATGTCAAGAATCAGGTGGGGCTAAAAAATATCTTTAAGCTGGTTTCCTTGTCTGATACTAAGTACTTTGAAGGAGTGCCACGGATTCCGAGAACAGTTCTAGATGCCCATCGGGAAGGTTTGATTTTAGGTTCAGCTTGCTCTGAAGGTGAAGTTTTTGATGCAGTCGTTTCCCAAGGTGTGGATGAGGCGGTTGAGGTGGCCAAGTATTATGACTTTATCGAGGTTATGCCACCAGCTATCTATGCTCCCTTGATTGCTAAGGAGCAGGTCAAGGATATGGAGGAACTCCAGACCATTATCAAGAGTTTGATAGAGGTTGGAGACCGCCTTGGCAAGCCCGTTCTGGCTACGGGAAATGTCCACTATATCGAACCGGAAGAAGAAATTTATCGTGAAATTATCGTCCGTAGTTTAGGACAGGGGGCTATGATTAACCGGACTATTGGTCATGGCGAACATGCCCAACCAGCACCACTTCCCAAGGCTCATTTTAGAACGACCAATGAAATGTTGGATGAATTTGCCTTCTTGGGAGAGGAACTGGCACGTAAACTGGTTATTGAAAACACCAATGCCTTGGCAGAAACCTTTGAACCTGTTGAAGTTGTAAAAGGTGACTTGTACACGCCTTTCATCGACAAGGCTGAAGAAACAGTTGCTGAGTTGACCTATAAGAAAGCTTTTGAGATTTATGGAAATCCACTGCCAGATATTGTCGATTTGCGGATTGAAAAAGAATTAACTTCTATTCTGGGGAATGGATTTGCCGTGATTTATCTGGCTTCCCAGATGCTGGTGCAACGTTCCAATGAACGGGGTTACTTGGTAGGTTCTCGAGGATCTGTCGGATCTAGTTTCGTTGCGACCATGATTGGGATTACAGAGGTCAATCCTCTCTCTCCTCACTATGTCTGTGGTCAGTGTCAGTACAGTGAGTTTATCACGGATGGTTCTTATGGTTCAGGTTTTGATATGCCCAATAAGGACTGTCCGAACTGTGGTCACAAACTCAGCAAAAATGGGCAGGATATTCCGTTTGAGACCTTCCTTGGTTTTGATGGAGATAAGGTTCCCGATATTGACTTGAACTTCTCGGGAGAAGATCAACCTAGCGCCCACTTGGATGTGCGTGATATCTTTGGTGAGGAATATGCCTTCCGTGCAGGAACGGTTGGTACGGTGGCTGCCAAGACCGCTTATGGATTTGTCAAGGGCTATGAGCGAGATTATGGCAAGTTTTATCGTGATGCAGAGGTGGAACGTCTAGCCCAGGGAGCTGCTGGTGTCAAACGAACGACAGGACAACACCCAGGGGGAATCGTTGTTATTCCTAACTACATGGATGTCTATGATTTTACGCCTGTCCAGTATCCAGCAGATGACGTGACGGCTGAATGGCAGACCACTCACTTTAACTTCCATGATATCGATGAGAACGTCCTCAAACTTGATGTACTGGGACATGATGATCCGACAATGATTCGGAAACTTCAAGATTTATCTGGGATTGATCCTAATGAAATCCCAATGGATGATGAGGGAGTTATGGCTCTCTTTTCTGGGACTGATGTGCTAGGAGTGACACCTGAGCAAATCGGAACGCCTACGGGCATGCTGGGGATTCCTGAGTTTGGGACCAACTTTGTCCGAGGGATGGTCGATGAAACCCATCCGACGACTTTTGCAGAATTGCTTCAGTTGTCAGGGTTGTCCCACGGTACCGACGTTTGGCTGGGCAATGCTCAAGATCTGATTAAGCAAGGGATTGCTGACCTATCAACCGTTATCGGTTGTCGAGACGACATCATGGTTTACCTCATGCATGCTGGTCTGGAACCTAAGATGGCCTTTACCATCATGGAACGGGTACGTAAGGGCTTGTGGCTCAAGATTTCCGAAGAGGAACGCAATGGCTACATTGAAGCCATGAAGGCTAATAAGGTGCCAGAGTGGTATATCGAGTCCTGTGGGAAAATTAAGTATATGTTCCCTAAGGCCCATGCGGCAGCCTACGTTATGATGGCCTTGCGAGTAGCTTACTTCAAGGTTCATCATCCCATTTATTACTACTGTGCTTATTTCTCAATCCGTGCTAAGGCTTTTGATATCAAGACCATGGGGGCGGGCTTGGAGGCTATCAAGCGCAGAATGGAAGAAATCTCTGAAAAACGGAAGAACAATGAAGCCTCTAATGTGGAGATCGATCTCTATACAACTCTTGAGATTGTCAATGAGATGTGGGAGCGTGGCTTCAAGTTTGGGAAGTTAGACCTCTACCGTAGTGATGCGACTGAATTCATCATTGACGGAGATACACTGATTCCACCATTTGTCGCTATGGATGGTCTGGGAGAGAACGTTGCTAAGCAGTTGGTGCGAGCGCGTGAAGAGGGAGAATTCCTCTCTAAAACAGAACTCCGCAAACGTGGTGGACTCTCATCAACCTTGGTTGAAAAGATGGATGAAATGGGGATTCTTGGAAATATGCCAGAGGATAACCAGTTGAGTTTGTTTGATGAGTTGTTTTAAAAAATTGCTTATTTTGATCAAGTGGACAAAATATGTCCACTTGATTTGTTATAATTCTCTTAAAAATAATAGAAAAGAGAGTATAATATGGTGGATCAAGGAATTTTAAATTCTAACGTGTCAATTGAAGAGCAAATTTACAATTTTGAAAAAGGCTTGAAAGATGATGGGAGTGATTGGACTGGATTCCCACAAATAGACTTAAAAGAAGATTCTCAATGTATTTACATTTGCGGTATTTCAGAGACTGACAGATGGCATTTGTTTTATACGTTAACTAAAATAAAACCTGCTACTCCAATAGCATCACTTGGATATTATCGAGTGAGAGATAATTTGATTTTTTCTAAACATAGTCAATGGATAAAACTGCAAATGGAGCATACAGAGTATGACTTGATTTTTCTGGAGGGAGTTCAATTTTTGGGAGAGGCTGATCAAAGGGTACAGGAATACTGGATGCAGCAATTCAAAGAGAATAAGAAAAGAAACAAACTCTTCATTGTATATTCAGACTGCTTACCCGAAGACTTAAAAAATATGGCTGAATCCGTAGTTGAGTTCTTCGAATCTGGCATAGTGGTACAGTTGAAATCACCTAAGGGCTAGTTTATTTTGCTTTAATCGTTTTGAATATAAAGTGCAAAGTTAGAGGTTAAAATGATGAACAATACAGGATTAGATAACAAATATCAATTAAAAAATTTTCTAGAAAAAGATGGTAATGATTTAGCAAAGAAAGGGGCCGTAGCTGTAGTAGAAAACTTAGGGTTACAATATAATCCCCTTTATATTTATGGGGAATCGGGTTCAGGCAAAACACATCTCCTTCAAGCTATTGGGAATAAGGTGCTTGAGAACAATCCAGAAAAACGAGTAAAATACATTTCTGCCGAAAACTTATTGGAAAATGAGTTAGAAATACAAAAAGTTAGAAGTGAGGAGTTTGATCTCCTAATTGTAGATGATATTCAGGTATTGGGAGAAAAAGATGATATGATTCAAGAAAAATTTTTTAATCTATTTAATTCTCAACATATTAAGAATAAGCAAATTGTTTTATCTGGTGATTCTGAACCAGATCAGTTGAAAAATGTTCAATCTCGTTTAATTGTGCGTTTTAAGTGGGGGATGACAGCGTGTTTAACATCGCTTGAAAAATAATAAGAAGGACTGAAAATGAATGATCAAGAGAGACTACTAACGATTTTTTTACGTTTACAGTTAGGTACTTCATTTGAAAAAAAGCAATTGGCTCAGGAATTTGAGGTTAGTGAAAAGACTATACAGAGAGATTTTTCGCTACTCCGTGATATTTTATCTAGTAACACCAGTTATAGTGGAGATTTTCTTTATAACCGTAAGACGAATAAGTATTGTTTAGCAAGTAAGTCAGTTTTTAATAAAAAGGATATTCTCGTTATTTCAAAGATTTTATTGGAAAATCGAGCACTGAACAGACCAGAAATTGATAGCTTACTAAAAAATTTGCTGGTTTTAGTTCCTCGTGATGACCAAAAAGAAATTGAGCAGATTATTGGCAGTGAAAAGCTGAACTATGCTCCCTTAACGGATCAACAAAATAGAATAGAGAAAATTTGGAATTTATCAGAAGCTATTTTGCATGAACAGGTTCTAGATATTATCTATCAAAAACCTTATTCTGAATCTTCTAAGAGGCAGACTGTTTTGCCAGTCTCTCTTTACTATGATAATCATTATTTCTATCTGGTTGTTTACCAGTTGAAACATGCTACTTATATTACTTTAAGAGTAGACCGTATCCAGTCCTGGTCTTTTAGTGGTATAGAGAAACCTTCTATTTCTTATCGAGATAAATTTAGAGATGGTGATATTCGTAACGAGAGAGTGGATGCTTTTATCGGGAAGAAAATCAGTATTGAAATCGAGTACTTGTACGATCCGACGATTGTGATGGATCAATTTCCAAATGCAAAAATAGTTGGGAAAAATGGCGATTGGACTCATTTTCAGTTTGAAAGTCAGCATACACCGGGGCTTAAACGCTGGTTGCTGGGGCAAGGAGAAGCGGTTACTGTTTTGTCTCCTCGGATTTTAGTAGAGGATATGAAGCAAACAGTTCAAGAAATGATAGATAAATATAGATGAGGGTAAAATGACTATTCAATTTACTTCTAAAAAGGTTGGAGAACTATTGAAAGAAGGGAATTTGCGAATTCCTTCTTATCAAAGACCATATAAATGGAACAGAAAACATATCCGTAATCTTTTTTATGATTTACGAGATGCTATGGGGAAAAAGGAATATCAGATTGGTTCTGTTATCTTGCATGAAAATGATGGAAATGATAGATACTTAGATATTGTCGATGGACAGCAACGGCTAATTTCTATTTCCTTGTTTCTTCATTTATTAGATGATTTAGAGAATTATAAGGGTGCTAATCAACTGCTGAGTGCTGCTGAATTTGGAGAGCTATCTTGCTATCATGCGAGTGAAAATTATAATGAGTGGGAAAATTTGACTCAATTGGTTGGTGAAAATCAGGCAAAAGATATTTGCAACTTTTTATTGGAAAATTGTTCTGTCTCCGTGATTACTATGCCACAGAAACGATTATCTGAAGCCTTTCAGTTATTTGATTCTCAGAATAATCGTGGAAAATCTTTAGAACCTCATGATTTGCTCAAAGCCTACCATCTTCGCAAGGAAGATTCAGAGGATGAAAAGATTGTTGAAAAGTGGGAGCAATTTGTAGAAGATAAAGATTTAAGTCTCAAAGAGTTGTTTGATAAACATCTTTTCCGTATGAGACGTTGGTCGCGCGGAGAGACAGGATTAACAAACAAACGTTATGGATCTTATCTGCGTTTTACAGAGGATTTTATTGACGATTTTAAAGGCGTTGATTTGAATCAGAACTTTCCGTATCTAGAATTGTATCGTCATATTGAAAATCTCACCATGTCTATTACTATGCCAATCATTGATGGAAGTAAATTTTTTGAGTATATTGAATCTGCTCATGAAACTATTAAAAATCATAAAGATTTTTTAAATGAAAAGTTACGAGTCTCCAATGAGTCAGAGGGAGAAGAAAAAAATCTAACTTACCCAGAAGGTATGTTAAACATTTACAATAGCTCCAAAGGACGCTATCTCAAGTGTCACAATATATTCCTAAATATTTGCTCGCTTTTTGCTGAGAGATTTGGAAAAGATGAGCTATCAAAGGAGATAGTAGAGACTTTGTTTATTTGGTCTTATTACCCTAGAGTTAAGTCTAAAGCAATATATGACGCAACGGTAGGGAAATACGCTGCTGGTGGAAGTTTTAGACAAAAAGAGGCTCAAAAGCTATTTCAACTTTTATCTCATGCTGTCACTCCGAATGATTTCATGATTAAGATAGATAGAGGGCTATTTGAAAATTATACTGTGGACAAGATTATAGAAGAGGAAAAAGATAAATGGTAGAAACACATATAAGCTTATCAGTTAATCGTTTATTAAATGAAGATACCTATGCTATTCCTCTATATCAGAGAAATTTTGCTTGGACTTATGATGAAATTGAACAATTGTTGAACGATGTGGCGGATGCTTTTCAAGAAAATAGAGACAATTACTATAAAAATAGAGACAATTACTATATTGGAACATTAGTCGTTAATAAAGAGAATGGCATTTTCAAAATCATAGATGGGCAACAACGGACAACAGCCCTTAATTTGATTGCCTTAGCTTTGAAGCATGAGTTTGGTTTTGATAGATTGAAAGCTGTCAATCTTACCTTCCCAGCTAGGCAGAAATCAAATAAAAATATTAAAGATTTATTTGCCAAGCAAGAAATTTCAGAGGACGATGAAAATGAGCTGACTAGAGGTTACAGATATGCTAAAGACGCATTGAAAAAAGTGCTAGAGGAGCGCCGTCTTGATCCTCAGTCTTTCGTTGATTATCTTTTTGAGAATGTCATCATTTTTCGGAGTATACTTCCTGAGGATTTAGATTTGAATCTTTATTTCGAACGTTTCAACTCTCGAGGCGAACAACTAGAGGCTCATGAGATTCTTAAGGAACAAATGATGTCTAAATTTGGTGAAGATCAAGAAATGGCACAAAAATTTGCGAGAATTTGGGATGCCTGTGCAGAGTTTGATAAGCCGGTAATAAAAACTTTTCAAATCCGAAGTAGACCAAACAATACTGATGAAGAGGGAGAGAAAATTTTTGGTAAAGAATTTACTAACTTCAAATTGGAAAGTGTATTTGAGAAAATAAGAGTAAAAAAAATTGAGCAACGAAGTTTACTAGATGCAATTACTCAGACAAAATATGAAAGTAGTAGCTTAGTAAATAATGGAGCAGATATTTCAAATTATACGACTGTAATTGATTTTCCAACATTTTTACTTCAAGTTTTTTTCATCATGGAAGGAAATGACGAAACTACATTTGATGATAAAAAATTATTGAAAATTTTTGAAATTGAACGACGAGATAGAGAATGGGTCCAACAATTTGGGCAACTACTTCTGACTATGAAGCATATATTTGATACGCTTATCGTAAAAAATGTCCAATTAGAAAATGAAACCGAATGGCAAATCAAACGAGGTCAGTATGAGACATATCAACGAAATGAAAATGGAGGATGGAAATATGTTCGAATTAATTTTCAAAAAAATACTTTTGACAATTTAAACAAAAATATTATCCTCCTTCAATCCATGTTTGCTGTGACCTTTACTGCTAATCGTGATAGTCGTTGGTTATATGAAATCTTGCAATTCTTGTTTAACCATATTGAAGAGTTAAATCAAGCAGAATTTGCTAGTCTCTTTAAGGAGTTTCTGGAAAAAATGGCAGTGAGATATGCTGAGGAAAGATTGTTTACCGAAGATAAAAGTATCAAAAAATATGGGGCAATTCCTGTTTATGCTTTTAACTTTGTAGATTATGTTTTATGGAAAAATCGTGAAGAATTGAAGAAAGATTACGATATTGAGTTTGGAGATTTTAAATTTGCTTATCGTCGTTCAATAGAGCATTGGTATCCTCAGAATCCAAATGGACATGATGGAGAGAGCCAATTACCTGCTGAGTTTTTACATTCCTTTGGCAACCTTTGTATTATTACCGATAGTCAGAACTCCAGGTTTGGCAACTCCTATCCAGAAGCTAAATTAAAACAATGGGAAAAAGAAGATATATTCCATCGCCAGAGTTTAAAATTACAGATGATGGCAGAGATAACTTCTAAAAAAAATAGATGGGATATTGGTGAGATTCAATCTATGGAAAAAGAAGTGGAAAGATATGTACAAAATTTTTGTAATAGCTAATTAAAACAAGCTTCAGTAAGCTTGTTTTTTAAAATACCAATATATGTGATATACTAGTAAGGGAGGATATTTCATGAAACTAAGAATTTTTGCGGAAGATAAGCCGGCTGAGAAGGTATTTGAATATCAATTAGAACTTGCTGATCAAACAATTCTTTTATCAACAGCACTCTTGTCAGGTGCCATTGCTTTAGCAGGATTATTTTCTGCTTTGAAAGAAAAATAAAAATAGAAAAGAGAAAATTACATGGTTTTACCAAATTTTAAAGAAAATCTAGAAAAATATGCGAAATTATTGGTTGCGAACGGAATCAATGTGCAACCTGGTCACACTTTGGCTCTCTCTATCGATGTGGAGCAACGCGAGTTGGCTCACTTAATCGTCAAAGAAGCTTATGCTTTGGGTGCGCATGAGGTGATCGTTCAGTGGACAGATGATGTCATTAACCGTGAGAAATTCCTCCATGCGCCGATGGAGCGTCTGGACAATGTGCCAGAATACAAGATTGCTGAGATGAACTATCTTTTGGAGAACAAGGCTAGCCGTCTTGGGGTTCGTTCTTCTGATCCGGGTGCCTTGAACGGAGTGGACGCTGACAAGCTTTCAGCTTCTGCTAAAGCTATGGGACTTGCTATGAAGCCAATGCGTATCGCAACTCAATCCAACAAGGTTAGCTGGACTGTAGCAGCTGCTGCTGGGCTTGAGTGGGCTAAGAAAGTCTTTCCAAATGCTGCGAGCGACGAGGAAGCAGTCGATCTCCTTTGGGACCAAATCTTCAAAACTTGCCGTGTTTACGAAGAAGATCCTGTTAAGGCTTGGGAAGAGCATGCGGCTATCCTCAAGAGCAAGGCAGATATGCTTAATAAAGAACAATTCTCAGCCCTTCACTACACAGCGCCAGGAACAGATTTGACACTTGGTTTGCCAAAGAACCACGTTTGGGAATCCGCTGGTGCTATAAATGCCCAGGGCGAAGGATTCTTGCCAAATATGCCGACAGAGGAAGTCTTCACAGCACCTGATTTTCGTCGTGCAGATGGTTATGTCACTTCTACAAAACCGCTTAGCTATAATGGAAATATCATTGAAGGTATTAAGGTGACCTTTAAAGATGGACAAATCGTAGATATCACTGCTGAGAAGGGTGATCAGGTCATGAAAGACCTTGTCTTTGAAAATGCGGGTGCGCGTGCCTTAGGTGAATGTGCCTTGGTGCCAGATCCAAGTCCAATTTCTCAGTCAGGTATCACCTTCTTTAACACCCTTTTCGACGAAAATGCATCAAACCACTTGGCTATCGGTGCAGCCTATGCGACTAGCGTAGTTGGTGGAGCGGATATGAGCGAAGAGGAGCTTGAAGCCGCGGGGCTTAACCGTTCAGATGTTCACGTAGACTTTATGATTGGTTCTAACCAAATGGATATCGATGGTATCCGTGAGGATGGGACACGTGTACCACTCTTCCGTAACGGAGATTGGGCAAATTAAGGAGATAATATGCTAGGAAGTATGTTCGTTGGTCTCCTAGTGGGATTTTTAGCAGGTACTCTGACCAATCGTGGAGAGCGAATGGGGTGTTTTGGAAAAATGTTTCTAGGCTGGATTGGTGCCTTTATAGGCCATTTGCTTTTTGGGACTTGGGGACCGATAATAGCAGGAACTGCCATTATTCCGGCAGTACTAGGTTCCATGATTGTCTTAGCGATTTTCTGGAGACGAGGAAGTTAATTTCTTAAATCTGATACTCAATGAAAATCAAAGAGCAAACTAGGAAACTAGCCGCAGGCTGCTCAAAGCACTGCTTTGCGGTTGTAGATAGAACTGACGAAGTCAGCTCAAAACACTGTTTTGAGGTTGCAGATAGAACTGACGAAGTCAGTAACATATATACGGCAAGGCGATGTTGACGCGGTTTGAAGAGATTTTTGAAGAGTATGAAACGAAAAGGAGGTTGGTCATTGTACCAGCCTCCTTTTGAGTATGATATAATAGTTCTATGAGATTAGATAAATTTTTAGTTGCCTGCGCTGTGGGAAGTCGGACTGAGGTCAAAAACTTGCTCAAGGCTGGGCGCGTGACGGTAAATGGTAAAAAAGAAAAGTCAGCAAAATTGCAGATTGATGAAGAAAGAGATGAGATTCGCTTTGATGGGCAAGTGTTGGAGTATGAAGAGTTTGTCTACTACATGATGAACAAGCCCCAAGGGGTTATTTCAGCGACTGAGGATCCCAAGCACAGAACCGTTCTGGACTTGCTGGATGATATTGCTCGGAGCAAGGAAGTTTTCCCAGTAGGACGCTTGGATATTGACACGCATGGTCTTTTGCTCTTGACTAATAACGGCAAGCTTGCCCATGCTCTTCTTTCGCCAAAGCGTCATGTGGATAAGACCTATCTGGCTCAGGTCAAGGGAATTATGACCCAAGAAGACGTAGAGACATTTGCCAAGGGCATTCCGCTCAAAGACTTTACCTGTCAGCCCGCTAGACTGGAGATTGTGTCCATAGATAAAGAAAAAAATCAAAGCCAAATTCGTGTGACCATTGCAGAAGGGAAGTTCCATCAGGTCAAGCGTATGGTGGGCTACTGTGGCAAGGAAGTAGTAGACTTGCAACGTTTGACTATGGGAACTTTAGTTTTAGATGAGAATTTGCAGCGAGGAGAATGGCGTCGCTTGACCAAGGAAGAATTAGAGATTCTCCTTGCAAGTATTGCTTAGTTTGATTTATATTAGAAAAAGGTGAGGGACAATGTCCTTGCCTTTTATGTTTTTCAGTTGCTTCCTTTGTGAAAAGAGTTATAATAGACTGTAGAATAAAAGGAGGAATCTATGAACGCGATTCAAGAATCATTTACTGATAAACTATTTGCCAATTATGAAGCAAATGTAAAATACCAAGCGATTGAAAATGCTGCCAGCCACAACGGAATTTTTGCAGCCCTTGAGCGTCGCCAAAGCCATGTAGACAACACCCCTGTTTTCTCATTGGATTTGACCAAGGACAAGGTCACTAACCAGAAAGCATCTGGTCGTTGCTGGATGTTTGCGGCTCTCAATACCTTCCGCCACAAACTTATCTCTCAATACAAACTGGAGAATTTTGAGTTGTCACAGGCCCACACATTCTTCTGGGACAAGTATGAGAAATCAAACTGGTTCTTGGAGCAAGTCATTGCGACTGCAGACCAAGACTTGACGAGTCGTAAGGTTAAATTCCTACTTCAAACTCCACAACAAGATGGCGGTCAATGGGATATGGTCGTTTCTCTCTTTGAGAAATACGGTGTCGTGCCTAAGTCAGTTTACCCTGAGTCTGTTTCATCTAGTAGCAGTCGTGAGCTAAATGCCATTCTCAACAAATTGCTTCGCCAAGATGCTCAAATTTTGCGTGACTTGCTTGCTTCTGGTGCAGACCAAGCGACTGTTCAAGCTAAGAAAGAAGACCTCTTGCAAGAAATCTTTAACTTTCTTGCTATGTCTTTAGGACTTCCACCACGTAAATTTGACTTTGCTTATCGCGATAAAGATAACAACTACCAAAGTGAAAAGGGCATTACACCACAAGAGTTTTACAAGAAATATGTCAATCTTCCTCTAGAAGACTACGTTTCTGTTATCAACGCCCCAACTGCTGACAAGCCTTACGGCCAATCTTACACAGTTGAGATGTTAGGAAATGTGGTTGGTAGCCGTGCGGTTCGTTACATCAACGTGCCGATGGAGCGCTTGAAAGAGTTGGCAATTGCTCAAATGCAAGCAGGTGAGACTGTTTGGTTTGGTTCTGATGTCGGCCAGCTCAGCAACCGTAAGGCTGGAATCCTTGCGACAGATGTTTATGACTTTGAATCAAGCATGGACATTAAACTCACTCAAGACAAGGCTGGACGTTTGGATTACAGCGAAAGCTTAATGACCCACGCCATGGTCTTGACAGGTGTTGATTTGGATGAAAATGGGAAGTCAACCAAGTGGAAGGTTGAAAACTCATGGGGAGACAAGGTTGGTACCGATGGTTACTTTGTTGCCTCAGACGCTTGGATGGACGAATACACTTACCAAATCGTTGTCCGTAAGGAATTGCTGACAGCAGAAGAACAAGCTGCCTATGAAGCAGAACCAATTGTACTCGCACCATGGGATCCAATGGGTGCCTTGGCCGAATAAAAGTATAGAAAAAAGGAATCAGATTTTAGAACCTGATTCCTTTTAAGTTGCTTGATTACATGATGTGAAGAACATGTGCCACAATACCCACTGCGAAGAGTGCAAGGATAATAGTGATTGGAGATACTTTTTTCTTAAGCAAGTACATGCAAAGGAGAGTAAGGAGTAGTCCTGATAGTCCAGGGATCAACATATCCAAGTTTTGTTGGAAAGTAGTAACTTTTTCAGGTGTTTGAGACAATCCTTGTCCTACTTGTGCGAATGCTTCTTGGATACCTTTAGATCCTTCTGGCAATTTATCCCAATGGATATAAGCTTTTTCATCTAGTTGAACTTTGGCAACATCGAAAGCAAATTTAATATTTACCCAACGTTGAACAAGGACAGCAAGAATGAACATACCAAGGATAGAAGCTCCTTTAGTGATGTCTTGAAGGATACCGCCAGACATATCTTTAGTGATTTCTGATCCAGCCTTGTATCCAATCTCTTGTGTATACCACAAGAATGACATACGAATCAAGTTCCAAAGAACGAAGAAGAGGATTGGACCTAAGATATTACCAGTAAGGGCAAGTGAAGCACCGAGTGATCCAAGGATTGGGCGTACTGTAAACCAGAATACTGGGTCACCGATACCAGCAAGAGGTCCCATCATACCGATTTTAACCCCTTGGATAGCAGCGTCATCAATTTCAACACCGTTAGCACGTTCTTCTTCAAGTGCAAGAGTAACCCCCATGATTGGAGCGGCTACGTATGGGTGAGTGTTGAAGAACTCAAGATGGCGTTCAAGAGCAGCTATTTGATCTTCTTTTTTAGTGTAGAGTTTTTTAAGAGCTGGAATTAATGAGTAAGCCCAACCCAAGTTTTGCATACGTTCATAGTTCCAAGAACCTTGTAAGAAAGTTGAACGCCACCAAACTTTTTTACGATCTGATTTAGTTAATTGAAGTTTTTCAGTCATGATGTTTTCAGTCCTTTCTTATCTTAGTAGTCTTCTAGGATATCGCCGATTGGGTCGTTAGAAGTTGCGGCTCCTCCGCCACCGTTTCCACCAGTTTTAGAAAGGTGAAGGTAGATAAGAGCGATAGCAACACCGATAGCACCAAATCCGATTAGAGTAATATCTGACACGGCAGCAAGCACGAAACCGATAGCGAAGAATGGCCATACTTCACGAGTTGCCATCATGTTGATAACCATAGCGTAACCAACGGCAACGACCATACCACCACCGATAGCCATACCATCTTTGAGCCAATCAGGCATAGCATTTAGAATGCTTTGTACTGTTTCAGTTGGTACCATTAGAAGGAGTGCTGCAGGGACTGCAATACGAAGACCTTGAAGAAGAAGTGCGACAAAGTGAGCACGTTCAACTGCTTTGAAGTCACCTTTTTTAGCAGAAGCATCAGCAGTGTGAACCAATCCGACAGAGAGTGTACGGACAATCATAGTCAAGAATAGACCAGCAACTGCAAGAGGGATAGCAACCGCTTGGGCAACACCGATACCTGTCTTAGTAAAGTCGCCACCAAGAACCATGATAATGGCAGCAGCAACAGAAGCAAGAGCAGCGTCAGGAGCTACGGCAGCTCCGATGTTAGCCCAACCAAGGGCGATCATTTGAAGAGAACCACCAAGGATGATCCCTGCTTCAAGGTTACCAGTAACAAGGCCGATAAGGGTACAAGCTACGATTGGTTGATGGAATTGGAACTGGTCGAGGATACCTTCAAGACCTGCTAGGAAGGCTACAACGACTACTAAAACCATAGAAATAATAGACATCTTTAAAATCCTTTCATAAAATCGATTATTGCACGTTTGCTTTGTTGATCAAGTCAAACAAATCTTTTTTCGTGTCGTTTGGTACTTTACGTACATCAAATTCAACACCAAGGTCACGCATTTTTTCAAATGTAGCAACGTCTTCTTTATCCATAGACAAAACGTTGTTAACCATTGTTTTACCAGTTGAGTGAGCCATTGATCCAACATTAAGAGTTTTGATTGGCACGCCACCTTCAATAGCACGAAGGGCATCTTGAGGTGTTTCAAACAAGATAAGGGCATGTGTTCCTCCGAAGCGAGGATCTTTTGCAACGTCGATTAGTTTTTGGATAGGAACAACGTTTGCTTTCACTTTACCTGGAGCTGCTTGTTTAATCAATTCTTTACGTAATTCGTCTTTAGCTACGTTATCTGAAGCAACGATGATACGATCTGCTTTTGAATCTGGAGTCCAAGCAGTTGCAACTTGACCGTGAAGTAAACGAGTGTCTAGACGGGCAAGGTTGATTTTGAGTTTACCGTCTCCGATGACAGTTCCTTCTGGAATAGCAGCTTGGGCAACTGGATCAGCTGCAGCACTTGCTACTTCCTCAACTGGGTTTAGCTCTTCTGGAAGAGCCTTGATGCCATCTTTGGCTTCTTTAATGATATTAGCAGCGACTTTTTCGACACCTGCAGCAGCGTCCATGAGGCGCTCTGTGTAGGCTTGAATTAACATCGGTAAGTTCAGTCCTGTGATGATGGCAAACTTACGCTCAGGATTTTCTCCCATCACGCGGCTAGCTTGGTTAAATGGAGATCCACTCCAAAGGTCAGCCAAAACTAGAACCTCATCTTCTGCGTCAAATGCAGCAACAGCGTTATTAAACTTAGCGTATAGATCATCAGGACCTTCGTTTGGCATAAAGGTTACAACTTGAACCTTTTCTTGTTCACCAAAGATCATAGATCCTGACTGATGAATACCCGCAGCAAATTCGCCGTGGCTCGCAATAATGATTCCGATACTCATTATTGTCATTCCTCCTTTTTTGTTTTAGTTTTCGTTTAAGAAAACTTTAAGACTGTTTAAGTATAAACCGTTTTCATCTAAAAATCAACTATTTATCATAAAATAATTAAAAAGATTACATCTGAAAATATTGATATATTGAGTTTTAGAGAAGTTTTTTTGAATCCTTATTAAAAAATTTAATATAAAAAAGTTGGAAGCGCATTCCAACTTTTAAAATAGGTTTTTATTAGATTAGTGGGTGAAGTCAAGTACCATACGTCCTTGGATTTGACCTTTTTCCATTTCGTCAAAAATGGCTACGGCATCTTCGACTGGGCGTTTTTGGACAACTGGAACTACTAAACCTTCTGCACCGAATTGGAAGGCTTCTTCCAAGTCTTTACGAGTTCCAACAAGAGAACCGATGACTTGGATTCCATCTAGAACGGTTTTCACGATGCTGAGTTCCATCATTTCAGAAGGGAGACCAACAGCGACTACGCGACCACCAGCACGAACTGAGTCAACAGCCTGGTTGAAGGCAACTTTAGATACAGCAGTTACGACAGCTGAATGAGCTCCACCATCAGTTTTTTCCTTGATGAGTCCAGGTACATCTTCAACTTCGAGGCCGTTAATAACAATGTCCGCACCCACTTCTTTTGCAAGGGCAAGTTTGTCGTTATTGATATCAACTGCGATGACATGAGCATTGAATACTTTTTTAGCGTATTGAACAGCTAGGTTACCAAGTCCACCAGCGCCGTAAAGAACAACCCATTGGCCTGGTTCAACTTTGGCTTCTTTAATAGCTTTATAGGTTGTTACACCAGCACATGTGATAGAAGAGGCTTGGGCTGGATCAAGTCCGTCAGGAACTTTAACAGCATAGTCTGCAGTTACGATACATTGTTCAGCCATACCACCATCTACTGAGTAGCCGGCATTTTTCACTGTACGGCAAAGGGTTTCGCGACCAGTTGTACAGTATTCGCAAGTGCCACATCCTTCAAAGAACCAAGCAACGCTGACGCGGTCACCGACTTTAAGGCTTTTCACATCTGGGGCAATTTCTTTAACGATACCAACACCTTCGTGACCTAGGACACGTCCTGGTACCTGACCAAAGTCACCATGGGCAACGTGGAGGTCAGTGTGGCAAACACCACAATATTCAATTTCTACAAGTGCTTCCCCAGTTTCAAGTGGACGGAGTACTTTTTCTTCAACAGCAACACCAGTGCTTTCTGGATTTACAACAACAGCTTTCATAGCTATCCTCCTTGATATTAACTGAGAGCAGGAGAAACGGGACTGGATTGATTTTGTGTCAACAGAGTCGAGTGTGACGAGCTCTCTTGTATTTATATGTGAAGTATATCACAAAAGAAAGCCTTTTCCAAGGTTTTGGATGCAAAAAGTAGAACAATCGATTAACTGGTTGATGAGACTGTGAAAAGAACACAAAGACCAGCTCGCAAGCTGGTCATACTCTTCGAAAATCAAATTCAAACCACGTCAGCTTCGCCTTGCCGTACTCAAGTACTGCCTACGGCTAGCTTCCTAGTTTGCTCTTTGATTTTCATTGAGTATCAGTATGGACTATAAGAATAAGTCTTGCAGGGTTTTTGCAACCCCATCTTGGTCATTTGTCAAGGAAATTTGCTCATCTGCATAAGGGAGTAGCTCTGGGTTAGCATTTTTCATGGCATAGCCCTTCCCAGCAAAAGCTAGCATTTCGGTATCATTGTGTTCATCTCCAAAAGCAATCAAATCCTTTTTATCTCGGTTCATTACCTTGAGCAAGTAGTCCAAAGCAAAGGCCTTATTGACACCTTTTGGGGTACACTCAAGGATATTGAGCGGACCACCCCAAGTATTAATAGAAAGTTGATGCTGGTAGAAGGCATTCATTTCTTTTGCCAAGGCATACTTGTTAATGGCTCTGGTCTGTAACAGGATACAGTTAGGATCTTTGGTCACTAATTCAGGCTGAAATTGATCTTCAGGATGGAAAGCTTCCACACCAAATAGTTTGGGATTGGCAATTTCTTCATTAGGATTTGTAATGTAGAATTTTTTACGGTATTCTCCAGCGATAAAATCGGCTTGAATGTCCTCTGAACGTCGAACCATATCTAGCAGATATTTTTTGTCTACAGTCAAACACTTTTCAAAGTCCCAAGTTTGGTCTGGTAAATGAGTGAGGGAGCCGTTGAAATTAATCATAGGAGTGTCTAAGCCTAGTTCACGGTAGAAATCTTTTGACATGCGGTAAGGGCGCCCTGTCGTAATAATAACTTGATGGCCTTTTTCAGTAACTTTTTTTATGGTTTCTTTGGTAAAGTCAGAAATTTGACTGTCTGAGTTGAGCAGGGTTCCATCCAGGTCAACTGCAATAATTTTTTTCGTCATAGGGACCTTTCTAGTGTCTTTTCAGATAAGATGTCTTCTATTATAACAGAAAGCAGGCAGAAAAGCAGATTCCAAACAAAAAATGAAATTGGATCAATTTCTTAAATAAATCAAACAAAGATATTGAAAAAGTGAATGATAAATGATATAATTCTATTATTGTTCGTAAAAATTAAAAGGAGATTAATAATGGACAAATTATTTAAACTAAAAGAGAACGGTACAGACGTTCGTACAGAGGTTCTCGCTGGTTTAACAACTTTCTTTGCAATGAGTTATATTCTCTTTGTAAACCCACAAATTCTTTCGCAAACAGGAATGCCTGCTCAAGGTGTATTCCTCGCAACGATTATCGGTGCAGTTGCGGGTACCCTGATGATGGCCTTCTATGCTAACTTACCTTATGCCCAAGCACCAGGTATGGGACTCAATGCCTTCTTTACCTTTACAGTTGTATTTGGACTCGGTTATTCTTGGCAACAAGCCTTGGCTATGGTCTTCATCTGTGGGATTATCTCATTGATTATTACCTTGACAAATGTTCGTAAAATGATCATTGAATCGATTCCAAATGCTCTTCGCTCAGCTATTTCAGCTGGTATCGGTGTCTTTCTTGCCTACGTAGGAATTAAGAATGCTGGATTTTTGAAATTTACGATTGATCCAGGTAACTATACTGTTGTAGGAGAAGGGGCTGACAAAGCTAAAGCAACGATTGCAGCAAACTCTTCAGCAGTTCCAGGATTGGTTGACTTTAATAACCCAGCTGTTTTGGTGGCACTTGCAGGACTGGCCATTACAATCTTCTTTGTTATCAAAGGAATTAAAGGGGGAATTATCCTCTCTATCTTGACAACAACTATTCTTGCTATCGCAGTTGGTTTGGTAGATTTGTCAAGCATCGATTTTGCTAATAACCATGTTGGTGCAGCCTTTGAAGACTTGAAGACAGTCTTTGGTGTAGCTCTTGGTTCAGAAGGTTTGGGAGCTTTGATTTCAGATACAGCTCGCTTGCCTGAAACTCTGATGGCTATTCTTGCCTTCTCATTGACAGATATTTTTGATACAATTGGTACCTTGATCGGTACAGGTGAAAAAGTTGGTATCGTAGCGACAAATGGTGAAAATCACCAATCAGCTAAGTTGGATAAGGCTCTTTACTCTGACTTGATTGGTACTTCAATTGGTGCCATCGCTGGTACTTCGAACGTAACGACTTATGTCGAGTCTGCTGCTGGTATCGGTGCGGGTGGACGTACTGGTTTGACAGCCTTGGTCGTAGCTATCTGTTTTGCGATCTCAAGCTTCTTTAGCCCACTTCTAGCGATTGTACCAACAGCCGCTACAGCTCCAATCTTGATTATCGTTGGGATTATGATGTTGGCTAGCTTGAAAAATATCCATTGGGACGATATGTCTGAAGCGGTTCCTGCTTTCTTCACATCTATCTTTATGGGATTCAGCTACTCTATCACTCAAGGGATTGCAGTTGGTTTCTTGACTTACACTTTGACTAAGCTTGTCAAAGGTCAAGCTAAAGATGTTCATGTCATGATTTGGATTTTGGATGCCTTGTTTATCCTTAACTACATCAGCATGGCCTTATAATAGGATAACCCAGGGGGAATTTCCCCCTTTTTTAATACAAAGGAGATAGGTGATGAAAGAGAAAAGTATCTGGAAAGAATTATTGAATCGTGCAGGTTGGCTGTTAATCTTTCTGCTAGCGACAATTTTATATCAGATTCCTATAGGGGTTACTGCTATTTTAACTTTAAATGCAGTACCACTGTTGCAGTCAGGACTGATAGTTTCTGGTATTTCGATTGTGATTCTGGTGCTGTTTATTATTGGAGCTCGTAAAACGCAGTTAGCAAGTTTTAATTTTTCTTTTTTTAGAGCGAAGGATTTGGCACGTTTGGGATTAAGTTATTTAGTCATTATCTGTTCAAATATACTTGGTTCCATTTTATTGCAACTATCAAATGAGACGACAACAGGGAATCAGTCTCAGATTAACGACATGGTTCAGAATAGTTCTCTGATTTCCAGTTTCTTCTTGTTGGCCTTGCTTGCTCCAATTTGTGAGGAAATCTTGTGCCGTGGGATTGTTCCTAAAAAGATTTTCCGAGGAAAAGAGAACTTGGGATTTATAGTCGGTACGATTGTGTTTGCTTTATTGCATCAACCAAGTAATTTACCTTCTTTATTGATTTATGGAGGTATGTCGATCGTTCTGTCTTGGACGGCTTACAAGACCCAACGTTTGGAAATGTCTATCTTACTTCACATGATTGTGAATGGGGTTGCTTTCTGTTTGCTGGCTCTCGTGGTGATTTTGAGTCGGACATTAGGGATTTCTGTTTAAGATTTTTGACAATTGCTTACTTGTTTCTACTGGGAAAAAGATGAATGCAATCGTGTCCATCTTTTTCTTTTTATGGTAAAATAGAGAAATAATATGATGAAAAGCCTTGAGGGAGTGACCGATATGTCAACTAAAGTAAATCATGCAAAGACAGCTATTTGCGGAATTATCAATGTAACCCCAGATTCCTTTTCGGATGGTGGTCAATTTTTTGCTCTTGAGCAGGCACTCCAGCAGGCTCGTAAATTGATAGCAGAAGGAGCCAGTATGCTCGATATCGGTGGAGAATCAACTCGGCCGGGAAGTAGCTATAGCTATGTTGAGATAGAAGAGGAAATCCAGCGTGTTGTTCCAGTAATCAAAGCTATTCGCAAGGAAAGTGATGTTCTCATCTCTATCGATACTTGGAAAAGTCAGGTGGCAGAGGCGGCTTTGGCTGCTGGTGCTAATCTAGTTAATGATATCACTGGTCTCATGGGTGATGAAAAAATGGCTCATGTGGTAGCAGAAGCGAGAGCGAAAGTGGTCATCATGTTTAATCCAGTTATGGCGCGACCTCAGCATCCTAGCTCGCTCATATTTCCTCATTTTGGTTTTGGACAAGCTTTTACAGAGGAAGAGTTAGCTGACTTTGAAACATTGCCAATCGAAGAGTTAATGGAGGCTTTCTTTGAACGAGCACTAGCGAGAGCAGAGGAAGCTGGGATTGCACAAGAAAATATCCTGTTGGATCTGGGAATCGGCTTTGGTCTAACCAAGAAAGAAAATTTGCTTCTTTTACGGGATCTGGATAAACTACATCAGAAAGGTTATCCAATCTTTCTCGGAGTGTCGCGCAAGCGATTTGTCATCAATATCCTTGAAGAAAATGGTTTTGAAGTCAATCCTGAGACAGAACTTGGTTTCCGCAATCGGGACACAGCTTCGGCTCATGTAACTAGTATCGCTGCGAGGCAGGGTGTAGAAGTGGTGCGCGTGCATGATGTAGCTAGTCACAGGATGGCAGTTGAAATTGCCTCCGCTATTCGTCTGGCTGATGAAGCGGAAAATCTAGATTTAAAACAATATAAATAAGATGAAAGAATTTGAAAATAATCAGTGGATTGCTAACTACCGGACGGACCAACCGCATTTTGGCTTGGAACGAATGGTGGAACTATTAGCTTTGCGTGGCAATCCCCATCTCAAACTCAAGGTCATCCATATCGGAGGAACCAATGGCAAGGGGTCGACAATTGCTTTTTTGAAAAATATGCTAGAAAAGCTAGGGCTGAGAGTTGGTGTTTTCAGCTCGCCCTACCTCATTCATTACACAGACCAGATTAGCATCAACGGGGAATCTATTCCCGAGGCTAGACTCGAAACTCTCATGGCAGACTATCAGTCTTTACTTGAGGGAGAAGCGACCGCTAATTTACAGGGCACAACCGAGTTTGAGATTATCACAGCCATAGCCTATGACTACTTTGCCTCAGAGCAAGTAGATGTGGCTATCATGGAAGTGGGCATGGGTGGACTTTTGGATAGTACCAATGTTTGCCAGCCCATTTTGACAGGAATTACGACTATTGGATTGGATCATGTAGCCCTACTTGGTGACACTTTGGAGGCCATAGCAGAGCAGAAAGCTGGTATTATCAAACAAGGGATTCCCTTGGTAACAGGGCGTATTGCTCCAGAAGCTTTGGCTGTGATTGACCGCATTGCGGAAGATAAAAATGCGCCGAGACTTGCCTACGGGGCAGATTATCAGATCAGCCATCAAAAGAGTGTGGTAACGGGTGAAGTCTTTGACTATACAAGTGTTGTCAGGCAAGGTCGCTTCCAGACTGGCCTGCTTGGCTTGCACCAGATAGAGAATGCTGGGATGGCCATAGCTTTACTTGATAATTTTTGTCAAGAAGATGGTCGAGAGCTACCAGCTAATACCTTGCTTGCTCAAGCTCTGGAAGAAACAAGATGGCCGGGGCGTCTGGAGGTAGTGTCAAGAGAACCCTTGATGATTTTGGATGGAGCCCACAATCCCCATGCTATCAAGGCTTTATTAGCAACCTTGCAAGAACGCTTTGCGGATTATCGTAAGGAAATCCTCTTTACTTGTATCAAAACCAAGGCCTTGGAGGATATGTTGGACTTGCTGGGGGCCATGCCAGATACCGAGCTTACCCTGACACATTTTGACGATAGTCGGGCGACTGATGAAAATGTGCTGAAAGAGGCAGCCAAGTCTAGAAATCTCAGCTACCAAGGTTGGCAGGATTTTCTAGAGCAGAAATTGACAGATAAAAAAGAAGAGAAACAAACAGTTAGGATTGTCACAGGTTCTTTGTATTTCTTGAGCCAAGTGAGAGCCTATCTGATGGAGAGGAAGAACGAAAATGGATACACAAAAGATTGAAGCAGCTGTAAAAATGATTATCGAGGCTGTCGGAGAGGACGCTAACCGTGAGGGCTTGCAGGAAACGCCTGCTCGTGTGGCCCGTATGTACCAAGAGATTTTTTCAGGGCTTGGTCAAACAGCGGAGGAACATTTGTCAAAATCTTTTGAGATTATTGACGATAATATGGTGGTAGAAAAGGATATCTTTTTCCATACCATGTGTGAACACCACTTATTGCCATTTTATGGGAGAGCGCATATTGCCTATATTCCAGATGGCCGTGTAGCAGGTTTGTCTAAGCTAGCCCGTACGGTTGAAGTTTATTCGAAAAAACCACAAATTCAAGAACGTTTGAATATCGAAGTGGCTGATGCCTTGATGGACTATCTAGGTGCTAAAGGAGCCTTTGTTGTCATTGAGGCGGAACATATGTGTATGAGCATGCGTGGTGTCAGAAAACCAGGCACTGCAACCTTGACGACAGTAGCTCGTGGTCTATTTGAAACAGATAAGGACCTCCGAGACCAGGCTTATCGTTTAATGGGACTATAATACTCTTCGAAAATCAAATTCAAACCACGTCAGCTTTCATCTGCAACCTCAAAACAGTGTTTTGAGCAGCCTGCGGCTAGCTTTCTAGTTTGCATTTTGATTTTCATTGAGTATAAAAAAAATCCGCTTGAAGCGGATTTTTCTAGAAAGGAATCATTATGGATCAACTGCAGATTAAGGATTTGGAAATTTTTGCCTATCATGGTCTTTTTCCTAGTGAGAAAGAATTAGGGCAAAAGTTTGTCGTTTCAGCTATCCTATTCTATGATATGACTAAGGCGGCTACAGATTTGGATTTAACAGCCTCTGTCCATTACGGAGAACTGTGTCAGCAGTGGACGACTTGGTTTCAGGAGAGCACTGAAGATTTGATTGAAACGGTAGCCTACAAACTGGTAGAACGTACTTTTGAGGCTTATCCTCTTGTCCAAGAAATAAAGCTAGAACTGAAAAAACCTTGGGCGCCAGTGCATTTGCCGCTAGATACTTGCTCGGTAACCATTCATCGCCGCAAGCAACGAGCCTTTATCGCCCTAGGAAGCAATATGGGAGATAAACAAGCAAATTTGAAACAAGCCATTGAGAAAATGCGAGCTCGAGGTATCCATATTCTCAAAGAGTCCAGTGTCTTGACGACGGAGCCTTGGGGTGGTGTGGAGCAAGATAGCTTTGCTAATCAAGTGGTTGAGGTTGAAACCTGGTTGCCCGCCCCAGTTTTATTAGAGACCTTGTTAGCCATTGAGTCAGAGATGGGACGGGTGAGAGAAGTGCATTGGGGACCTCGTTTGATTGATTTGGACTTGCTCTTTGTGGAGGACCAGGTCATTTATACAGACGACCTCATCTTGCCTCATCCTTACATAGCGGAACGCCTTTTTGTCCTTGAATCTCTTCAAGAAATTGCGCCTCATTTTATCCATCCGACATTAAAGCAACCGATCCGCAACTTGTATAATGCTTTGAAACAATAGAAAAAACTCTAGTTTTCAGTCACTTGCAACTGAAGGCTAGAGTTTTTATACTCTTCGAAAATCTCTTCAAACCACGTCAGCGTCGCCTTACCGTAGGTATGGTTACTGACTTCGTCAGTTCTATCCACAACCTCAAAACAGTGTTTTGAGCAACCTGCGGCTAGCTTCCTAGTTTGCTCTTTGATTTTCATTGAGTATTAAAATAGGTCATTTTCTTCTGGGAGGAGGATAGTCTCTCTACCATCCATGTCTAAAACCAAGACTCTGGGGGGATAAAGAGGGTCGAAAGGGTGGTTAAAATCAAAATCAATGGCTGTAGGGAGGTGTTGACTTGAGAAGTGGAAGGTAATTTTTCCTTGGTTATTGAGCAATTGAAACTCGAGTTCTTCTTCCAATTCAAAGACATTTTTTAAGAAATGGTCGATGATATACCAAAATGAGTCAATAACGTCATCAGGCAAGCTGGTAACAATGCCAAAACTAGCTGACCGCATGTGGGTATTGGTAAAAGCCATATTTCTTCCCCCTTTCTTTTCCCTTATCATACAGCAAATAGGATTAAAAATCAAGAAAAGGTGATTTTTTCTTCATAAACATAGCTTCCTATGAAATTTTTTCAAATAATCTTCAAAAAATGCTTGAAAGTGTTTACAAATAGTGATAAAATGGAATAAGTAGAATCATGAAAACGAAATTTTCATACCGTCTCTTTTTTTGGAGTCTCGTGAGGTATGATATAGAAAGGAAATGGAATGAATACAGACGATACAGTAACGATTTATGATGTCGCCCGTGAAGCAGGAGTTTCAATGGCGACGGTTAGCCGTGTAGTTAATGGCAATAAGAATGTAAAAGAGAATACCCGTAAAAAAGTACTTGAGGTGATTGATCGTTTGGATTACCGTCCAAATGCCGTGGCGCGTGGTCTTGCAAGTAAGAAGACAACCACTGTCGGTGTTGTGATTCCAAATATCACTAATGGTTATTTCTCAACGCTTGCCAAAGGGATTGATGATATCGCTGAAATGTACAAGTACAATATCGTCCTTGCTAACAGTGATGAGGATGATGACAAGGAAGTTTCAGTTGTCAATACACTATTTTCTAAGCAAGTGGATGGTATTATCTTTATGGGTTACCACTTGACTGAAAAAATTCGTTCAGAGTTTTCGCGTTCTCGGACACCAGTTGTTCTTGCGGGAACAGTGGATGTAGAGCATCAACTCCCAAGTGTTAATATTGACTACAAACAAGCTACGATTGACGCAGTGACCTACCTTGCTAAAGAAAATGAGCGCATTGCGTTCGTTAGCGGTCCACTAGTGGATGATATCAATGGTAAGGTTCGTTTGGTTGGTTACAAGGAAGCCTTGAAAAAAGCAGGGATTTCTTATAGCGAAGGATTGGTATTTGAATCTAAATACACTTATGAAGACGGCTATGCCTTGGCAGAACGCTTGATTTCATCAAATGCAACTGCAGCAGTTGTAACAGGTGATGAATTGGCAGCAGGTGTCTTGAATGGTTTGGCTGACCACGGTGTGTCAGTGCCAGAAGAGTTTGAAATCATTACTAGTGATGATTCACAAATCTCACGCTTTACCCGTCCAAACTTGACAACGATTGCTCAACCTCTTTATGACCTTGGTGCCATCAGTATGCGTATGTTGACTAAGATTATGCACAAGGAAGAGTTGGAAGAACGTGAAGTTCTCTTACCTCATGGTTTGACAGAACGTCGTTCAACACGAAAACGTAAATAGAAAAAATCAGGGAATCGTGAAGATTTCCTGATTTTGCTTTCTAGAGAAGAGGTTAGCCTTCCATATAGTCTTTTAAGGCTTGTCCTTTTAATCCAGCATTGAGGGCAATGAGGAGTTTTAAGCGGGCTTTTTGGGCGTTGAGTTCTTTAACAAAGAAGACACCAGATTTTTGCAACTGCACGCCCCCGCCTTGGTAGGCATAAACAGGCTCAGCGATACCGTTAAAGCATCGTGAAACCAGGGCGACTGGGATTCCTTTTTGTAGAAGGCTTTCTAACTTTTCAGCCGTTTCTTTGGGAATATTACCAGCTCCGAAGGCTTGGATAATCAAACCGTCCAATTGTTCCAAATCCAGCATATCAATCAGCTCATCTGTCATACCAGCATAAGCAGAGATGATAGGGACTAAGCCTTGTATGTGATTAAGGTCAAAGCGGACACGAGGTTCAGCTGTTTTGAAGTAGAGGATTTCCTGTTTCATAATCAGGCCAAGCGGCCCGTGTGTTGGAGTCTGGAAGGTGCTGACGTTGGTCGTATGTGTTTTGGTGACATACTTGGCAGCGTGGATTTCATCGTTCATAACGACCAAAACTCCTTTGTCAGCAGCCCTGTCATCGCTAGCCACTCGTAGAGCACTCAGATAATTATAAACACCATCACTGCCGAGTTCGTTGGAGCTGCGCATGGCACCTGTTAGAACGATAGGCATATGGGGAACTTCCATTGTATCAAGGAAATAGGCTGTTTCCTCTAAAGTATCGGTTCCATGTGTAATCACAACCCCATCGTAGTTATCTGCTTCCTCTTTGATTTTCTGGTAGAGAGCCAGCATATGCTTGGGTTTGATATGGGGGCTTGGTAGGTTAAAAAAGTCCAAGGCGTGGACTTGGATTCCTTCAAGTGGGTTGGATACATGGTTCATGGGATTATCTGAACTCGTCACAACAGCGCCAGAAGCATCGGCCTGCATAGAAATAGTCCCACCCGTATGTAAAACAAGGATTTTCTTAGGCATGATTTACTCACTCTTTCTGAAATGTGGTATAATCATTGTATCACAAAAGGGGAGATTGGGATAGGATGGAAGTCAAAGCTGTTTTTTTTGATATCGATGGAACCTTGGTCAACGATCGCAAGAGTGTTTTGAAATCCACTAAGGACGCGATTAAAATCGTCAAAGAACAAGGGGTACTTGTCGGCGTAGCGACAGGACGAGGACCTTTTTTTGTTAAGGAATTGATGGACGATTTGGATTTGGACTTTGCGGTAACCTATAATGGCCAGTATATCTTTACTAAAGACAGAGTCTTATTCACGAGTCCTATTTCCAAGTTACATTTGCGCCAGCTTATTACTTATGCTAAAAAAGAGGGTAAGGAGATTGCCCTAGGGACCAAGGATGCCATGTTGGGTTCTAAAATCATGTCGTTTGGTTTGGGTTCTTTTTCCCAACGAATCAGTCGCTTCGTTCCCTCAGTTTTAACTCGGACAGTGAGTCATTCCTTTAATCGTATGGTCAGCAAGGTTGTTCCCCAAAAGGAAGAAGACCTGCTTCATCTGATGAATCAGCCTATCTACCAAGTTTTGATGCTGATGACACCAGAAGAATCTGAGAAGGCAGCAGCTGATTTTGAAGATTTGAAATTGACACGTAGCAATCCTTTTGCAGCAGATGTCATCAATCAAGGAAACTCTAAATTGGAAGGCATTCGACGAGTTGGGAAAGAATATGGTTTTGATCTCAACCAAGTCATGGCCTTTGGTGACTCCGATAACGACCTAGAAATGCTGGCGGGTGTAGGTATGTCGGTCGCTATGGGAAATGGTAGTAGCAGTGTCAAGGAAGTTGCCAAGCACATCACTACCAGCAACCAGCAAGATGGAATCCACAAGGCCCTAGAACATTTTGGTGTTCTGGCCTCAGAAAAAGTCTTTGTCAGCCGTGACTATCATTTCAATAAGGTCAAGACCTTCCACCACATGATGGATGAACGAACCCAAGAAGAACCTCGAGCTTGGGATTTAGAAGGTGCAACCCACAGGGCTGGCTTTAAAATAGAAGAATTGGTGGAATTTGTTCGAGCTGCCAGTCCTTCTGAAGAGGACTTTGATCAAGCTCTATTGCAACTTCATCAAGCTCTTGATAAGGCGGCAGATAAAGTAGCCAAGAAGACCCCTGCTCAGCAAGATTTGATAGGGCAAGTGGATGCCTTGATTGACACGCTTTATTTCACCTACGGTAGTTTTGTCTTGATGGGGGTGGACCCAGAACGTATTTTTGATATTGTTCATCATGCCAATATGGGGAAAATTTTTCCAGATGGCAAGGCTCACTTTGATCCAGTGACCCATAAAATCTTAAAACCAGATGATTGGGAAGAAAAATATGCTCCAGAACCTGCTATTAAAAAGGAACTGCAGCGCCAGCTCAAGGCTTATGAGCGTCATAAAGAGAGAAATAATACTCAATGAAAATCAAAGAGCAAATTAGGAAACTAGCCGCAGGCTGTACTTGAGTACGGCAAGGCGACGTTGACGTGGTTTGAATTTGATTTTCGAAGAGTATAAATAGTAAACAAAAAGGAGCGCTGAGCTCCTTTTCTTCGTGACTATAAGGTTTTTTCTTGTTCTCTCACAACCAGCAAATCAACCTTAGCATGGCGGAGGATGTATTCAGATGAAGAACCGACCAAGAGGCGTTCAAAGGCGTTGAGACCAGTTGCGCCAACGAGGATGAGGTCCACTTCCTCAGCATCGGGAATAGTACGTGCCAGTAGGGTCTTTGGATTTCCCATTTCAATGACGATATGAACATCTGCCACACCAGCATCTTTAGCACGTTTTTCGTACTCTTTCATCAGACTTTCAGCGTCGACTTGGAGTTCTTCATAAACTTCAGCATCAAAGGTGGATACGCTTTGGAGAGCGCGTGTGTCAATGACATGTGCGATGGTGAGTTTAGCGTCGTTTCGTAGAGCAGAATGAACTCCCTTGACAAAAGCCAAGTCTGCTTCTTTAGAACCATCGATTGCGACCATGATATTTTGGTAACGTTGTGCCATAATGAAACCTCCTGAAATTTTCTTACTATAATTGTAAACCTTTTCACTATAGAAGTAAAGCAAAAAAAGTATTTTTCAAAAGAATGTTATCGATTAAAATCTATATAAATATATGATAAAATAAAAGAAAGGATAGCAGGAAAGAAGTGAAGGGAGGGAGAATGACGAAGCACTCTTTTCAAGAAACAAAAAAATCAAATTTCCTTTATTATGGAATCATCCTAGTTTCAGTCTTGCTAGAAGTTATCATGATCTGGCAATTAGAGAGTCTGGTACCGTTTCTTTATCCAGGTTTTATCGGCTTTTTAGTCTTTCATGTACTCTACCATCTAATTTTATTCCTAGTTGCAAAACGAAGTGGGCGTTGGGATTACTTGATGATATGGGGACTTTTTCTCATGTTCAATCTTCTTTATGACTCCTTTTTAGGCTTGCTTTTTCTAGGTTTATCTTTTGGTATGTGATGTGACTTTCGCAAAATACCTGCTATCTCCCCTGTCTTAGCCTCGCTTTTAGCGAGGTTTTTCTTCTATCTTAATCTAGTAACACATTTCAGTAAACTTGTCGCATTTTCTTTCTAGTGGTATAATGTTACTATCCTGATGAATTGAGGAAACAAGATGAAAGAATATAACAAGTCTAGTAAGTTAGAGCATGTTGCTTATGATATCCGTGGTCCTGTTTTGGAAGAAGCCATGCGGATGCGAGCAAACGGAGAAAAGATTTTACGTCTGAATACAGGAAATCCAGCAGAATTTGGCTTTACAGCGCCAGACGAGGTCATTCATGACTTGATTATGAATGCGCGTGATAGTGAAGGATATTCTGACTCCAAAGGGATTTTCTCAGCCCGTAAGGCCATCATGCAGTATTGCCAATTGAAGAAATTCCCAAATGTAGATATTGATGATATCTACCTTGGAAATGGTGTCAGTGAGTTGATTGTCATGTCCATGCAGGGGCTTTTGGACAACGGGGATGAAGTCTTGGTGCCAATGCCAGACTATCCTCTCTGGACAGCAGCTGTTAGCCTAGCTGGGGGAAATGCCGTTCACTATATCTGTGATGAAGCTGCAGAATGGTACCCAGATATTGACGATATCAAGTCAAAAATCACTTCCAACACCAAGGCAATCGTCCTTATCAATCCAAACAACCCAACTGGAGCCCTTTATCCTAAGGAACTCTTGCTGGAGATTATTGAGATTGCCCGTCAAAATGATTTGATTATCTTTGCGGATGAAATTTACGACCGCATGGTCATGGATGGTCATGTGCATACGCCTGTCGCTAGCTTGGCACCAGATGTTTTCTGTGTCAGCATGAATGGTCTATCAAAATCTCACCGTATCGCTGGTTTCCGTGTAGGTTGGATGGTCTTGTCTGGACCTAAGACTCATGTCAAGGGCTATATCGAAGGGCTCAATATGCTGTCCAATATGCGCCTTTGCTCTAACGTTTTAGCTCAACAAGTCGTGCAAACTTCCTTGGGTGGTCACCAATCAGTCGATGAATTGCTCCTTCCAGGTGGTAGGATTTATGAACAAAGAAACTTCATCTACAATGCTATTCAAGATATTCCAGGTTTGTCTGCGGTTAAACCCAAGGCTGGGCTCTATATCTTCCCTAAAATCGACCGCAATATGTACCGTATCGATGATGATGAGCAATTTGTCCTTGATTTCTTGAAGCAGGAAAAGGTTCTCTTGGTTCATGGTCGAGGCTTCAACTGGCAGGAACCAGACCATTTCCGTATCGTTTACCTTCCTCGTGTTGATGAACTAGCCCAAATCCAAGAAAAGATGACTCGTTTCTTGAAACAGTATCGTAGATAGGGCTTACATTCGAAAAAGCTGGAAACATTTGTCTAGAGCTATTGACAAAAGTGAAAGAATCAGATAGAATAGTAAAGTATGTTTAGTAACTGATCACTTTATAGCCGGCTAAACGAATACAAAATCTATGAGGAGGTATTCATCGTGAAACGTACTTATCAACCAAGTAAACTTCGTCGTGCGCGCAAACACGGATTCCGTAACCGTATGTCAACTAAAAACGGTCGTCGCGTATTGGCAGCTCGTCGTCGTAAAGGACGCAAAGTTTTGGCTGCATAATCCAAACGAATTCTATCAAAAATCAGTAGGAACTCGAGTCTACTGATTTTTATTTTTGTAAAAAAGTACAAAAAGCTTTATGTTTTTACTTAAATAGTGTATAATATTTCACATACTGTAAAATTGGAGAATAATCATGAAGAAATCAAAAGTTATGCTTTTTGGAGCTATGGCTTTGACAGCAGGTCTAGCTTTAGCAGCATGTGGGTCTTCCCAATCAAGTAATGCAGATAAAACCTACTCTTATGTATTTGCCAGCAATCCGGATACATTGGACTACATTACTTCAACACGTGGTTCCACTTCTAGCATCACAACCAACTTGATTGATGGTTTGTTGGAAAATGACCGGTATGGCAATCTCATTCCTTCTATGGCTGAGTCATGGACTGTGTCAAAAGATGGTTTGACCTACACTTATAAAATCCGTCAGGGAGCTAAATGGTACACTTCTGAAGGAGAAGAGTATGCGGACGTAACAGCTCATGACTTTGTGACTGGTCTCAAGTATGCGGCTGATAAAAAGGCTGAAAACTTGTACTTGGTACAAGACTCTATCAAAGGGCTAGCAGACTATGTTGAAGGGAAATCATCTGATTTTGGGACTGTTGGTGTTAAGGCGGTGGATGATTACACACTACAATACACCCTCAATCAACCAGAGACTTATTGGAACTCTAAAACAACAGCAAGTATCCTTAGTCCGGTAAATGAAGCCTTCTTGAAGGCTAAGGGAGATGACTTTGGAAGTGTGACACCGTCAAGTATCTTGTCAAATGGTCCTTACTTGTTTAAGTCCTTCACATCCAAATCTTTGATTGAATTTGATAAAAATCCTAACTATTGGGATAAGGACAATGTCAAAATTGAGAAAGTGAAACTCTCTTTCTTTGACGGTTCAGACCAAGATAGTTTGGCCCGAGGTTTCTTAGAGGGAAACTATACAGACGGACGTATCTTCCCTACAAGTTCAGTGTTTGCTGAACTCAAAAAGGGGAATGAGGACAAGATTACCTACACACCGCAAAACTCACTTACTTTCTATTATCTTTTCAACGTTAATCGTCAAAGCTACAAGCAGACTATGAAACAGTCTGATAAGGAAAAGACAGATTCACGTGCAGCTATGCAAAATAAGGATTTCCGTCAGGCTATCAACTTTGCCTTTGACCGTCATGCCTATGCAGCACAGACAAATGGTGAAGATGGAGCAGATCGTATCTTGCGTAACACAGTTACACCAAGTAACTTTGTCCAAGTTGGCGATAAGAACTTCGGTGACATTGTCAATGAGAAAATTGTCAACTACGGTAAAGATTGGGCAAACATCAACCTAAATGATGGTAAGCAAGCCTTCTTGAATCCTGAAAAGGCCAAAGAGAAGTTTGCTAAGGCCAAAGAAAGCCTGCAAGCTCAGGGAGTAACTTTCCCAATTCATTTGGATATGCCAGTTGACCAAACTGCTAAGTTAGATGTGCAACAGGCTGGCTCTTTCAAACAAACTGTGGAAGAAACTCTTGGTAAGGATAATGTAGTTATCGACGTTATCCAACTTTCTCCAGATGAAAAAGACCAGGCAACTTTCTTTGCGGACACCGCCGATCAAAAGGATTACGACATTGATATCTCGGGTTGGAGTGGGGACTTCTCAGATCCGAAAACCTATCTTGATCTCTTGGATCCAGACTCTGGTTCTCAGTTGAAAAACATGGGCTTGTCTGAAGGAAAAGATAAGGAAGTTAAGGACAAGATTGGTCTTTCTGACTATAAGAAACTCTTGGATCAGGCTGATGCGGAAATCACAGATACTCAAGCTCGCTATGAAAAATTTGCCGAAGTTCAAGCTTGGTTGACAGATAGTGCTCTCTTCCTACCTGTTCAAAGTGGAGGAGCTAATCCAATTTTCCGTAAGACAGTTCCGTTTACAGGTCCATTCTCATTTGTTGGGCACAAAGGAGATTCTGACAACTACAAATATGTTGAATTGCAAAAAGAGCCAGTAACTGCTAAACAGTACCAAGAACTCTATGAAAAATGGCTGAAAGAAAAAGCTGAGTCAAATAAAAAAGCTCAGGAAGATTTAGCTAACCACATTCAATGATATTCCTAGTCATGCTTTTCAGTTAATACTCTTCGAAAATCTCTTCAAACCACGTCAGCGTTGCCTTACCGTATATATATGTTACTGACTTCGTCAGTTCTATCTACAACCTCAAAACAGTGTTTTGAGCTGACTTCGTCAGTTCTATCTACAACCTCAAAACAGTGTTTTGAGCTGACTTCGTCAGTTTCATCTACAACCTCAAAGCAGTGCTTTGAGCAGCCTGCGGCTAGCTTCCTAGTTTGCTCTTTGATTTTCATTGAGTATAGGCATAGTGACTGGTTTCAGAAAAAGGCCTTATCAGACGCTTCTCGCTTCTGGTAGGGCCTTTTCTTTATTCTTTTAAGTGATAGGAGTAGCTAGCGACAACGACGTCCTGGTGCCAACGGAGGGCGTATTTTAGTTTGAGGCTCATCTGATTGTGCAGGATATTTTGCCAAGGTTTATTAGGGATAAACTGGGGTACCAGAACAGTGACTGTATAGTTCTTTTTCTGGGCTTCCTCGGATATCCGTTTGACATACTTGACAGTAGGCGTAATGATGTCACGGTAGCTGGTCTTGATGTTTTTCAGAGTAATAGTGGGGAAGTAATCGGCAAATTCTTGGAGAATTTCTTGGTCTTTCTCTGCTGTTTCCTTAGTAGAAATGTGCATTGCTAAGACTTCATCTCCGATACTTTGAGCGTAGTTAATAGCTCCAACGCTTACACGGGTGACATTTCCTACGAGGACGAGAACCAGATTGCCATCGTAGGTACGTTTTTCGATTCCTTCATAGAGACGCAGTTGTTGGGCCACTTTTTGGTAATGACTGTGAATGGCCAAGAAGAGTAGGGTGAGTACGAGAATAATCGGGAAGAAAGGCCAGATATCACTGAGACGGAAAAAGAGCAAGATTAGTACAATCGCGTAGCAAATGATTGCCCCAATGATATTAGCAAGAGCAGGTTTTAAGAAATTTGCTCCTTTTTCCTTTTTCCAATGACGAATCATCCCAGTCTGAGATAGGGCGAAGGGAACGAAGACTCCGATAGTATAAAGAGGAATCAAGCGTTCTGTATTGCCATTAAAAATGAGAAGAAGAATCATAGCTCCAAAAGCCAGAGTTAAAATTCCATTGGAGTAGCCTAGGCGGTCTCCTTTTTCCATAAAGAGATGGGGCATGTATTTGTTTTTAGCCATATTGTAAGCTAGCATAGGGAAGGCCGAAAAGCCAGTATTTGCAGCTACGGCTAAAATCAAGGCTGTGGAGAATTGGAAGATATAATAGCCAAGGTGACCTAAGAAGGAATTACCAAGGATGCCTTGAGCCATCTGTGAAAGAATAGTTTCTCCGTGTTGAGGCAGAATCCCCATCCAGTAGTTTAGGAAGGTAATGCCTGCAAAAAGAAAACCTAAAATCAGTGACATAATGGTCAAGGTTTGAGCGGCATTCTTTTCTTTTGGAGCCTTGAAAAAGGGAACGGCATTTGAAATAGCTTCAACCCCTGTCAGAGAGGCAGAGCCACTGGTAAAGGCTCTTAGAATGAGAACGATAGACAGGCTCGGAACAGCATGCCCAATAGGTGAAGTTGCCTGATAGCTGAGAGACCCTGTCATTAGTTGAAAGATTCCGTAGAGCAAGAGAAAGATAGTACTGATGATAAAGAGATAGACAGGAATCATCAGTGAACTTGCAGATTCTTTTAAGCCCCGTAAATTCAAGAGCATAAGCAAGCAAACTAGAAAAATGGAGATGTGAAGGTTGTAAGGGTGGAGAGCAGGGAGAGCCGCTGTGATAGCGTCCGCTCCAGATGAAACAGATACTGCTACGGTCAGCATGTAGTCAACCAGCAGACTACCTCCAGCAATTAAGCCAAGTTCGGGAGATAGATTTTCTCGAGTAACCATATAGGCCCCTCCTCCTTGAGGGTAGGCATGGATGATTTGACGGTAGGAGACGGTCAGGCTAGCTAGGAGCAGGAGGACAAAGAGGCCGATAGGAAGACTCCACCATATCGCAAGAGGAGAGAGACTAGCCAAGACGAGGACTACTTGCTCAGGCCCATAGGCAATGGAAGATAGAGCGTCGCTTGACAACATGGCCAAGGCCTGCATTTTTCCCAGCAGACCTCCCTCGCCTTCTGTTAAGGACTTAAGAGGACGACCGATAAAGGTCTGTTTTAATTTTGTAAACATTGTATTTTCCTTTTCTGAAAATTTCAATAAGTGCTATTATACTGCTTTGGGAAAATAGCGTCAAGAGACGACGATGGATTTTAGAATATTTTGTACAGATGAGGAGAGAGGGCAGTTTTTTGGTATAATAGAAGATAGAAAACGAGGTTAGAAGAGATGATTTTTGATACACATACACACTTGAATGTAGAAGAATTTGCAGGTCATGAGGCAGAAGAAATCGCCTTAGCTGCTGAGATGGGTGTGACACAGATGAATATTGTTGGTTTTGATAAACCGACGATTGAGCGTGCCTTGGAGTTGGTAGATGAGTATGACCAGCTCTATGCGACTATTGGTTGGCATCCGACAGAAGCAGGGACTTACACGGAGGAGATTGAAGCCTACTTGCTTGATAAGCTCAAGCATCCCAAGGTTGTTGCTTTAGGTGAGATTGGTTTGGACTACCATTGGATGACAGCGCCAAAAGAGGTGCAGGAGCAGGTTTTTCGCCGTCAGATTCAGTTATCTAAGGACTTGGATTTACCTTTTGTTGTCCATACTCGTGATGCGCTGGAAGATACCTATGAGATTATCAAAAGTGAGGGCGTTGGTCCTCGTGGTGGGATTATGCACTCATTTTCAGGGACGCTTGAGTGGGCAGAGAAGTTTGTCGCGCTTGGCATGACTATTTCCTTCTCAGGAGTGGTGACTTTTAAGAAGGCCACCGACATCCAAGAGGCGGCTAGAGAACTTCCTTTGGACAAGATTTTGGTGGAGACGGATGCGCCTTACTTGGCTCCTGTTCCTAAACGTGGTCGTGAAAATAAAACAGCCTACACTCGCTATGTAGTGGACTTTATCGCCGACTTACGTGGTATGACGACAGAAGAGCTAGCGGCGATAACAACTGCAAATGCAGAACGAATTTTTGGATTGGACAGCAAGTAATGAAAGAAAAAATTTCCCAAGTTATCGTGGTCGAAGGGCGCGATGATACGGCCAATCTCAAACGCTATTTCGATGTAGAGACCTATGAGACACGAGGTTCTGCCATCAATGAGCAAGATATTGCACGTATTCAGCGCCTGCACCAGCGTCATGGGGTCATCGTTTTTACAGACCCAGATTTTAATGGGGAGCGGATTCGCCGCATGATTATGACGGCCATTCCAACAGTTCAGCATGCCTTTCTCAAACGAGATGAAGCTGTTCCCAAGTCCAAGAGCAAGGGGCGTTCTCTGGGAATTGAGCATGCCAGCTATGAAGACCTGAAAACGGCTCTAGCTCAGGTGACAGAACAATTTGAACATGAGAGTCAGTTTGATATCAGTCGTAGCGACTTGATTCGCCTTGGTTTTCTAGCAGGGGCAGATAGCCGTAAGCGCAGAGAATATTTGGGAGAGGCTCTCCGAATCGGCTATTCTAACGGCAAGCAACTCCTCAAGCGCTTAGAGTTATTTGGGGTTACCTTGGCAGAAGTGGAAGAAGCTATGAAATCTTATGAGAATAGTTAAGCAGACCCCAAATACAAGGGGAATGTGTTACAATAGAAGTAAGTAGATTTATGTCAGGGGATTCACTTTGATAATATTTAAATAGATGTTTAAAAGGGAAGAGTGAAATGAAAATACGAGTTGATAGAGAATCTATCTGTATGGGAGATGATGTTTTTTCTCATCAGATAGATCTTGATATCCCGGAGGATATGACAGTTGAGGAGCTTTGTAGTTTTCTTCAAAAGGACAGATATTTACCTAGCTTAGATACAGAATGGCTTTTACGACATGGTGGAAAGACAATAACAAGTTATAATACGGAAACAAAAGAACTGACGAATCCAAATGTTTATTTAAAAGACCTGATTCATCAGGGCTCTAGAGGAAATGATTTTGTTTGGATATATCGTCGTTCATATTAGAAAAGAGAATAAATGAGAATTGCAGATTATAGCGTGACCAAGGCAGTGCTAGAGCGTCACGGTTTTACCTTTAAAAAATCCTTTGGGCAAAATTTCCTGACGGATACTAATATCCTTCAAAAGATCGTGGATACGGCTGAAATTGATGACCAGGTCAATGTTATCGAAATCGGGCCAGGGATTGGTGCCTTGACCGAGTTTCTGGCTGAGCGTGCAGCAGAGGTCATGGCTTTTGAGATTGACCACCGTTTGGTGCCAATTTTGGCAGATACCCTGCGTGATTTTGATAATGTGACCGTAGTTAACGAGGACATTCTCAAGGTTGACTTGGCGCAACATATCCAGAATTTCAAAAATCCTGACCTGCCAATTAAGGTAGTGGCTAACTTGCCATACTACATCACGACGCCTATTCTCATGCACTTGATTGAAAGTGGCATTCCTTTTAGTGAGTTTGTGGTCATGATGCAGAAAGAGGTGGCAGATCGTATCTCAGCCCAGCCAAACACCAAAGCCTACGGCAGCTTGTCGATTGCGGTGCAGTATTACATGACTGCCAAGGTTGCCTTTATCGTGCCTCGTACGGTCTTTGTGCCAGCGCCAAATGTGGACTCGGCTATCTTGAAAATGGTGCGCCGTCCAGAACCAGCTGTAGCAGTGGAAGATGAGAACTTCTTCTTTAAGGTTTCCAAGGCAAGTTTCACTCATCGCCGCAAGACCTTATGGAACAACTTGACAGGTTGCTTTGGCAAGACTGAAGAGATCAAGGACAAGCTGACCAAGGCTTTGGATCAGGCAGGCTTGTCACCAAGTGTGCGTGGGGAAGCGCTCAGCTTGGCAGAATTTGCCAGCTTAGCAGACGCGCTTAAAGGGCAAGGGCTCTAAAATGCAGGGACAAATCATTAAAGCCTTAGCAGGCTTCTACTATGTAGAGAGTGATGGCCAGGTTTATCAGACACGAGCGCGTGGAAATTTTCGTAAAAAAGGCCACACACCCTATGTCGGGGATTGGGTCGATTTTTCTGCCGAGGAAAATTCAGAGGGCTATATTCTCAAGATTCACGAACGGAAAAATAGTCTGGTTCGTCCGCCTATTGTCAATATTGACCAAGCTGTAGTAATCATGTCCGTCAAGGAACCTGATTTTAACAGCAATTTGCTGGATCGTTTCTTGGTTCTTTTGGAGCACAAGGGCATCCATCCCATCGTCTATATTTCCAAAATGGATTTGTTGGAAGATAGAGGAGAACTGGATTTTTATGAACAGACTTATGGTGACATCGGCTATGACTTTGTGACCAGTAAAGAGGAACTCCTGCCCTTGTTAACAGGCAAGGTGACAGTCTTTATGGGGCAGACGGGCGTTGGGAAATCAACTCTTCTCAATAAAATCGCACCAGACCTCAATCTTGAAACAGGAGAAATTTCAGACAGTCTAGGTCGCGGGCGCCATACCACTCGAGCTGTTAGTTTTTACAACCTTAATGGGGGTAAAATCGCAGATACACCAGGTTTTTCATCCTTGGACTATGAAGTATCAACGGCGGAAGACCTCAATCAGGCCTTTCCAGAGATTGCTAGTGTTAGCCGAGACTGCAAATTCCGTACCTGTACCCATACCCATGAGCCGTCTTGTGCAGTCAAGCCAGCTGTCGAAGAGGGTGCCATTGCGTCCTTCCGTTTTGACAACTACCTGCAATTCCTCAGTGAAATTGAAAATCGCAGAGAAACCTATAAAAAAGTCAGCAAAAAAATTCCAAAATAAGGAGAAACCTATGTCTCAATACAAGATTGCTCCGTCAATTCTGGCAGCAGATTATGCCAACTTTGAACGTGAAATCAAACGTCTAGAAGCAACTGGTGCAGAATATGCCCATATCGATATCATGGATGGGCACTTTGTGCCACAAATCAGTTTTGGTGCAGGTGTGGTCGAAGCTCTTCGCCCTCATAGTAAGATGGTTTTCGATTGCCACTTGATGGTGTCAAACCCTGAGCATCATTTAGAAGATTTTGCGCGTGCAGGTGCAGATATCATCAGCATCCATGTGGAAGCAACGCCTCATATTCATGGCGCCCTCCAAAAAATTCGCTCACTCGGTGTCAAGCCTTCAGTCGTTATCAATCCTGGTACGCCTGTCGAGGCGATTAAGCACGTTCTTCACCTAGTTGACCAAGTCTTAGTCATGACAGTTAATCCTGGATTTGGTGGTCAAGCTTTTCTGCCTGAAACCATGGATAAGGTCCGTGAGTTGGTTGCTCTTCGTGATGAAAAAGGCTTGAACTTTGAAATCGAAGTGGATGGCGGGATTGATGACCAAACTATTGCTCTAGCCAAAGAAGCTGGTGCGACTGTTTTTGTAGCAGGTTCCTATGTCTTTAAGGGAGATGTCAATGAGCGAGTACAAACTCTCAGAAAACAACTGGACTAGGGTTGCTGTTTTTGCAGGCGGAGACCGCGGTCACTATCGGACGGACTTTGATTGCTTTGTCGGTGTGGATCGAGGCTCGCTCTGGGTCTTGGAGGAAAAACTACCTCTTGCTCTAGCAGTCGGAGATTTTGATTCTGTGACCGAAGAAGAGCGACAGGTGATTCAAAAACGTGCCCAGTATTTTGTCCAAGCCCGACCAGAAAAGGATGATACCGATTTGGAATTGGCTCTCTTGACTATCTTTGAGAAAAATCCTCAGGCTCAGGTCACTATTTTTGGTGCTTTGGGTGGCCGTATTGACCATATGTTGGCCAATGTCTTTTTACCTAGCAATCCCAAGTTGGCTCCCTATATGCGTCAGATAGCGATTGAGGATGGGCAAAATTTGATTGCCTATTGTCCAGAAGGAACCAGTCAGCTAGAACCTCGTTCAGACTACGATTATCTAGCTTTTATGCCGGTTCGAGATAGCCAGCTTACCATTCTCGGAGCCAAGTATGAGTTGACAGAGGACAATTTTTTCTTTAAAAAAGTGTACACTTCTAACGAATATATAGATAGGGAAGTGTCGGTGACTTGCCCAGATGGTTATGTGGTCGTGCTGCATAGCAAGGACAGGAGGTAGAATGGAAAGTTTACTTGTTCTATTATTGATTGCCAATCTAGCTGGCCTCTTTCTGATTTGGCAAAGGCAGGATAAGCAGGAAAAACATCTAGCCAAGAGCTTGGAGGATCAGGCAGATCATTTGTCAGACCAGTTGGATTACCGTTTTGAACAAGCCAGACAAGCCAGCCAGTTAGATCAAAAAGACTTGGAAGTGGCTGTCAGCGATCGCCTGCAAGAAGTGAGAATCGAATTGCACCAAGGCTTAACTCAGGTCCGTCAAGAAATGACTGAGAATCTCCTCCAAACCAGGGATAAGACTGACCAACGTCTCCAAGCCTTGCAGGAATCAAATGAGCAACGTTTGGAACAAATGCGCCAAACCGTCGAGGAAAAACTAGAAAAGACCTTGCAGACACGCCTACAGGCTTCCTTTGAGACAGTTTCCAAGCAATTGGAGTCTGTCAATCGTGGTCTTGGAGAAATGCAGACAGTTGCCCGCGATGTCGGAGCCCTCAACAAGGTTCTCTCTGGAACCAAGACACGAGGGATTCTGGGAGAATTGCAATTGGGGCAAATTATTGAGGACATCATGACCCCTGCCCAGTATGAACGAGAATACGCAACGGTTGAAAACTCTAGTGAACGAGTGGAGTATGCCATCAAGTTGCCTGGACAGGGTGACCTGGAATATGTCTACTTACCGATTGACTCCAAGTTTCCACTGGCAGATTACTACCGCTTAGAAGAAGCCTATGAAGCAGGTGACAAGGATGAAATCGAACGCTGTCGCAAGTCACTCCTAGCAAGTGTCAAGCGTTTTGCCAAGGATATCAAGAGCAAGTACATAGCACCACCTCGGACGACCAATTTTGGAGTTTTGTTTGTTCCGACAGAAGGTCTCTACTCAGAAATCGTCCGCAATCCGGTCTTCTTTGATGATTTGAGACGGGAGGAGCAGATTATTGTCGCAGGTCCAAGTACCCTATCAGCTCTTCTCAATTCCCTATCAGTTGGTTTCAAAACCCTTAATATCCAAAAGAGTGCCGACCATATCAGCAAGACGCTTGCCAGTGTCAAAACCGAGTTTGGCAAGTTTGGTGGTATTCTGGTCAAGGCACAAAAACATCTCCAACATGCCTCTGGCAATATTGATGAATTATTAAACCGTCGCACCACAGCTATCGAGCGGACGCTCCGTCACATTGAGTTGTCAGAAGGTGAGCCTGCGCTTGATCTACTCCATTTCCAAGAAAATGAGGAAGAATATGAAGATTAGTCACATGAAAAAAGATGAGCTGTTTGAAGGCTTTTACCTAATCAAGTCAGCTGACCTTAGACAAACTCGCGCTGGGAAAAACTACCTAGCCTTTACCTTCCAAGATGATAGTGGCGAGATTGAAGGGAAACTCTGGGATGCTCAACCTCATAACGTTGAGGCCTTTACCGCAGGTAAGGTTGTCCACATGAAAGGACGCCGAGAAGTTTATAACAACACCCCTCAAGTCAATCAAATTACCCTCCGCTTGCCTCAGCCTGGTGAACCCAATGATCCAGCTGATTTCAAGGTCAAGTCGCCAGTTGATGTCAGGGAAATCCGTGACTACATGTCGCAAATGATTTTTAAAATTGAAAATCCTGTTTGGCAACGGATTGTTCGAAAGCTCTACACCAAGTATGATAAGGAATTTTACTCCTATCCAGCTGCCAAGACTAATCACCATGCCTTTGAAACGGGTTTGGCTTATCATACGGCGACCATGGTGCGTTTGGCGGATGCTATTAGCGAAGTCTATCCTCAGCTCAATAAGAGCCTGCTCTATGCTGGGATTATGCTGCATGACTTGGCTAAGGTCATCGAGTTAACGGGACCAGACCAGACCGAGTACACGGTCAGAGGTAATCTTCTTGGGCATATTGCTCTCATTGATAGTGAAATTACCAAGACAGTGATGGAGCTCGGTATCGATGATACCAAGGAAGAAGTTGTTCTGCTTCGTCACGTCATCCTCAGTCACCACGGCTTACTTGAGTATGGAAGCCCAGTCCGTCCACGCATTATGGAAGCAGAGATTATCCATATGATTGACAATCTGGATGCTAGCATGATGATGATGTCAACTGCTCTTGCTTTGGTAGACAAAGGAGAGATGACCAATAAAATCTTCGCTATGGACAATCGTTCCTTCTATAAACCAGATTTAGATTAATAATTTAAGAAAAATGAGCATTTTTAGGATAAGAATGTTCGTTTTTTTATGTGAATATGGTATAATAGATAAAATATCAAAATTAAATGAAGTGGGAAATAGAAATGAAATTAAGAAGAAGTGATCGGATGGTTGTCATTTCCAACTATTTGATTAATAATCCTTATCAACTAACTAGTCTCAATACTTTTGCTGAAAAGTATGAATCTGCTAAATCATCCATCTCAGAAGATATCGTCATTATCAAACGCGCCTTTGAAGAAATTGAAATCGGTCATATCCAAACAGTAACTGGTGCTGGTGGAGGTGTCATTTTTACACCATCTATTTCGAGCCATGATGCCAAGAAAATGGTTGAGGACTTGCGTGCCAAGTTGTCAGAAAGTGATCGTATCTTGCCAGGTGGTTATATCTACCTCTCTGATTTGCTTAGCACACCAGCCATCTTGAAAAATATTGGTCGCATTATTGCCAAGAGCTTTATGGACCAAAAAATTGATGCGGTTATGACAGTAGCGACGAAGGGTGTGCCACTTGCAAATGCAGTTGCCAATGTCCTCAATGTTCCTTTTGTCATTGTGCGCCGTGACCTGAAAATTACCGAAGGTTCAACTGTCAGCGTCAACTATGTATCAGGTTCAAGTGGTGACCGTATTGAGAAAATGTTCCTTTCGAAACGTAGTCTCAAGGCAGGTAGCCGTGTTTTGATTGTGGATGATTTCTTGAAAGGTGGCGGAACTGTCAACGGGATGATTAGTCTCTTGCGTGAGTTCGACTCAGAACTAGCAGGTGTTGCAGTCTTTGCGGACAATGCCCAAGAAGAACGTGAAAAGCAGTTTGACTACAAGTCACTCTTGAAGGTAACCAATATTGATGTCAAGAACCAAACTATCGATGTTGAGGTTGGTAATATCTTTGACGAAGATAAATAAGAGATAGAACTAAAGGTTGGAACGATTGTCCCAGCCTTTCTTTGCAAATAGAATAGAAGGAAGCATATGAAAACACCATTTATCAATAGAGAAGACTTAGAAGCGATTGTTGCTGAGTTCCCGACTCCCTTTCACTTGTATGATGAGAAGGGGATTCGTGAGAAGGCAAGAGCCGTTAACCAAGCTTTTTCGTGGAACAAGGGCTTTAAGGAATATTTTGCAGTTAAGGCTACTCCAACCCCAGCCATCTTGAAAATCCTCAAAGAGGAAGGCTGTGGTGTAGACTGCTCTAGTTATGTAGAGCTTTTGATGAGTCATAAACTGGATTTTCCTGGTTCTGAGATTATGTTCTCTTCAAACAACACGCCAGACAAGGAATATGCCTATGCGCGTAAATTGGGTGCGACCATTAACTTGGATGCCTTTGAAGATATTGAACATCTAGAGCGTGCAGCAGGCATTCCAGAAATTATCTCTTGTCGTTACAATCCTGGAGGCGTTTTTGAACTGGGAACAGATATTATGGACAATCCTGGAGAAGCCAAGTTTGGTATGACCAAGGACCAGCTCTTTGAAGCTTTTGCCATCTTGAAGGAAAAAGGAGCCAAGACTTTTGGGATTCACTCCTTCCTAGCGTCCAATACCGTCACCCATCTCTATTACCCAGAGTTGGCTCGTCAGCTTTTTGAATTGGCTGTTGAAATCAAGGAAAAGTTGGGCATTTCGCTAGACTTTATCAATCTTTCTGGCGGTATTGGTGTCAACTATCGTCCAGACCAGGAGCCAAATGATATTGCCTTGATTGGTGAGGGAGTTCGTAAGGTGTATGAAGAGGTCCTTACGCCAGCAGGTCTTGGTCAGGTTAAGATTTTCACCGAATTGGGTCGTTTTATGTTGGCACCTCACGGTGCTTTGGTCACAAGAGTCACTCATAAGAAGGAAACCTACCGTACCTATCTAGGTGTGGATGCATCAGCAGTCAACCTCATGCGTCCAGCCATGTACGGAGCCTACCACCATATTACCAATCTGACCCATCCAGATGGACCAGCTGAAGTTGTAGATGTGGTTGGTTCACTCTGTGAAAACAATGATAAATTTGCAGTAAATCGTGAACTACCTCATACAGAAATCGGTGATTTGCTGGTAATTCATGATACAGGTGCTCATGGTTTTTCAATGGGCTACCAGTACAATGCCAAACTTCGTTCTGCGGAAATCCTCTATACCGAAGAAGGTAAAGCCCGTCAAATCCGCCGTGCAGAGCGCCCTGAGGACTACTTTGCAACCTTGTATGGCTTTGATTTTGAAGAATAAAATGATAAGTAATTGAAAATGAAATTGAAAAACAGATTGCTTTCTAAAAAATAGGCAAAAATCTTGTTTTTCCTTCAAGTCGTGATATAATAAAACTATAAAACGTTTTCAAGGAAGGTAACGATATGTCTGAAGAAACAATTGATTATGGACAAGTGACAGGAATGGTGCATTCGACAGAAAGTTTTGGGGCGGTAGATGGCCCTGGTATTCGCTTTATTGTCTTTTTGCAGGGCTGTCACATGCGTTGCCAGTATTGCCATAACCCGGATACTTGGGCTATGGAGTCCAATAAGTCACGTGAACGGACGGTAGATGATGTCTTGACAGAGGCCTTGCGCTACCGCGGTTTCTGGGGAAATAAGGGCGGTATTACAGTCAGTGGAGGAGAAGCCCTCTTGCAGATTGATTTCCTGATTGCTCTCTTCACCAAGGCTAAGGAACAAGGAATCCACTGTACTTTGGACACCTGTGCCCTTCCTTTCCGTAATAAACCACGTTACCTTGAGAAGTTTGACAAACTCATGGCTGTCACTGACTTGGTCCTCTTGGATATCAAAGAAATCAACGAAGAACAGCACAAGATTGTTACTAGCCAAACCAATAAAAATATCTTGGCCTGTGCCCAGTATTTATCAGATATTGGAAAACCTGTCTGGATTCGCCACGTGCTAGTTCCAGGGTTGACAGACAGAGATGATGACTTGATTGAACTTGGTAAATTCGTCAAGACCCTTAAAAATGTTGATAAGTTTGAAATTCTACCTTATCACACTATGGGAGAATTCAAATGGCGTGAATTGGGAATTCCATATTCACTCGAAGGGGTTAAACCACCAACAGCAGACCGCGTCAAGAATGCTAAGAAACTCATGGATACTGAAAGTTACCAAGACTATATGAAACGTGTACATGGATAAAAAAGAAGCCTGATGGAAACATCGGGCTTTTAAATTTACACAAATATAGATAATTAAATGAAACAAAATTTTATACTCTTCGAAAATCTCTTCAAACCACGTCAGCGTCGCTTTGTCGTATATATGTGACTGACTTCGTCAGTCTTATCTACAACCTCAAAACCGTGTTTTGAGCAGCCTGCGGCTAGCTTCCTAGTTTGCTCTTTGATTTTCATTGAGTATTAAATCTTTTTTACTCTCTAAATTCTGAAAAAAATCCGAAAATGAGTGTATAAGATATAGTTACTTTTAGAAATATTAAATAGAATAGGAGAACATCTATGGAACAAAGTATTACCATTAAAAATTTATGTAAGTCGTATGGCCAAACTCAAATTTTAAAAGATATTTCTTTTGAAGCAAAAGCAGGTAAAGTGACTGCTTTCCTGGGTCCAAATGGAGCTGGTAAAAGTTCAACCTTACGTATTTTATTAGGATTAGACAAAGCAACATCTGGTCTTACCAAAATTGGAGATCAAACTTATAAGGAATTAAAATTTCCTCTAAAGACTGTAGGAGCTTCATTTGACAGTGTAGGAGCTCCTGATGATCGGACTGTTTATCAACATTTGAAAATTGTTGCTGCTAGTAATGGGATATCCAGTCAGCGAATTGAACAAGTCTTGGATATGGTGGATATTAGTCATAAGAAAAAATCTAAAATTGGGAAATTATCATTAGGAGAAGGACAACGCTTGGGAATTGCAACAGCTCTATTAGGAAATCCTCAATATCTGATATTGGATGAACCGACTAATGGGTTGGATCCAAGAGGAATTCGGTGGTTTAGAGAGTTTATAAAAAAACAAGCTCAAGAAGGGAAGACCGTCTTACTGTCATCTCATATATTATCGGAAGTGGAAGCAGTAACAGATGATGTAGTTATCATAAATAAAGGAAAAGTTCTTATAAAAGGGACTTTACAAGAAGTGATGAAAAATCTTTCTTCACTAGAGGAAGTCTTCTTTAGTTTAACAGAGGGAGGGAAGTGACATGGCACTTATTTACTCTCTTCATTCTGAAATATTGAAATTACTTTATAATAGAGCTACTCATGTTGTACTATTCTTGATACTGGTATTTCAAACGTTTTTAGCAAATATTGGTGCTTCTCAAATTGTTTCAGTTGGTATCCATGCTACACCAGAGACAAATCCAGATTTAGCAGAGGCCTTACCTCCTATTGAATTTTTAGGTTTTGATGTCACTTTATTTGGTGTTTTTATTATGATTATCCTAGGCTCAATTTACGGAGCCGAGGAATACAAAGGCTTGGCTATTCGTACAAGCCTCCTCTCTGTTACAAATCGAAGTACTTTCCTAGTTTCAAAAACATTAGTTTGGCTTATATTTTCTTTTATCATTTCCTTTCTATCAATATTCTTGACAATTAACATGACACATTATGTTTTAGGACAAGATGGCTTATTGCTTTTTTTACTAAATGGAACAGTTTGGTTCTATATATTTTTAGCCAGTATAGCTTGGACTTTGTTGGGACTGCTGGCCTATATTATGGCTTTGACATTTAAAACAGCCATTGTTCCTCTATTATTTTTGCTTCCTCAAGTCTACAATTTAGGAACATTCTTAGCAAACTATATATCGGTTGCAAAATTTCTTCCAGTTGCATTGGGGCAAGGATTGATTGCTACATCTCCTCAAATTTTAGAATATAATAGTTTACAAAATATTTTACTTTTACTTTGTTGGAACTTCTCATTCTTGGCTTTAGCAATCTACCGCTTACTTAAGTCAGATATTGGAGGAGGTGAATAAGTTGAAAGAGCAACTTAAAAGTGAGTATCTCAAGTTTATTATGAATCCGTGGCACTGGTTGATTATAGGTGCTCTATTACTGTGTGTTCCAGCGTTAGTTATTTTTTTAAATAATAAGCCAGACCAGTTGACCCTACAGTTTGTTTTGGAACAGCTACTGCAAAGTCTCTATTTAGGACAGGCGGGTTTCATTAGTCTAGCTGTTCTATTTATAGGTCAAGAATTTACAGGTTCTAGCCTTCGTACCAGTTTTCTTACATGTCCAAATCGTTTGATATTTATAATCTGTAAACTAGCTATTGTATTATGTATGGAAATTGTATTATTGGTTGCTGTAATATCATTATGCATACTAATCGCGCAAGGATACTACAATATCAATCTTTTGAGTAATATTAAACATGTTCTAACAATTCTATTTCCAGCTTGTATTTCTATTCTAACCTTCTCTCTTTTAAGTGGTATTTTTGTATTTATTTCCCAGTCTTTTATCTTAATTTTGGGAATAAGTTTATCCCTTTTATTGGGGTTGGGACAAATGTTATTACAATTCAGTTCTTTTTTTAGAAATTTACCATTACTGGCTAGTATGAATTGTTTTTATACCTATCCATTGTCTCTTTATTATCCAGTGTGGCAAGGCTTAGGGATACAAATAGTTTGGTTATTAATTGTTTTTCTATTTGCTACATTGATACTTATAGGAAAAAATGTACGCTAAAGACAGGGGATATCCTGTCTTTTTCTCAGTTAGTGCTATAATATATTCAGGAGGGTGAGTTATGGCTTATAAAATTTTGGTTGTAGATGATGATCTTGCTATTCTTCGCCTAATAAAAAAAGTACTAGAATATGAAAAATATGAAGTAGTCATACGAAATAAGATAGAAGAGATTGATCTTTGTGATTTTACAGGCTTTGACTTGATTCTATTAGATATTATGATGCCTGTTAGTGGTTTAGAAATCTGTCAGATGATTCGCGAGCAGATAACTGTTCCTATCTGTTTTATAACTGCCAAGGATATGGATGAAGACTTAGTAGCTGGAATCAATGCAGGTGCTGATGATTATATTATGAAGCCCTTTAGTATGCAAGAACTTTTAGCACGTGTTAAAATGCACTTGCGTCGTGAAGAACGGACTAAAGGAAATGTTCATCAAATAAAGATTGGGAAGCTTATACTATATACGGATAGTAAGGAACTATTTGTAAACGATGATAAGATTGCCTTGACAAGGAGGGAATTTGATATAGTGAATCTTTTAGCAAGCACCCCAAGTAGAATATACTCTATAGAGGAAATTTATAATTATCTATATCCACAAAGTTCCGAAGCTCTTTTACGTTCGGTTTCAGAGTATATTTATCAAATTCGTCAAAAGCTGAAACCTTATCAATTAAATCCAATTAAAACCTTGTATGGTGGAGGATATCAATGGGTAGAATCAAAAGTTTTAGACAATTAATTCGAGAAACCTGTTGGAGAATTATTTGGCAGTTTAGTCTTGGCTTACTAATGGCCTATCTTATTCCCTTAGCTTCAGTATCTATACAAATAAATGAAGATGGGAAACCTTTAAACAATAGTGGTGTTCTATCAATCTTTTTTAATGTGTCATCATGGATATATATTTGTGTTTTATTGATTATTCTAATAAGTTATCACATTGGAAAATTGTTGAAAAAACTGAGTTATGAAATGACTTTGATTTATGAAAATAGTATGTGGTTGGAGAAGGAATGTACAGAAAGTTTAACGGTTAAAGAATTTCGCGAGACAGGAAATCGGATTATTGTGATGCAAGATAGAATTCGACAATTAATAGTTGATGAGAAACAGCAGAAGGAAGATTTAATGTTTCAGGTTTCAGCAGCTTCTCATGATTTAAAAACTCCCTTAACCATTATTAGGGGAAATGTGGAATTTTTGCAGACGATAACTGAAAACGACCAATCTCAAGAATGCTTAGCAGATATAGAAAGAGCTAGTCAACAGTTACTAGATTATTTCAATCAATTGATTCACTATTCTAAAACCTATTATGATGATGAGACAGGTTGGACGGAGTATTCCTCTTCAGATTTTATCAATGAATTAGAGAAAGAAGTCTCTTTTTTGATAAAAAATCAGATGAAGTTTTCTTTTGAACAAAATGTGAAAGGAACTGAAAACTATTATATAAATCCATCTCTTCTGATTCGTGCCATACAAAATATTTTAACAAATGCTTTGGAATACGCCGATAAACAGAATCCTAAAATTAACATTAGGGTAGAGCAAGAGGAGAAAGAATTGAAAATAGGCATATGGAATAATGGCTCGGAATTTCCAGATGAAGTTTTAAATAATTTTGGAAAGCTCTTTTATCGTATGGATAAAGCTAGATCGTATAAAGAGCAACATTATGGTATTGGACTTAGTTTTGTATGTAGAGTTGCAAAACTACACAAAGGCCGAGTTGAGCTTAGAAATAGAGACGCGGGAGCAGAAGTTTTAATAACTGTGAATTGTATTAAATCATAGTGATTTACTTGTTAATTTATGATTGAATAGTTTTTTATATGTGAGCTTTTAAACTATTTAACGTTTTCGATTAGTATAAGATGTAACGGTAGATAATAAAAACGAATGATGATATCTAGTTGATGAAAACTATTTATCATTCATTCGTTTTTTTAATTATTGGATAATTTACGTAGCCTTATCTCGAACGTTGTTTTCCAGCGTTGCGATTTTTATGTTTTTTCTTGCTTGTGATAGCAGTTGGTTGTCCAGGGGTAACGTCTTTTCGTCCACTTGGTGTAGAGAAAGTACTTGCTTTTGGTGGGTTCTTTGCCAGTTCTTCACGGACTTTTTTGCGAAGTTTTGGACGAACGATATAGTTGACGATAAACTGTTGGAGAATCATCATGAAACCACCGACAACCCAGTAAAGTGTGACACTGGCTGGTGAAATGAGGGAGAAGACAACAATCGTGATTGGGCTCACGTAAGCCATTTTCTTGATTTGTTCTCTTTGCGTTTCGTCTTCTACTCCGTGAAGTGAAAGGAGCGATTGAAGATAGTAAAGGACACCTGCGCAGGCAACCAAAATCATACTTGGAGAACCTAGAGGAATGCCTAGGTAGCTTGCTTGAGCAACCCCTTCAGTATGTTGGGCAGCAAAGTAGATAGCTGAGAAGAAAGGCATTTGAAGGAGAATAGGGAAACATCCTACACCACCAAACATGCTGATGCCGTGCTCTTTTTGAGCGGCAAAGAGAGCTTGTTGGGCTTCGAGTTTTTCTTCTTGAGTAGTTGCTTCTTTGAGACGCGTTTGGTGTGGCTCAAGGACGTGCTTGAGGGCGTTCATCTTTTCAGAGTGCAGAGTTGCTTTCCATGATTGGTAGATACCAAGTGGCAAGATAATCAAGCGCACGATAATGGTTACGATGATGATAGCGACACCAAAGCCTAGACCTTGATCAGTAGCGAAGTACTTGATAGCTTCAGCCATAGGCGCTCCGATAGTATTCCAAACCAATCCTGTTGGCTGGCCTGTGGTTTTATCGACATTGACACAGCCAGTTAAGACTAGCAACATAGCCACTCCCATAGCTGAGAGGGCAAAACGTTTAATAGCTTTCAATTTGTTCATTCCTTCTTTTAAAAATAATACCTTTCTATTCTACTGTTTTTTTACAAAATATACAATAGTTCTAGAGACCTAATTTGCGATTTTAAAGTCAGGGTAGGGAGGAAAGTTGCTTAGTTTGACATCTAAGTAGCTGATTTTTGAAAAAGGTGTTGGTCCTTTGCGGATTTCTTGGATAAATTTTGCCATGGTAGCAGATGAGTTTGCTTGGGCTAAAATTTCCACTGTGCCATCGTCGTTATTCCATACTCGACCTGTGATGCCACCAATTTCAAGTGCTAAGCTGTAAACACCCCAACGAAAGCCGACTCCTTGCACCCTACCTTGGGCAATCATTCTAACCTTTTGCATACCAAACCCCTTTGATTGTGTTATAATATTTCTATGACTATTATAACCTCAAAAGCCAATTCTGTGGTAAAAAATGCCAAGAAATTACACCAAAAAAAATACCGCAAGTCTACTTATTTGATTGAAGGTTGGCACTTGTTTGAAGAAACTGTTCAAGCTGGAGTGACGATTGAGAAAATTTTTGCCCTAGAAAGTTATAGAGATCAGTTAGCTGCTTTTCCGCAAACTATCTGGGTGTCAGAGGAGATTTTGCGGGATTTGGCAGATACGCAAACACCTCAAGGCATTGTCGCAGTTATTCAAAAAGAAGAAGTAGGAAAAGTTGACTTTAGTCAGGGTAAGTTTCTATTTTTAGAAGATGTCCAAGATCCTGGTAATGTAGGTACCATGATTCGGACTGCGGACGCGGCAGGTTTGACAGGGGTCATTGTTTCAGACAAGTCAGCGGATATTTACAGTCTCAAGACTCTGCGTTCCATGCAAGGAAGCCATTTTCATTTGCCCATCTATCGTATGCCTGTTGCTACCTTTATAGAAGAGGCAAAGAAGAGCAATTTGCCCATTCTGGCAACGACCTTATCGAGAGATTCCAAGGATTATCGTGAGCTTTCTCCCCTAGAAAATTTTGCTTTAGTCATGGGAAATGAAGGGCAAGGGATTAGTCCTATCATGGCTGAAAGTGCCAATCAGCTGGTTCATATTGGTATGAAAGGTAGGGCGGAGAGTCTCAATGTGGCAGTTGCCGCAGGCATTTTGATGTTTTATTTCAGCTAATTTAAAAAAACTTTGTTATAATCAAGATATAGTTATAGAAAAAGGAGAATCAGAATGAATCAAACAATTATTCAAGAACGTTCAGGTCTCAATCAATTTTACGCTAAGGTTTATGCCTTTGTAGGGATTGGAATTGGACTATCAGCTCTGGTGTCAGCTTTGATGTTGACAGTCTTTCAGGCTCAATTGACTTACTTTTTAATGCATGGCCGTCTCTGGTTGATGGTTGCAACTTTTGCAGAACTTGCTCTGGTATTTGTTGCAAGTAGCATGGCTGCAAAAAATAGCCCAGCAGCTCTGCCAGTATTTCTAGTATACTCCCTACTGAATGGCTTCACCCTTAGCTTTGTCGTAGCCTTCTATACACCGGGAACAGTTTTGTCAGCCTTTGTATCCAGCGCTCTTCTCTTCTTTGTCATGGCGGCAATCGGGATTTTCACCAAGAAGGATTTGAGTGGAATGGGACGAGCTTTGATGGCGGCGCTTGTTGGTCTCATCATTGCCATGGTTGTGAATCTATTTTTAGCCAATAGCTTCTTTGACTACATGATTAGTATTGCCATGGTCTTGGTTTTCTCTGGTTTGATTGCTTGGGATAATCAAAAGATTCGCTATGTTTATGAGCAGTCACGAGGACAAGTAGCGACAGGTTGGATCATCTCAATGGCACTCAGTATCTATCTTGATTTTATCAATCTTTTCCTCAGTATTCTACGTATCTTTGGTCGCAATGACTAAAGGTCCATGAAATCAGTGTTCGAAGGAGCACTGATTTTTTTAAATTTTCTCTTTTCTTTTCTTGGAAATAGGTGTATAATGCTTTTAATTAATTTTTGAGGAGTAGCCTATGAAGAAAAGTTTTATCCATCAACAAGAAGAAATTTCCTTTGTCAAAAACACTTTTACCCAGTATTTGAAAGATAAGCTAGAAGTTGTCGAAGTTCAAGGTCCTATCTTGAGCAAGGTCGGTGACGGGATGCAGGATAACCTGTCTGGTGTGGAAAATCCAGTATCTGTCAAGGTTTTGCAGATTCCTGATGAAACCTATGAAGTGGTGCATTCACTTGCCAAATGGAAACGCCATACTTTGGCTCGTTTTGGTTTCGGTGAGGGTGAAGGTCTCTTCGTCCACATGAAGGCCCTTCGTCCAGACGAAGATTCGTTGGATGCGACCCACTCTGTTTATGTTGACCAGTGGGACTGGGAAAAAGTCATTCCAAATGGTAAACGTAACATCGCTTATCTAAAAGAAACAGTTGAAAAGATTTACAAGGCTATTCGATTGACTGAGCTAGCAGTAGAAGCTCGCTATGACATCGAGTCTGTCTTGCCAAAACAAATCACTTTCATCCATACAGAAGAGTTGGTAGAACGCTACCCAGACTTGACACCGAAAGAACGTGAAAATGCTATCTGTAAAGAATTTGGTGCTGTCTTCTTGATTGGTATCGGTGGTGAATTACCAGACGGTAAACCGCACGATGGACGTGCACCAGACTATGATGACTGGACAAGCGAATCTGAAAATGGCTACAAGGGTCTAAATGGTGATATTCTTGTCTGGAATGAATCTCTAGGTGGAGCCTTTGAGTTGTCTTCTATGGGAATCCGTGTAGATGAAGAAACGCTTCGCCGTCAGGTTGCCATCACAGGTGATGAAGACCGCTTGGAATTGGAATGGCACAAGGCTTTGTTGAATGGCCTATTCCCATTGACAATCGGTGGAGGAATTGGACAATCTCGGATGGCCATGTTCCTACTTCGCAAGAAACATATTGGGGAAGTGCAAACAAGTGTTTGGCCTCAAGAAGTCCGCGATACTTACGAAAATATTTTGTAGAGAATCGAACCGCAAGGTTCGGTTTTCTTTCTCTTTTTGCCCATAATTTGGTATAATAAACGGTATGAAAATCGTATCAGGAATCTATGGGGGACGTCCCCTCAAGACACTAGAAGGCAAGACGACAAGACCTACTTCGGATAAGGTTAGGGGCGCCATTTTTAACATGATTGGTCCCTACTTTGAAGGGGGACGAGTCTTGGACCTTTATGCAGGTAGTGGTGGTTTATCTATCGAGGCAGTCTCACGTGGCATGTCCAGTGCTGTTTTGGTGGAGCGAGACCGTAAGGCTCAGGCTATCGTGGCTGAAAATATTCAGATGACCAAGGAAGTTGGAAAATTTGAGCTCCTCAAGATGGATGCAGAAAGGGCATTGGAACAGGTATCTGGGAAATTTAATCTCATTTTCTTAGACCCTCCTTATGCCAAGGAACAAATCGTAGCAGATATTGAAAAAATGGCTGAGAGAGACCTTTTTTCTGAAGATGTCATGGTCGTGTGTGAGACGGATAAGGCCGTTGAACTTCCAGAAGAAATTGCCTGCCTGGGTATCTGGAAGGAAAAAATTTATGGAATTAGTAAGGTGACAGTTTATGTCAGATAAGATTGGCTTATTCACAGGCTCATTTGATCCGATGACAAATGGGCATCTGGATATGATTGAACGGGCGAGCAGACTCTTTGATAAGCTCTATGTCGGTATTTTTTTCAATCCCCATAAACAAGGATTTCTCCCTCTTGAAAATCGTAAACGGGGACTAGAAAAGGCTTTGGAACATTTGGGGAATGTTGAAGTCGTGTTTTCTCATGATGAATTGGTGGTTGATGTTGCAAAAAGACTGGGGGCTACTTTCCTAGTGCGAGGCTTGAGAAATGCGTCGGATTTGCAATATGAAGCCAGTTTTGATTACTACAACCATCAGCTGTCTCCTAATATAGAGACCATTTATTTACATAGTCGACCTGAACATCTCTATCTCAGTTCATCCGGTGTTAGAGAACTTTTGAAGTTTGGTCAGGATATTACCTGCTATGTTCCTGAGAGTATTTTGGAGGAAATAAAAAATGAAAAAAAAGATTAGATGGCCCTTATATGTCATTGCGGCCTTAATTGTGACTTTCTTGGCATTTGTAGTGCCCTTGCCCTACTATATAGAAGTTCCAGGTGGTTCGGAAGATATTCGCCAAGTCCTTAAAGTCAATGACACAGAAGATAAGGAAGCTGGTGCCTATCAATTCGTTACGGTTGGTGTCCAACATGCCACTTTAGCTCATATGATTTATGCATGGTTGACGCCTTTTACAGATATTCGTAGTGCTCAGGAGACTACAGGTGGCTCTTCCGATGTTGAATTTATGCGGATCAATCAATTCTACATGCAAACATCACAAAACATGGCTAAGTATCAAGGGCTAAAAACAGCTGGTAAGGATATTGAACTAAAATATCTTGGGGTTTATGTTTTGACTGTGACGGATAATTCGACCTTTAAAGGGATTCTCAACATCTCTGATACGGTCACAGCAGTCAATGATCAAACCTTTGACAGTTCCAAAGACTTGATTGATTACGTCAATTCTCAAAAACTAGGGGACTCCGTCAAGGTCACCTATGAAGAGGATGGGCAAACCAAGTCTGCAGAAGGTAAGATTATCACCTTGGAAAATGGCAAAAATGGGATTGGAATCGGTTTGATTGACCGTACGGAAGTGACCAGTGATGTCCCAATTCGCTTTTCAACAGCTGGTATCGGCGGACCAAGTGCTGGTCTCATGTTTAGTCTGGCCATCTATACCCAAATAGCTGACCCTGGCCTTCGAAATGGCCGTATCATTGCCGGTACAGGAACCATTGACCGTGATGGTAATGTGGGGGATATTGGAGGTATTGATAAGAAAGTTGTAGCTTCGGCTAGAGAAGGTGCTGCTATTTTCTTTGCCCCAGATAATCCTGTTAGCGAAGAAGAACAAAAAGCACATCCTGATGCGAAAAACAACTACCAAACAGCCCTGGAAGCAGCTAAAACAATCAAGACAGATATGAAAATCGTGCCAGTTAAAACCCTACAAGATGCAATTGATTACTTGAAAAACAATCCCTAGTTTTTGAGTGAAGTTTCCAAACTAGCGCACAAACAGAGAAGATGGTATAATAGTCAAATGGTTCAATTATTATTCACTCTAAGCAGTCACATGCTCTTTATTTATGTGAGTTTTTACCTTTTAAAGAATCTTGTTAGATGGGAAAAGGTTTTAAAAGTGACAACTGAGAATACAGGAAAAGTTCGTTTACTAGTAGCCTTTTTCAGCATTGTCATGGGCTATATCATGAGTTCTTTCTTTATCAGCCTATATCAGTTGTGGCAAGAAGCGCTTAGAGGATTATTATAATTTGCGTGTTTAAGAAATTACTTTCAAGATATTATTAAACTTATAGGGAGAAATAGAATTCATGGATATTATAATCTTATTATTGATAACGCTATTAATTTATTTGTTACCTCAAAATAAGGATTATCTAAATGCTAAATCTACATCAGGGCTTAGAGGATTTCTAGCTATAGGAATAATATTTCATCATTTGTCACAATGGGTTACATCTGGTGATGAATTTTCTAATTTTTCCTATATGGGAACTTATATCGTTTCTATTTTCTTCTTTTTATCAGCCTATGGATTGTATTTTCAGAACGAAAATAAGAAAAACTACCTAGATAATTTTTTAGTTAAGAGACTTTCTAAAATTCTAGTTCCATTTTTTTCTATATCTTTGATTTATATGTTTTACAGATTCGTAAACGGTCAATTAATGGATTTAGATTTTTTTGCTAATTTATTTAAAAAAGGAAGTACAATTATTTATAATGGTTGGTTTGTCGATATTATAATTTTAATGTATATATTTTTTTATATATCATTTAAGTTTTTCAAAAATAAGTTTATTTCTATTGTTATCAATACAGTATTCATAATTGGTTATATCTGTTTAGCTATAAAATTAGGTTACGGTTTTTGGTGGTATAATAGTGTTTTTCCCTTCATTATTGGCTTAATATGGGCTAAAAATAAAGAGAAAATTGATGGAGTTTTAGATAGACATTATTTTATCATACTTGTTTTAGTAACTGTGTTACTCTTTATCTCACATCAATACGATATTTTGTTGAGGTATGTGCATTTAGAAGATAGTTATAGTTATGCGTTAGCTGCTAATTTAGATAATATTATTTTTACAATCTACTTTATTATTGTTTTTCTGAAAAAAATAAATTTTTCAAATATGTATTTGATTTTACTAGGTAGTATATCGTTTGAATTATATATGATACATGGATTAGTAATCTCTATTCTAGAAAAAATATTTGTGTCATCCAGAGTAAATGATGTGTTATTTACATTTTTTGTATTGATGATAAGTCTGATTTTGGCTTGGATTATTAACAAATTAGTTAATAGGTTTATTCAAAAAGTAAGTCTATTACAAAATCAAGAGTAAAGGAAATAAGTATGGAAAAAATTGTGGTTCAAGGTGGCGATAATCGTCTGGTAGGAAGTGTTACGATCGAAGGAGCAAAGAATGCAGTCTTGCCCTTGTTGGCAGCGACTATTCTAGCAAGTGAAGGAAAGACCGTCTTGCAGAATGTTCCTATCTTGTCAGATGTTTTCACTATGAATCAGGTGGTTCGTGGTTTGAATGCCAAGGTGGACTTTAATGAAGAAGCTCATCTTGTTGAGGTGGACGCGACTGGCGATATCACTGAGGAAGCTCCTTGCAAGTATGTCAGCAAGATGCGCGCATCTATTGTTGTCTTGGGACCGATTCTTGCTCGTGTAGGTCATGCCAAGGTATCCATGCCAGGCGGTTGTACAATTGGTAGCCGTCCTATTGACCTTCATTTGAAAGGCCTGGAAGCTATGGGGGCTAAGATTAGTCAGACTGCTGGTTATATCGAAGCCAAGGCTGACCGCTTGCAGGGTGCTCATATCTACATGGACTTCCCGAGTGTTGGCGCTACGCAGAACTTGATGATGGCAGCGACTCTAGCTGATGGTGTGACAGTGATTGAAAATGCTGCGCGTGAGCCTGAGATTGTTGACCTAGCCATTCTCCTCAATGAAATGGGAGCCAAGGTCAAAGGTGCTGGTACAGAGACTATTACCATTACCGGTGTTGAGAAACTTCATGGTACAACTCACAATGTAGTCCAAGACCGTATCGAAGCAGGAACCTTTATGGTAGCTGCTGCCATGACTGGTGGTGATGTCTTGATTAAAGACGCTGTCTGGGAGCACAATCGTCCCTTGATTGCCAAATTACTTGAAATGGGAGTGGAAGTGACAGAGGAGACTGAAGGAATTCGAGTTCGTTCTCAACTAGAAAAGCTAAAAGCTGTCCATGTAAAAACCTTGCCCCACCCAGGATTTCCAACAGATATGCAGGCTCAATTTACAGCCTTGATGACCATCGCAAACGGGGAATCAACCATGGTGGAGACAGTTTTTGAAAATCGTTTCCAACACCTAGAAGAAATGAGACGTATGGGATTGCATTCTGAGATTATCCGTGATACGGCTCGTATTGTTGGTGGACAACCTTTGCAGGGAGCAGAAGTTCTTTCTACTGACCTTCGTGCCAGTGCAGCCTTGATTTTGACAGGTTTGGTAGCACAAGGAGAAACTGTGGTTGGTAAATTGGTTCACTTGGATAGAGGTTACTACCGTTTCCATGAGAAGTTGGCGCAGCTAGGTGCTAAGATTCAGCAGATTGAGGCAAGCGATGAAGATGAATAAGAAATCAAGCTATGTAATCAAGCGTTTACTTTTAGTCATTTTGGTACTGTTTTTAGGTGCTCTAGCCTTAGGAATCGGCTTAATGGTAGGTTATGGAATCTTGGGCAAGAGTCAAGATCCATGGGCTATCTTGTCTCCAGCAAAATGGCATGAATTAATTCATAAATTTACAGGGAATTAGGCTGGGAGACCAGCCTTTTTATAAAGATAAGGAGAAATATGAACAAAAAAACAAGACAGACACTAATCGGACTGCTAGTGTTATTGCTTTTGTCTGCGGGAAGCTATTATATCAAGCAGATGCAGTTGACACCTAATAGTCCCAAAACCAAGGTTAGTCAGAAAAAACAAGCATCTGAAGCTCCTAGTCAAGCATTGGCAGAGAGTGTCTTAACAGACGCAGTCAAAAGCCAAATAAAAGGGAGTATTGAGTGGAATGGCTCAGGTGCTTTTATCGTCAATGGTAATAAAACAAACCTAGATGCCAAGGTTTCAAGTAAGCCCTACGCTGACAATAAAACAAAGACAGTGGGCAAGGAAACAGTGCCAACTGTAGCAAATGCCCTCTTGTCTAAGGCTACTCGCCAGTACAAAAATCGTGAAGAAACTGGCAATGGTTCAACTTCTTGGACTCCTCCAGGTTGGCATCAGGTCAAGAATCTAAAGGGCTCTTATACCCATGCCGTCGATAGAGGTCACTTGTTAGGCTATGCCTTAATCGGTGGCTTGGATGGTTTTGATGCCTCAACAAGTAATCCTAAAAACATTGCTGTTCAGACAGCCTGGGCAAATCAGGCACAAGCCGAGGATTCGACTGGTCAAAACTACTATGAAAGCATGGTGCGTAAAGCCTTGGACCAAAACAAGCGCGTCCGTTACCGCGTGACCCTTTATTACGCTTCAAACGAGGACTTAGTTCCTTCAGCTTCACAGATTGAAGCCAAGTCTTCAGACGGAGAATTGGAATTTAATGTTCTAGTCCCCAATGTTCAAAAGGGACTTCAACTGGATTACCGAACTGGAGAAGTGACTGTTACTCAGTAAAATATAAAATAAGCTCCTATGTCACTTGTGGATGTAGGAGTTCTTTCTTACTAGTTTCAGCAGGGCTACAATAGACACTAATACTCAATGAAAATCAAAGTGCAAACTAGGAAGCTAGCCGTCAAAACACTGTTTTGAGGTTGCGGATAGAACTGACGAAGTCAGTAACCATACCTACGGCAAGGTGAAGCTGACGTAGTTTGAAGAGATTTTCGAAGAGTATGAGAAAAAAATAATATGTACTGGATTAGATTTTGTGATATAATAAAGGATAAGATACTATTTTAGGAGAAGAACTATGGAAGACCCAAGTAGTCAGAATTTGTTGCTACAGTTTGTTTTATTGTTTATCTTGACGGTGTTAAATGCCTTTTTCTCAGCCACAGAAATGGCCATGGTGTCACTAAACCGTGCGCGGGTTGAACAAAAGGCAGAAGAAGGAGATAGACGTTATATCCGTCTACTGAAGGTACTAGAAAATCCTAACCACTTTTTATCAACCATTCAAGTAGGGATTACCCTGATTACGATCTTATCTGGGGCGAGTTTGGCAGAAACTCTGGGACGAGAGATTGCTTCTTGGCTTGGAAATGGCGAAACAGCTTATGCCGTTGCAAGTTTTCTGTCTTTAGCATTTTTGACTTATATTTCCATCGTTTTTGGGGAATTGTATCCTAAGAGAATCGCTCTTAATCTAAAGGATGCTTTGGCGATTCGTACAGCGCCAGTTATCATTGGGCTGGGGAAACTAGTTAGTCCCTTTGTTTGGCTCTTGTCTGCATCTACCAATCTCTTGAGTCGCTTGACTCCTATGACCTTTGACGATGCTGACGAAAAAATGACCCGTGATGAAATTGAGTACATGTTGACCAATAGTGAAGAAACACTAGATGCTGACGAAATTGAAATGTTACAAGGAATCTTTTCACTGGACGAATTAATGGCCAGAGAAGTCATGGTTCCTCGAACGGATGCCTTTATGGTCGATATTCAGGATGATAGTCAAACCATCATCCAAAGTATTTTAAAACAAAACTTTTCCCGTATCCCTGTTTATGATGGGGATAAGGATAACGTGATTGGAATCATTCACACTAAGAGTCTTCTTAAGGCAGCTTTTGAAGACGGTTTTGATAATATTGTATGGAAGAGAATTTTACAAGATCCACTTTTTGTTCCTGAAACTATTTTTGTGGATGACTTGCTAAAAGAATTGCGAAATACTCAAAGACAAATGGCAATCTTGCTAGATGAATACGGTGGGATGGCTGGTTTGGTGACCCTGGAAGACCTCTTAGAGGAAATCGTTGGGGAAATCGATGACGAAACAGATAAGGCTGAAATCGAAGTTCATCAAATCGGAGAAGATACTTATATTGTTCAAGGTACCATGAATCTCAATGATTTCAATGATTACTTTGATGTTGAACTGGAAAGTGATGACGTTGATACCATCGCTGGTTATTATTTGACGGGAGTTGGGACCATTCCAACGACTGAGAAACTCAGCTATGAATTGGTCAGCCAAAACAAACAGCTTATCCTAACCAATGATAAAGTGAAAAATGGACGTGTTACCAAGGTAAAAGTCCAAATCACAGAAGTCGAAATAGAAGAAGAAACAGAATAAGTTAAAGGCTTTTGTCACCATGCGTGACGAAGCTTTTTTAGTTGATTTTAAAAAATTGTCTCCTAAAAAGAAGTCTGCCCCAAATCCGCCCCAAAGGTTTTTTAAAGTTATGCTTATTTATCCGAAGAAAATAAAAAAGCCCTTTAAATTGGGCTTTCTGTTTAAATGAAACCTGATAAATCAAGTTATAGAAGGCGGTAGACGGATTTGAACCGACGATCAAGCTTTTGCAGAGCCGTGCCTTACCACTTGGCTATACCGCCTTAACGTTTATTATTATACCTTGAAAATGATTTTCAGTCAATAGCTTTTTCAGATTTTTTGTCTCAATAAGCCTAAATATTCTGAAAATTCGTTTACTTTTCTTGAAATCTATGATATAATTGATGATAACCTATACTTTATAAGAGGAGTAAAGAAATGAAAAAAAGTAGAGTCTTTGTTGCAGCAGGAGTTGCTTTATTAGCAACAGGTGTATTAGTAGCTTGTGGGAATTCAAAATCATCTGATTCGACAGCTCCAAAAACCTATGGTTATGTCTATTCGGCTGACCCAGAAACATTAGATTATATTATTTCTGGAAAAGAGAGTACGAAAGTGGCTACTTCAAACGGGATCGATGGCCTCTTCACAAATGACAAATACGGGAATTTGGCTCCTGCGGTTGCAGAAGACTGGTTTGTATCAAAAGATGGATTGACTTATACCTACAAAATTCGTAAAGGTGTCAAATGGATGACATCTGATGGTGAAGAATATGCTGAAGTGACTGCTAAAGATTTCGTGAATGGATTGAAACATGCGGCAGATAAGAAATCAGAAGCCCTATATCTAGCTGAAACTTCTGTTAAAGGTTTGTCTGATTATTTAGCCGGAAATTCAAAAGATTTCTCTACAGTAGGTGTTAAAGCAGTTGATGATTACACTCTCGAGTATACTTTGAACCAACCAGAACCTTATTGGAACTCTAAGATGGCTTACGCAATTTTCTGGCCATTAAACGAAGAATTTGAAAAATCAAAAGGTTCTGATTTTGCTAAAGCAACAGACCCTACATCTTTGCTATATAATGGACCTTTCTTACTTAAAGGTTTGACTGCTAAATCTTCTATCGAATTTGCTAAGAACGAGCAGTACTGGGATAAAGAGAATGTTCATTTAGATACAGCAACACTTGCATATTTTGATGGTTCGGACCAAGAATCACTTGAACGTAACTTTACAAGTGAAGCATACAGCTTTGCTCGTCTTTACCCAACCAGTTCAAACTTCTCAAAGGTAGAAGAGTCATACAAGGATAATATTTTCTACACTCCATCAGGAGCCGGTATTGGAGGTTTAGGTGTAAATATTGATCGTCAAAATTACAAATATACCTCTAAAACAACAGATGAAGAGAAAACATCTACTAAGAAAGCTCTTCTTAACAAAGACTTCCGCCAAGCCTTGAACTTTGCCTTTGACCGTACAGCTTACTCTGCTCAAGTTAATGGTAAAGAAGGTGCTCCTCTAGCAGTTCGTAATCTATTTGTGAAACCGGACTTTGTTTCTGCAGGTGAAAAAACTTTCGGTGACTTGGTTGCTGAAAAAGTTACGACTTATGGAGACGAGTGGAAAAATGTAAACTTTGCCGATGGTCAAGACGGTCTCTTTAATGCTGATAAAGCTAAAGCAGAATTTGCTAAAGCTAAAACTGCTTTGGAAGCAGAAGGTGTGAAATTCCCTATCCACTTGGATGTTCCAGTAGACCAAACGTCTAAAAACTTTATCGCACGTATTCAGTCATTCAAACAATCAGTTGAAAAAGTTTTAGGTGAAGAAAATGTTGTAATCGACATTCAACAAATTTCTAAAGATGAATTCTTTAATGCGACTTATTATGCTGCTAATGCGGCGGCTGAGGATTGGGATCTTTCAGGTGCGGTTGGATGGAATCCAGACTATGAAGATCCATCAACTTATCTTGATATCCTTAAATCAACTAATAGTGAGCAAACGAAAACTTATATGGGTTATGATGATCCATCAAATGCAGCTGCAGCAAAAGTTGGTGTGAAAGATTACGATAAATTGCTTGATGAAGCTGGAAAAGAAACAAGTGATCTTAACAAACGTTATGAAAAATATGCTGCTGCTCAAGCTTGGTTGACAGACAGCTCACTCTTCTTACCAGCTATGTCTTCTAGTGGTGCTGCACCATTCATTTCTCGTGTTGTACCATTCTCAGCTTCTTATAGCCAATCTGGAGACAAAGGTTCAAATGTCTACTTCAAATATATTCAGTTACAAAATAAGGTTGTAACAAAGGCTGATTATGAACAAGCTCGTGAGAAATGGCTCAAAGAGAAAAAAGAATCAAACGAAAAAGTTCAAAAAGAATTGACTAAACACGTTAAATAAATAACTCTCAAGGGAACTTTCTCTCCATGAGGAGAAGGTTCTTTTGGGATTTTAAAAGGAAACGATATGAAGAAATATATTTTTATGCGTGTCTTGCGGTCATTGGTTTCTATCTTCTTAGTAACAACCTTGACTTACACGATTATCTATACAATGGTTCCTCGAAAATTGATTTTCAAACAGGATACCAACTATAACAAGATTGCTACAACTGCTGATAAACGTGATAACTATGAGAATACCGTTTATGAGCGTATGGGCTATATCGAGTACTACGATACCAAAGAGTTGCAAGAAAAAGCTAGCCAGATGGATGCTTCTGTAACAGTTGAAGCCAATGATACCAACAAGGCTATCTATGAAAAATACATCAAACAAATCGGTCATGGTTGGACCCTGGGAGAATTTACTGAAAGTGGCCAATTCTACGCTACACGTGAAATTCCAATTTTTGAACGTGTGTTTAAATTCTATGCAAACTTGCTTGATATCGACCACACAAACAAGATTCAGGACCCAGAAAATCCAAATTTGGAGCGTTATTTGCGTTTTGAAAATGATCCCGCTATCGGCTGGTCTCTGGTAGGTTCAGGGACTAAACACAAGTACCTCTTGTACTTCAATAGTCAGTTCCCATTTGTTCACCAAAACTTTGTGAACTTGAATTTGGGTGATTCATATCCAACTTATGCTAATACTCCTGTGCTTCAAGTTATCACACAAGGACAAGGTCAAACTAAGACATCAGAAGTGCAATTCCCAACTGGTAAGAAAACATCTTCAGTTAATATCTACTCAAGAACCTACAAATCGCCTAGTCAGGCTGATTCTCGTGAAGTAGCTAACTATGGGAAAGATGACCCATATACTGCAACTGAAAGCAACTACCAATATCCTTCTATGATTGCTAGCTCTGCAGTCGTTGGATTGATTGGTTTGGTGATTTCTTATGCGATTGCCGTGCCACTTGGTTCAGCTATGGCTCGCTTCAAGAATACTTGGATTGATAGCTTCTCAACAGGGTTTTTGACCTTCTTGATGGCCCTTCCAACCATTGCCTTGGTTTACATTGTTCGTTTGATTGGATCATCAATTGGTCTTCCAGATTCATTCCCTATCTTGGGTGCTGGAGATTGGCGTTCGTATGTTTTACCAGCAGTTATCCTTGGTTTATTGGGTGCTCCTGGTACAGCTATTTGGATTCGTCGTTACATGATTGACTTGCAATCACAGGACTTTGTTCGTTTTGCTCGTGCAAAAGGTTTGTCTGAAAAAGAAATTTCAAACAAACACATCTTTAAAAATGCCATGGTTCCGCTGGTTTCAGGAATTCCTGGTGCTGTTATCGGGGTTATCGGTGGTGCAACCCTTACTGAAACAGTCTTCGCTTTCCCAGGTATGGGTAAAATGTTGATTGACTCTGTAAAAGCATCTAATAACTCTATGGTCGTAGGTCTTGTCTTCATCTTTACATGTATTTCTATCTTCTCACTTCTTTTGGGAGATATTTGGATGACTATTATTGACCCACGTATTAAATTGACTGAGAAAGGAGGCAAATAATGTCTACAATCGATAAAGAAAAATTTCAGTTCGTAAAACGTGACGATTTTGCCTCTGAAGCCATTGATGCGCCAGCCTATTCATACTGGGGCTCAGTGTTTAGACAATTTATGAAGAAGAAATCAACTGTAGTCATGTTGGGAATCTTGGTAGCTATCATTTTGATGAGTTTCATCTACCCAATGTTTTCTAAGTTTGATTTCAATGATGTCAGCAAAGTAAACGACTTTAGTGCTCGTTATATCAAGCCAAATGCTGAGCATTGGTTCGGTACAGACAGTAACGGTAAATCTCTCTTTGACGGTGTCTGGTTCGGAGCTCGTAACTCTATCCTCATTTCTGTGATTGCGACAGTGATTAACTTGGTTATCGGTGTTTTTGTCGGTGGTATTTGGGGAATTTCAAAATCAGTTGACCGTGTGATGATGGAAGTTTATAATGTCATCTCAAACATCCCATCTCTTTTGATTGTCATTGTCTTGACTTACTCAATCGGAGCTGGATTCTGGAATCTGATTTTTGCTATGAGTGTGACTACTTGGATTGGTATTGCTTACTCAATTCGTATTCAGATCATGCGTTATCGTGACTTGGAGTATAACCTTGCTTCACGTACACTTGGAACACCAACCTTTAAGATTGTTGTAAAAAACATTATGCCACAATTGGTATCTGTTATCGTTACGACGACATCTCAAATGCTTCCAGCCTTTATCTCATACGAAGCTTTCCTTTCATTCTTTGGACTTGGATTGCCGATTACAGTTCCAAGTTTAGGTCGTTTGATTTCAGATTACTCTCAGAACGTAACGACAAATGCATACCTCTTCTGGATTCCATTGACAACTCTTGTCTTGGTATCCTTATCCCTTTTCGTAGTTGGTCAAAACTTAGCGGATGCTAGTGATCCACGTACACATAGATAGGAGTAGAAATGACAAAAGAAAAAAATGTAATTTTGACTGCTCGCGATATTGTCGTGGAATTTGACGTTCGTGACAAAGTATTGACAGCCATTCGCGGCGTTTCCCTTGAACTAGTTGAAGGAGAAGTATTAGCCTTGGTAGGTGAGTCAGGATCAGGAAAATCTGTTTTGACAAAGACTTTCACAGGTATGCTTGAAGAAAATGGTCGCATTGCCCAAGGTAGCATTGACTACCGTGGTCAAGATTTGACAGCTTTATCTTCTCACAAGGATTGGGAACAAATTCGTGGCGCTAAGATTGCGACTATCTTCCAAGATCCAATGACTAGTTTGGACCCAATTAAAACAATTGGTAGTCAGATTACAGAAGTTATTGTAAAACACCAAGGAAAAACAGCTAAAGAAGCGAAAGAATTGGCCATTGACTACATGAATAAGGTTGGGATTCCAGATGCAGATAGACGTTTTGATGAATACCCATTCCAATATTCTGGAGGAATGCGTCAACGTATCGTTATTGCGATTGCTCTTGCCTGCCGACCTGATGTCTTGATTTGTGATGAGCCAACGACTGCCTTGGATGTGACCATCCAAGCTCAGATTATTGATTTGTTGAAATCTTTACAAAACGAGTACCATTTCACAACAATCTTTATCACCCACGACCTTGGTGTGGTGGCAAGTATTGCAGATAAGGTAGCGGTTATGTATGCAGGAGAAATCGTTGAGTATGGAACTGTTGAGGAAGTCTTCTATGACCCTCGCCATCCATATACATGGAGTCTCTTGTCTAGCTTGCCTCAGCTTGCTGATGATAAAGGGGATCTTTACTCAATCCCAGGAACACCTCCGTCACTTTATACTGACCTGAAAGGGGATGCCTTTGCCTTGCGTTCTGACTATGCAATGCAAATTGACTTCGAACAAAAAGCTCCTCAATTCTCAGTATCAGAGACACATTGGGCTAAAACTTGGCTACTTCATGAGGATGCTCCAAAAGTAGAAAAACCAGCTGTGATTGCAAATCTCCATGATAAGATTCGTGAAAAAATGGGATTTGCCCATCTGGCTGACTAGGAGGAAGGAAATGTCTGAAAAATTAGTAGAAATCAAAGATTTAGAAATTTCCTTCGGTGAAGGAAGTAAGAAGTTTGTCGCAGTTAAAAATGCTAACTTCTTTATCAACAAGGGAGAAACTTTCTCGCTTGTAGGTGAGTCAGGTAGTGGGAAAACAACTATTGGTCGTGCCATCATCGGTCTTAATGATACAAGTAATGGGGATATCATTTTTGATGGTCAAAAGATTAATGGTAAGAAATCGCGTGAACAAGCTGCAGAATTGATTCGTCGTATCCAGATGATTTTTCAAGATCCTGCCGCAAGTTTGAATGAACGTGCGACTGTTGATTATATTATTTCTGAAGGTCTTTACAATCACCATTTGTTTAAGGATGAAGAAGAACGCAAAGAGAAAGTTAAAAATATTATCCGTGAAGTGGGGCTTCTTGCTGAGCACTTGACTCGTTACCCTCATGAGTTCTCAGGTGGTCAACGTCAACGTATCGGTATTGCCCGTGCCTTGGTGATGCAACCAGACTTTGTTATTGCAGATGAGCCAATTTCAGCCTTGGACGTTTCTGTGCGTGCCCAAGTCTTGAACTTGCTCAAAAAATTCCAAAAAGAACTTGGTTTGACCTATCTCTTTATTGCTCATGACTTGTCGGTTGTTCGCTTTATTTCAGATCGTATCGCAGTTATTTATAAGGGTGTTATTGTAGAGGTTGCTGAAACAGAAGAATTGTTTAACAATCCAATTCACCCATATACTCAGGCCTTGCTTTCAGCTGTACCAATTCCAGATCCAATCTTGGAACGTAAGAAGGTCTTGAAAGTTTATGACCCAAGCCAACACGACTATGAGACTGATAAGCCATCTATGGTTGAAATCCGTCCAGGTCACTATGTTTGGGCTAACCAAGCCGAATTGGCACGTTACCAACAAGGACTAAACTAATAATGGTTTTATAATTTCCATGTCAGTTTTTATGGAAATTATAAAACTTTTTTTGTTGGAATGATTTGAAAGGCTTTGAAATCTTCCTGAAAGAATTTTCGAAAAATTTTAAAAAATTCTGAAATATTCTTGACAGGTGATGAAAAAGGTGGTAAGATAGGAAACATCAAAAAAGAAAGCAGAAAAAGAAATGAATAAGAAACAAGCTGTAACGATGAATCAAAACTTTTACTTTAGCTACTTTAGATAGTGTTTGTAGACATGTCACCATGGATGCAAACAGTTCAAGCAATTTGTTTGTATCTATGTGGCTAAGATTTTTGATTGCGGTCCATATAGATGAATATCTAAATGGACTAGCTAAGTTATAACTTGTTAGATTATTTCAAGCATCCGTTTAGATATTATCTAGGCGGTTTTTTGTTTTATCTTTTCTGAGAAGGAGTTTCATTATGAAAGTTGTTCGAAAATTACTAGCCCCTCTCTTGGTAGTGGGAATCCTCTTGACCTCTCTGATTAGTTTGCATCAGTTGAAGGCAGATAAGAAAAAAGATGTGTTTCGTATCGGTATTTCGCAATTTATCACTCATCAATCTTTGGACGCTACTAGAGAAGGATTTGTGGATGAACTGGCGAAGCAAGGCTATATTGAGGGGAAAAATATTGAGATTGATTTGCAAAATGCACAGGGAGAACAACGAAATCTTAAAACGATTTCCCAGCAACTAGCAGAATCAAGCGATGTTGTTCTAGCTATCGCAACGCCTTCTGCTCAGAGCTTGGCCAATACAACACAAACGACACCGGTTATCTTTTCAGCTGTAACAGATCCTGTCAGTGCCAAGTTGGTTGAGTCAAGAGAGCATCCTGGGGGCAATGTAACTGGGACAAGCGACCAGTCATCAGATGCCATTTCAACTCAAATCAATTTGATAAAGAAAGTGTTGCCAAAGGCTAAAACAATTGGAATTCTCTATACTCAGAGCGAGCCAAACTCAGTTGTCCAAAAGGATGAAGCTAAGCGTCTTCTGGAAGAAAAAGGCTTTACCGTTGTTGAAAAAACAATCTTGGACAGTAACAACGTCAAGGCTGCTGCAGAAAGCTTGATGGCAGAGGTGGATATGGTTTTTGTACCAACGGATAATATCATTTCATCAACCATGGAAACAGTCAAGCAGGTTTCTATTAAACACAAGGTACCAGTATTTGGTGGTTCAACAGAAATGATTGCTGTTGGTGGCTTGTATAACTACGGAACTAATTATGAAGAATTGGGACGTCAGACAGCGCGAATGCTGATTCGTGTCTTAAAAGGTGAGAAGCCAGAAAATATAGCAGTTGAGTTGCCTGAAAAACTGGAATTGCATACTAATCAAGAAATGGCAGATGCATTGGGAATTGATATCAGTAAGTTAGAAGGTAAGGAATAAGGAGGTTTAAGATGAATTTTGTATTATCTAGTTTATCAGAAGGTTTGTTGTGGTCGATTATGGCTATTGGGGTCTACTTGACTTTCCGGATTTTGGATATTGCGGATATGACAGCTGAGGGATCCTTTCCCTTGGGGGCGGCTGTCGTCGTATCTCAGATACAGGCAGGGACAAATCCTTGGATTGCGACCTTGCTAGCTTTGCTGGCAGGTATGGTAGCAGGTCTTGTATCAGGAATGCTCCACACCAAGATGAAAATCCCAGCGCTTTTGACAGGGATTGTGACCTTGACAGGGCTTTATTCAATTAATATTAAAATCATGGGTAGCGTGCCCAATCTTTCCTTGGGAGATTCTTCAACCGTCTTTAAACAATTGGCGAGTTTGGGTCTGACAAATGAAGAAGCTGTTTTCTCACTCAGCTTAGCCTGTCTCTTACTTGTTTGTTTAGTCTTGACTCTTTTGATGAAAACAGAGATTGGTTTGGTCTTGCGTTCGACTGGGGACAATATTCCGATGAGTGAGGCTAATGGGGTCAATGTCGACACTATGAAGATTGTTGGTTACATGATTTCAAACGGTTTGATTGCTCTATGTGGTTCCTTGTTCGCCCAAAATGATGGATTTTCAGATGTGACTTCTGGGACAGGAACCATTGTTGTTGGTTTGAGTGCAGTTATTATTGCGGAAGTTTTGATACACGACTTGACCATTGGAGGTCGCTTGTTATCCATCGGAATTGGTGCTATTGTTTACCGTTTGATTATTTTAAATATCTATGAAATTCCAAATCTAGATCAAAACCTGGTTCGTCTCTTTAATGCAATCTTGCTTGCCTTGGTTTTATTTGCACCAGAATTGCAAAAGAGACTAAAGATTCGTGGTTTGAAACTGAGAAATGAATAGGAGGAGAAAGTTATGGCAAGTTTATTAACACTTGAAAATATTCACAAGACATTTGAAACAGGGACGGTCAATGAGAATCATCTCCTCAAAGGATTAGATTTAGAAGTTGAAGAGGGAGATTTTATCTCTGTGATTGGTGGAAATGGAGCAGGGAAATCCACTTTGATGAATATCTTGGCTGGCAATCTATCGGTGGATGAAGGGGACCTTTTATTGGCAGGGAAATCCATTAAAAATCTGAGTGTCAGAAAGAGAGCCAAGGATATTGCCCGTGTTTTTCAAGATCCTAAGATGGGAACAGCTTCTCGTTTGACGATTGAGGAGAATATGGCTATTGCCTTGAGACGCGGGCAGAAGAGAGGGCTTGGTTGGGGCGTGAAGGAGAAGGATAGAATCCAGTTCCAAGAGGCCTTGAAGGAGTTGAATATTGGTCTTGAAAACCGCTTAAAAGTAGATACTCAATACCTCTCAGGAGGACAAAGACAGGCTTTGACCCTAGTCATGGCAGCTCTGGTGAAACCCAAACTCTTGCTTTTGGATGAACATACTGCGGCACTTGACCCGAAAACGAGTCAAATGGTGATGGATTTGACGCAAAAGATTGTGGAACACCATCAGTTGACGACTTTGATGATTACCCACGATATGAACCATGCGATTGAGTACGGCAATCGTCTCATTATGCTCTATCAGGGTAAGATAGTGGTGGATGTCAAAGGGGAAGAGAAAAAGAATCTAACAGTTGAAGATCTCATGCATCTCTTCCAGAAAAATAGTGGCCAAAGTCTGGTCAGTGATGAATTAGTTTTGGGATAAAGAAAAACACCACACTTTGTAAGACACAAGGTGTGGTTGTATTTTATCTCTTAGACCAAGTTCTCTTCATAAAGAGAAGTAGGATTGGGTATATCTCCAAGCGGCCTGCAATCATTGCAAAGGAGAGGAGAATTTTTGAGATAGGACTAAAGATTGAGAAACTAGAAGTGGTTCCTAGGATAGGCCCAATATTATTGAAACAGCTAAAGACAGCGCTGGTCACAACCAGAAAATCATTGCTATCTAGGCTGACAATAAAGATAAGGGATAGCAAAATCATAGAATAGATGACAAAGTACTTGAGAATCTTATGCTGGGTATCTTTGTCAATCACTGTTTTATTAACATGGAGGGTCAAAACACGGTGGGGCGATAGGATTGACAAAATCTGATTTTTAGCAATTTTTGAAAGGATAAGACCTCGAATAACCTTGAGTCCACCTGCGGTTGAACCAGCAGAGCCACCGATACCCATGAGGAAGAGAAGGATAAACTGGGAGAAGAGGGGCCAGTTGGTAATATCTCCGTAACCAAAACCAGTCGTTGTAATGATATTGGAAACCTGGAAGAAGGCCATTTCAAAGCTCTTGGAAAATCCTGAGTAGAGATAGAGGGTATTAAGGCTAATCAAGCCTGTCGAAACCAGCACGATGACCAAGTAAGCCCGAAGTTCTTCGTCACCAAAGAAGGCTTTGACGCGACGGAGCATGAGGTAGTAGTAGAGATTGAAATTTACCCCAAAAACCAAAACCCCGATACTAACCAGATAGGTAATCAGTGAGCTACCATAGTGAGCAATTCCATCGTTATAGACTGTAAAACCTCCTGTACCTGCTGTTCCCATGGCAATGACAAAACTATCAAATAGGGGCATGCCAGCCAGATAATAGATGATGACAAAGAGGGAGAAGAGAGCTAGATAAAGGAGATAGAGAATCTGGGCAGTGTTTTTTAGTTTGGATACTACTTTACCAAAAACAGGGCCAGGAACCTCAGCCTTCATCACTTCTAGGTGACTATTCTTGGCATTATCCATAATAGCAAGTGCAAAAACAAGCACTCCCATCCCTCCAATCAAGTGGGTAAAACTTCGCCAGAAGAGGAGGGAGCGACTGAGGACCGAAACGTCGTTCAGAATAGTTGCTCCAGTAGTTGTAAAGCCAGAGCTGATTTCAAAAAAGGCATCGATAACGCTGGGAATTTGCCCAGCAAAAACAAAGGGGAGACCGCCAAAGAAAGACCAAAGGATCCAACAGAGGGCAACAATCAAGACTCCCTCCTTGGCATAAATCCGTTGATTTTTTGGCTTTTGTAAAATTCCTGAACCGCCTAGTAATACGAGAATCCCTATTGTTGAAAAGAGGGCTGTAAAGACTTGGCTCGATTCACGGTAATAGAGAGCAACAACTACAGGAACCAAAAGAAGAACAGCTTCAATCAAAAGTAATTTTGAAAGGAGGTAGCGAATCATACTTTTATTCATTACTTACCTCGCAATCAAGTCATAAATCTTGGTGATGTTTGGCAACAGGGTTGTTACTAGGAGCTTGTCTCCAACTTCCAGCATATCCTCCCCAGTTGGGAAAATAGTCTTGCCCTTTCGAATGATAGCTGCAATCAGAACCCCTTTTTTCAATTTCAGTTGAGAAAGAGGTTTGGCAGTCATCTTATTAGCTTCCTTGATATGGAATTGCAGGGTTTCGATTTGGCCATTGGCTAGATGGTGCATGGCCTGAAGGTCTGAATACTGGGCATTAACCCGACCACGAATAAAGTGCATGATTGTATCTACAGCGATGCTTTTAGGTGTGATGATACTTGAAAAATCAGGTGCATTGATAATCTCGAGGAGACTGGTACGATTGACCTTGGTGATATTTTTTTGTACACCTACCCTGTCAAGGAACATAGAGGTAATCAGATTTTCCTCATCGACCCCTGTTAGAGTTGCAACGGCATCATAGTTTTGAGCACTTTCTTCCAGCAGGATATCTTTTGCGGTACCATCTCCTTGAACGATGTAGAGATTTGGGAATTTCTCGCTAAAGAAGCTGGCGATTTCAGGATTGATTTCAATAACCTTGGTATCGATACGACTGTCTTTGAGAATACCTAGAAGATAATAAGCAATTCTACCTGCGCCAACAATAAGAAGACTCTTCACGGCACGAGACTTGAAATAATTATGGAAGAGCATCATGTCAACACGGTTACCAGTGACAAAGATTCTATCTTTATCCTGTACAGTCATGTCACCGCTTGGAATGATAATTTGATGATCCCTCTCTATCGCACAGACAATGACATTGCCAAATTTTTTCCGAAAATCAGAAATGGGCATTTGGCAAAGACCACTGGAGGATTTAACAGTGAATTCCATCAAGCTGACCCGTCCACCAAAGAAACGTTCGACAGAGAGGGCGTTGGGGAAGTCAATGATATTCGCGATAGCACGAGCAGCCAAGAGCTCAGGGTTAACGATAAGAGAAAAACCGAGAATATTCTTTTCCTTGAAATAAGAGTTAGAATATTCAGGGTTCCGCACACGAACGATGGTCTCTTTAGCTCCCATTTTTTTGGCTAGAACAGCTGCAATCATGTTGACTTCATCGTATTCAGTCAGGGCGATAAAGATATCACAATCCTGGACACTGGCTTGCTCAAGGATGGTAAAATCGGCCCCGTTACCAAGGATACCCATGATATCAAAGCGATTAACAATATGATTGAGAACAGCTTCGTCTTGCTCAATCAGCAAAACATCATGCTTTTCTGCAACCAAGGAGCGACAGAGGGCAGAACCAACTTTTCCCCCTCCGACAAGGATAATTTTCATAATAAAACCTACTTCTTCATTATGTAACTATCATACCTTTTTTCAAGAAAAAATGCACCTACTAGCTAATCAGCAGAGTTTTTAGTAGGAAATTTGTTATAAGGTAAAACTATACCCTATACCTGTTAAATCTGGTCATTAAGTACCTTTGCACCATTCCTCTGGCTATTATCTTTTTGATGACAACACATCCTAGTCAGTTTGCTTCCAGTTTAAATCAAATTGGTGTGCCTTATAAGATTGCCTATTCTGTCAGTCTGACCTTGCGCTATATTCCAGATTTGCAGGAAGAATTCTTTACTATCAAGATGTCTCAGGAAGCGCGTGGGATGGAATTATCCAAGAAAGCTTCTCTTATGCAACGAATCAAAGGCAATCTGCGCATTATTACACCCTTGATTTTCAGTTCCTTGGAACGTATTGATACCATCGCGACCGCCATGGAGCTTCGTCGCTTTGGGAAAGAGAAAAAACGCACTTGGTATAGTTACCAGGCCTTGAAAAAAGGAGATTATCTTACCTTGCTCTTGGCAGCTGTGTTTTTAGTAGCTAGTTTACTACTTATCTTGCAAAATCACGGACGATTTTACAACCCTTGGAAATAGCTTGAAAAAATTGAAAAAATCAAGTCGTTTCTATTGACAATGATTCTGAAAGTGTTATACTAAGAAAGTAGTTTCGCTGATTTACTTCAAACCTGTTGTGAGGTAAGTTAACGATGCCTTAACCACGCTGTTTGCTGAGCTTGACTCCGGGCAGTGTGGCTATTTTTTTGCAATGGTAAAAGGAAGCAAGTCATGACAAATCACATTGTATTATTTGAGCCACAAATTCCACAAAATACAGGCAATATCGCGCGTACTTGCGCTGCAACCAATTCTCCCCTCCACATCATCAAGCCTATGGGCTTTCCTATCGATGACCGCAAGATGAAGCGAGCTGGTTTGGATTATTGGGATAAGCTAGAGATTTATTTTTACGAGAGTTTAGAGGATTTCATGTCTCAGATGAAGGGAAAACTCTATCTGATTTCTAAATTCGCTGAGAAAGTGTATTCTGATGTGGATTTATCGACTAACGAAGACCATTATTTTCTATTTGGACGTGAAGACAAGGGCTTGCCTGAGGACTTTATGCGAGAACATCCTGAGAAAGCTCTCCGTATTCCTATGAATGATGAACATGTCCGCAGTCTCAATGTGTCTAATACTGTCTGCATGATTGTCTATGAGGCTCTTCGCCAGCAGAACTTTGCAGGTCTTGAGCTTGTTCATACCTATGAAGTGGATAAATTGAAATAAAAAATGAAAATGAACAAAATGCTTGCGCTTGCAAGCGTTTTTTGTTATGATAAAAGAGTCTTCAGGGCAGGGTGAAATTCCCGACCGGCGGTAAATTTGACTAGCTATTTTAGCCTTCTCGTCGTTGTCTTGTCTCGATATACTTTAAGTATTATCTTCGACTGCGACGCCTAGATAAATCTAAAATATCTTAGCCAAATAAGTCCGCGAGCGCAAGCTGATGTGGTGAGATTCCACAACCGACAGTATAGTCTGGATGGGAGAAGACGAAAGAATAGCTTTGTCTGTTCTGATAGATTTATAGCCAAACTGTAACCGCTTGCTTAACAGAGTAAGAGGGAACTTTTTGGATATAAAAAGTGAGAATAGATAGAGGAAGCCTTTCTAACTTCTTCTGATTTTATAGAAAATTGGAGGAACCTGTTATGACAAACACACGTCGACTTTCGACCATTGCGATTTTATCAGCCATCTCATTTGTGCTGATGTACTTTGACTTTCCGCTTTTACCAGCGGCGTCCTTCCTCAAGATCGAATTTAGTATCTTGCCAGTCCTTGTGGGCTTGGTGGTCATGGATTTGCCTGCTGCTCTAGGAGTTCTCTTGCTTCGCTCACTCTTGAAATTGCTTCTTAACAGCCAGGGAGTGAATACTTACATTGGTTTGCCGATGAATATCGTAGCTTTGGGAGTTTTTGTCATCGTATTTGCTTTGATTTGGAAAAAGGAACGGACAACCCTTCGTTTCCTACTAGGCTCTCTAGCTGGGACTATTGGTTTAACCGTGGCTATGTTGGTTCTCAACTATGTTTATGCTGTTCCTTTGTACGCTAAGTTTGCTAACTTTGATATTGGAAAAATTTTGGGACTTTCCAACTACCTAATGACCATGGTATTACCTTTTAACTTGATTGAGGGTGTAATCTTTTCCGTTTCATTCTGGTTGTTGTATGTTCTTTTGAAACCAACCTTAAAACATTATGAAAGATAAACAAACATTTTTAATGAAGGGCAGTTTTGCCCTTTTACTTTTCGTTATTCTTGGCTATATGGTCAAATTTTACCCTGAAACGCTAGTCGGTTTTGACCAACCGATACAGACTGCTGTTCGAGGAGACTTGCCAGATTACTTGACTATTCTTTTTAGGGCCATCACACGCTTGATTGATATTCCAGTGATTATCACTTGGGTTGTCATTACAGCTTTTGTCTTTTATCGTAAGCGGTGGAAGATAGAAAGTTTCTTCATGCTGGGAAATCTGGCTTTGGCAGGTCTTTTAATCGTGACCTTTAAAAATATCTACCAGCGCCCACGGCCAGATATCTTACACTTGGTTGAGGAGAAGGGATTTTCCTTCCCAAGCGGCCATTCTCTGGCTGTAACCTTGATGGTCGGCTCTCTGATTGTTATTCTTAGTCAGCGGATTAAAGATCCGGTCTGGAGAAAAATCGTACAAATCGTCCTTGGCCTCTACCTAGTCAGTGTGTTGGTATCAAGGGTCTATCTGGGAGTTCATTACCCATCAGACGTCCTTGCCAGTCTCTGTGTGGGCTTGGGAGTCTTGTTTATCGAATTTCCCTTCTATGACAAGCTACGCTTCCAATGGCGATTTAAAGGCAAGCAGAAGTGAGATAGGTCTTGCAAGAATGGTAAAAATCTGATAAACTATGTAGTAATTGAATAGAAATCTGCAAGACTAGTAACTCAAGGGAAGTATATCAGGGAGGAGAGCCGTGACTGTAAGCTCTCTATATGAAAGCTGGGTGAATTCACTTGTGCATGGATTTAGAAATGAAGGTCTGACTTGTCAGATGAAAACGGATGGTACCGCGTGTCAACGCTCCGAGTGGAGTTTTTGGCATGTGGTTTTCTTTTTATCTACGAGAGACTGATGGAGGAATTATGTCAACTATTAAAGAACAATTAAAAGCGCTTCGTGAAGAAACGCTGGCTAGCTTGAAGCAGATTACTGCTGAAAATGAAAAAGAGATGCAAGATTTGCGCGTCTCTGTCCTTGGTAAAAAGGGGTCTCTTACTGAAATCCTCAAAGGGATGAAAGATGTCTCTGCTGAAATACGCCCGATTATCGGAAAACACGTTAATGAAGCTCGTGATGTCTTAACAGCAGCCTTTGAAGAAACAGCTAAGCTTTTGGAAGAAAAGAAAGTTGCAGCTCAATTGGCTAGCGAGAGCATTGATGTGACACTTCCAGGGCGTCCTGTTGCGACTGGTCACCGTCACGTTTTGACACAAACCAGTGAAGAAATCGAAGATATTTTCATTGGGATGGGTTACCAAGTCGTGGATGGTTTTGAAGTGGAGCAAGACTACTATAACTTTGAACGTATGAACCTTCCCAAAGACCACCCAGCCCGTGATATGCAGGACACATTCTATATCACAGAAGAAATCTTACTCCGTACTCACACGTCTCCAGTGCAGGCGCGTGCCATGGATGCCCATGATTTCTCTAAAGGTCCTTTGAAGATGATCTCGCCAGGGCGTGTCTTCCGTCGTGATACGGACGATGCGACTCACAGTCACCAATTCCACCAAATCGAAGGTTTGGTTGTTGGGAAAAATATCTCTATGGCAGACCTTCAAGGAACACTTCAATTGATTGTGCAAAAAATGTTCGGTGAAGAGCGTCAAATTCGTTTGCGTCCATCTTATTTCCCATTCACAGAGCCATCTGTTGAGGTGGATGTTTCTTGTTTCAAGTGTGGTGGAGAAGGCTGTAATGTATGTAAGAAAACTGGTTGGATCGAAATTATGGGGGCCGGTATGGTTCACCCACGTGTCCTTGAAATGAGTGGTATCGATGCGACTGTTTACTCTGGATTTGCCTTTGGTCTTGGACAAGAGCGTGTAGCTATGCTCCGTTATGGAATCAACGATATCCGTGGGTTCTACCAAGGAGATGTCCGCTTCTCAGAACAGTTTAAATAATGATTAGAAAAGTAGAAATGGCAGATGTTGAAGTGTTGGCTAAAATAGCTAAACAAACCTTTCGTGAAACATTTGCTCATGATAATACGGAAGAGCAGTTACAGGAATACTTTGAAGAGGCTTATAGTCTGAGAGTTTTGTCAACTGAGTTGGAAAATCCAGAATCCGAAACCTATTTCATTATGCATGAAGAGGAGATAGCTGGTTTTCTCAAAGTCAACTGGGGAAGTGCTCAAACTGAGAGAGAATTAGAGGACGCTTTTGAAATTCAACGCCTCTATGTGCTACAAAAATTTCAAGGATTTGGACTAGGTAAGCAATTATTTGAATTCGCTCTGGAACTTGCTACAAAAAATAGTTTTTCTTGGGCTTGGTTAGGTGTTTGGGAGCATAATACAAAAGCTCAAGCGTTTTATAATCGATATGGTTTTGAAAAATTTAGCCAACATCATTTTATGGTTGGTCAAAAAGTAGATACAGATTGGTTACTGAAAAAGAAATTAAGGTAAGAAGATGATTCTTCTATTGAAATGATAGGAAAGGAAAAGAACTAGAGTGGCAACTGTCATTCTGGAGAACTAAATTATGCTTGTATCTTATAAATGGTTAAAAGAATTGGTGGACATTGATGTGCCATCACAAGAGTTGGCTGAAAAAATGTCAACCACAGGGATCGAGGTAGAAGGTGTCGAATCACCAGCTGCCGGTCTCTCAAAAATTGTCGTCGGTGAGGTCTTGTCTTGCGAAGATGTGCCAGAAACTCACCTCCATGTTTGTCAGGTTAACGTTGGCGAAGAAGAAGCCCGTCAAATCGTTTGTGGTGCACCGAATGTGCGTGCTGGAATCAAGGTCATGGTGGCACTTCCAGGAGCTCGCATCGCTGACAATTACAAAATCAAAAAAGGGAAAATCCGTGGCTTGGAGTCACTTGGAATGATCTGTTCACTTGGTGAATTGGGAATTTCTGACTCAGTTGTACCTAAGGAATTCGCAGATGGCATTCAAATATTGCCAGAAAATGCCCTTCCTGGGGATGAAGTCTTCTCATATCTAGACTTGGATGATGAAATCATCGAACTTTCTATCACACCCAACCGTGCAGATGCCCTTTCTATGCGTGGAGTGGCTCACGAAGTGGCAGCCATCTATGACAAGGCAGTAAACTTTAAAGAATTCAGTTTAACAGAAACCAATGAATCTGCAGCAGATGCTCTTTCTGTCAACATTGACACAGACAAGGCGCCTTACTATGCCGCTCGTATCTTGGACAATGTGACCATCGCACCAAGTCCACAATGGTTGCAAAACCTCCTCATGAACGAAGGTATCCGTCCAATCAATAACGTAGTGGATGTGACCAACTACATCCTGCTCTACTTTGGTCAACCAATGCATGCCTTTGACTTGGATACCTTTGAAGGGAGTGACATCCGTGTGCGTGAAGCGCGTGCTGGTGAAAAATTAGTGACTTTGGATGGTGAAGAACGTGACTTGGAAACAAATGACCTAGTTATCACTGTCGCAGACAAGCCAGTAGCTCTTGCAGGTGTTATGGGCGGTCAAGCAACAGAAATCTCTGAAAAATCTAGTCGCGTTGTCCTTGAAGCAGCAGTTTTCAATGGCAAATCAATTCGTAAGACTAGCGGTCGCTTGAATCTTCGTTCTGAGTCATCTTCTCGCTTTGAAAAAGGCATCAACGTGGCAACTGTTAACGAAGCCCTTGATGCGGCAGCTAGTATGATTGCTGAGCTTGCAGGTGCGACGGTGCGCAAGGGTATTGTTTCAGCGGGTGAACTTGACACTTCTGATGTGGAAGTTTCTTCGACACTTGCAGACGTTAACCGCGTCCTTGGAACTGAGCTTTCTTACGCTGATGTTGAAGATGTCTTCCGTCGTCTCGGCTTTGGCCTTTCTGGAAATGCAGATAGCTTTACAGTCAGCGTACCACGTCGTCGTTGGGATATCACCATTGAAGCAGACCTCTTTGAAGAAATCGCTCGTATCTATGGATATGACCGCTTGCCAACTAGTCTTCCAAAAGACGATGGAACAGCTGGTGAATTGACTGCGACACAAAAACTTCGTCGTCAAGTTCGTACGATTGCTGAAGGGGCAGGTTTGACAGAAATCATTACCTACGCTCTAACAACTCCTGAAAAAGCAGTTGAGTTCACAGCTCAACCAAGTAACCTTACGGAACTTATGTGGCCGATGACAGTGGATCGTTCTGTCCTCCGTCAAAATATGATCTCAGGTATCCTAGATACAGTTGCTTATAATGTGGCTCGTAAGAACAAAAATTTGGCACTTTACGAGATTGGAAAAGTCTTTGAACAAACAGGTAATCCAAAAGAAGAACTTCCAAATGAAATCAACAGCTTTGCCTTTGCCTTGACAGGCTTGGTTGCTGAAAAAGATTTCCAAACAGTAGCAGTTCCAGTTGATTTCTTCTATGCTAAGGGAATCCTAGAAGCGTTATTTACTCGCTTGGGATTAGAAGTGACCTTTACAGCAACAGCTGAGATTGCTAGTCTTCACCCAGGTCGTACAGCTGTGATTTCACTTGGTGACCAAGTTCTTGGTTTCCTTGGCCAAGTGCATCCAGTTACTGCTAAGGCTTACGATATTCCAGAAACGTATGTAGCGGAGCTTAATCTTTCAGCCATCGAGGCTGCCCTTCAACCTGCTACTCCATTTGTGGAAATCACGAAATTCCCAGCAGTCAGCCGTGACGTTGCCCTCCTTCTTAAAGCAGAAGTGACTCACCAAGAAGTTGTAGATGCTATCCAAGCTGCAGGCGTGAAACGTTTGACAGATATCAAACTCTTTGACGTTTTCTCAGGCGAAAAATTAGGACTTGGTATGAAGTCAATGGCTTATAGCTTGACCTTCCAAAATCCAGAAGACAGCTTAACGGACGAAGAAGTCGCACGCTATATGGAAAAAATCCAAGCGTCTCTCGAAGAAAAAGTGAACGCAGAAGTGCGTTAAAGTATCAATCCATCCTTCGGGGTGGATTTTTGCTTTTCAAATAACAATTCAGGATCAAAAATAGACAGTTGAGGAACAGAGAAGATAAATTGGAGTTTACCAGTGTATAATGTACTCATAACTCAAAGTACCCTAAGATTTTTTACTAAAATGAGGATGATGAAAATGGACAGAAATCATTGTAAAGGCTATCAAAAAGGAGTATAATGAGTGCAAGACATTTCGGAGGTGAAAGATGCTAGAGGTAAGAAGTCTAGAGAAAAGTTTTGGATCCAAGCAAGTTTTGTTTGGTATTGACTTTCAAGCGCGACCAGGTCGTATTTTGGGACTAGTCGGGAAAAATGGTGCTGGGAAGACAACGATTTTCCACAGTATTTTGAAGTTTTTAGAATATCAAGGAGAGATTAGTCTGGATGGTCAGGATATTCGTCAGGAGACCTATGCTCGGATTGGCTATCTGCCTGAAGAACGCAGTCTCATGCCTAAATTGACAGTACTTGAACAAGTTCGTTACTTGGCGACTCTAAAAGGTATGGATGCTAAGGAAATCAAGGAAAAACTTCCTCAATGGATGAAGAGGTTGGAAGTGAAAGGGAAGCTGACTGATAAAATCAAGAGTCTGTCAAAAGGAAATCAGCAGAAGATTCAGCTCATTATTACTCTGATTCATGAACCAGACCTGATTATCCTGGATGAACCTTTTAGTGGTTTGGATCCAGTCAATACAGAATTGCTCAAGCAAGTCATTTTTCAGGAAAAAGAACGTGGGGCAACCATTATCTTTTCTGACCATGTCATGACCAACGTCGAGGAGCTTTGTGACGATATTCTGATGATTCGAGATGGTCGTGTAGTCTTGCATGGACCAGTTCAGGATGTTCGCAATCAATACGGGAAAACGCGTCTCTTTGTTTCAAGTGAACGAAGCAAGGAAGAATTGGAGAATCTTCCTCGTGTTAAACAGGTGAGTTTGACCAAACAAGGCAGTTGGAAATTAATCTTGGAGGATGAGAGCGCTGGAAGGGAACTTTTCCCAATCTTGACTCAGGGGCAATATATCGCAACCTTTGATCAACAAGCGCCAACAATTGATGAAATCTTTAAACTAGAATCAGGGGTGGAAGTATGAGAAATATGTGGGTTGTAATCAAGGAAACCTATCTTCGACATGTCAAATCGTGGAGTTTCTTCTTTATGGTGATTTCGCCGTTCCTCTTTTTAGCCTTATCTGTAGGAATTGGCTATCTCCAAGGGTCTTCTATGGCCAAAAATAGTAAGATAGCAGTAGTAACAACTGTGCCATCTGTGGAAGAAGGGCTCAAGGGTACCAATGGTACCAACTTTGATTATCAGGATGAAGCCAGTGCCCAGGCTGCTATCAAGGATGAGAAAATCAAGGGTTACCTAACCATTGACCAAGAGGACAGCGTCCTCAAGGCCGTCTATCATGGTGAAACTTCTCTTGAAACAGGCATCAAGCTAGCAGTAACCAATAAGCTCAACGAACTGCAATACCAACTCAATCGCTCGGCGGCTAATTTGTCTCAAGAACAGGAAAAACGCCTGAGTCAAACCGTTGATTTTACTGAGAAGATTGATGAATCTAAGGAAAACAAAAAAATTGTTCAAACCATTGCGGCCGCAGGGCTTGGTTTCTTCCTTTATATGATTTTGATTACCTATGCTAGTGTCACTGCTCAGGAAGTGGCTAGCGAGAAAGGAACCAAAATTATGGAGGTGGTCTTCTCTAGTATCCGAGCTAGTCATTATTTCTACGCTCGCATGCTGGCTCTGCTTCTTGTGATTTTGACTCATATTGGCATTTACGTCGTGGGTGGACTTGCTGCCATTCTTCTCTTTAAAGACCTACCAATCTTGGCACAATCTGGTATTTTAAACCATATAGGAGAGGCTTTCTCGCTCAACACCTTATTGTTTGTCTTGATTAGCCTCTTTATGTACGTTGTTTTAGCAGCCTTCCTAGGTTCTATGGTTTCTCGTCCTGAGGATTCAGGAAAAGCCTTGTCGCCTTTGATGATTTTGATTATAGGTGGTTTTTTTGGAGTGACAGCTCTAGGTGCAGCTGGTGACAATCTCATCTTGAAGATTGGTTCATATATTCCCTTTATTTCGACTTTCTTCATGCCGTTTAGAGCTATTAATGGCTATGCAAATGGGTTAGAAGCTTGGATTTCGCTTGCGATTACGATTGCTTTTGCAGTAACGGCAACAGTCTTTATCGGACGTATGTATGCTAGCCTCGTTCTGCAAACAGATGATTTAGGTCCTTGGAAAACCTTTAAACGTGCCTTATCTTATAAATAGAAGAGCCTCGCGAAAGCGAGGTTTTTTAGAGATAAAAAGAGTGGAATTCAGAAAAATATTTTTCATATCTATTGACTTTTAGGGGTGAAATTTGGTATTATAGTAGGCGGTATTGTTTACCCCATTTGAAAGGCCCCGGAACCTTCCAAATACTTTTCGATGGGAAGGAACACCCATCACCGTAAACAAAAATCGAACTATATATAGGAGAAATCATGAACAAAACAACATTTATGGCTAAACCAGGCCAAGTTGAACGTAAATGGTACGTAGTTGACGCAACTGATGTACCACTTGGACGTCTTTCTGCAGTAGTTGCTAGCGTACTTCGCGGAAAAAACAAACCAACATTTACACCACACACTGATACAGGTGACTTTGTGATTGTTATCAATGCTGAAAAAGTTAAATTGACTGGTAAAAAAGCAACTGATAAAATTTACTACACTCACTCAAACCACCCAGGTGGATTGAAACAAATCTCTGCAGGTGAACTTCGTTCTAAAAATGCAGTACGTTTGATCGAGAAATCAGTTAAAGGTATGCTTCCACACAATACTCTTGGACGCGCTCAAGGTATGAAGTTGAAAGTATTTGTTGGAGCTGAGCACACTCACGCTGCACAACAACCAGAAGTTCTTGATATTTCAGGACTTATCTAAGGAAAGGAACAATAAAGTATGTCACAAGCACAATATGCAGGTACTGGACGTCGTAAAAACGCTGTTGCACGCGTTCGCCTTGTTCCAGGAACTGGTAAAATCACTGTTAACAAAAAAGATGTTGAAGAGTACATCCCACACGCTGACCTTCGTCTTGTAATCAACCAACCATTCGCAGTTACTTCAACTGCAGGTTCATACGACGTTTTCGTTAACGTTGTAGGTGGTGGATACGCTGGTCAATCAGGAGCTATCCGTCACGGTATCGCTCGTGCCCTTCTTCAAGTAGACCCAGACTTCCGCGATTCATTGAAACGTGCAGGACTTCTTACACGTGACTCACGTAAAGTTGAACGTAAGAAACCAGGTCTTAAGAAAGCTCGTAAAGCTTCACAATTTAGTAAACGTTAATTCGAAAGAATTACTATACTTACAAAGAGCACCTTTCGAGGTGTTCTTTTTGTACTTTCTTACTAAATTGGTGCAATTGACACAGTTGTTGCGACTTTAGTCGCTTACAAATGTGGCTGCAACATGACGAAGTCAGTTGCCTCAAAACGTTAATCAATACGATTATATCAACGTTTCAAAGCACTCAAGAGTTTACCTCATGGGTGCTTTTTTCGTGTTTTTTTAAAAAGTTTACCTCAAAGTTCACCTTATTTTTACCTTATTGTTTTAGAGACTTTAAAGCAAATTCACCAACTGCTATAGGAACTACATTCGAAGTATTGACATAAATCTGAGTTGTACTTGTATCGCTATGTGTCGATGCTTTATAGATTCCATAGTTTAATCCAGTTTTAGCTATTTTATTTTCTCCTTTATTTTGTTATTTTTTGAGTACTAGCTTCTCAGCAAAAACGTTGAGTGCAGGTGCGGCAGAATTTCCATTCAGTGAAGTATCCGATAAGAAAATAGGGTTAACTGCTTCAACAAGAGCATCTTCTGGAAAGACTGTTGTAGAAGCCGGTGTAATAACGTGGAAGGCACCATGAGTTTCACTATTTAAAATATGTCTTTGGTACTTTCCTTCCTTACCAAAGACATAACGTGGTGCATTTCCTAATTTTTCATAGTAAGCTAGGCCAATAAATTCTGGTTTCATTTTTAAAGTTTCTGGTATCATATGTTGTTTCCTTTCTGAGTGTAAAATAAAAAGAGTTAAGCTAGTTGCTTCACTCTTGAGTAGTAATGAGTAAAAAGTTTTCGTTTAAACATTCTGGTATAAAATTGTACTTCACCTTGAGCAAAGCCAGTAAGCAGTGATTGGTTGGCAAGTTTATCTAAAGCCTTTTGGGCTTGATGATAGAGTTGTCCCTGGAGTTGTTCGGATGTAGAAAACATATCATAGGTGAATATGTAATTATTGTAGAGTCGTTCACATTGTTGTGCGAAAAAAGCTAGACATAGTGTTCTCCTTTATTGTAAAAGTAAAAAGCTACTAAGAAAATGGACTTAGTAGCTAGAGTAAATCTATCTAGTAAATTAGATAGACAGCAGTAGAAAAAAGTTATTTGGTTGAAGGATTCTTCCTTCATGGTGGCAACGTTTAGCAAGGTGCATTGTATCAATTACCATCGCTTGCCCAGCCAATCTCATCAGGTAGTCGTTGTCATACCATTAAGATTCTCTTACTCCCTTTGGCGAAGCCAGTTCACTTTACTATTCGGAAAAGTGCGAAAGTCCGAAATGCGTGGAAGTCCACAAAAATGTTTTTAATCTTCACTTCAACCATCAAGCAGACTTGACTTTTCTTTCCAAAACATTTACAATAAAGGCACGAAGTTTAGTGTAGTTTTGGCAATCAGTCCTCTGGTTGTCAGACGCACTTTTTATTTAATTGTCAATGATCGTGGTTTAGCCTTGAAGATAAGATTATTATTTTCAACTGCTATACAACCATTAGTTGTAAATACCAACGATTTTCTGCAAAATTTTAAAATAATTTTTTGAGGTTACATATGGAATTTGCAGAACGCTTGAAGACACTAAGGAAACAAGTAAAACTAACACAAGGTCATATAGCTGAAAAACTAAATATTTCCCAACAGGCATATGCTTCATGGGAACGTGGAGTAAAAAAACCAACACAAGAAAATCTTGTTAAGATTGCACAAGTTTTAAATGTGTCCGTTGATTACCTAGTTGGAAATTCAGAAGAAAAATCAGATGAACTAGATAATATTGAGTTACTTTTTCGTATGAACTCAAAAGGTTTAACTGATGAAGAGAAGAAAGTCTTTCAAAAAGAGTTGATTGAATTTATGGAAGAACGGAAGAAGGCATTTGAATATAGAGAAAAATCGGAAATAAATAGGAGTGAGTATATATGTTTCAAATGATTTCAGTTTTATTTTCATTGATTTTACTTTTTGCATATTTTAAATTCAAGGAGAAAGCAAAAAGAAAGTATGCAGGCTCTATAGTTTTCCAAATAATTGATAGAGAGTATAGTAATTGGTATAAGCGAGAACGGAATGGGATAGTTATCAATAAAAAAACAACCTCTATGTTTGAGGTTGATAAAGTAGTTTTTGGTTTAAAAGAAAAATTTGAAGTTCAAGGCATTTCAAAAGAACAACTTAAGGACTATTTAGATTTCTTATATAATAATGAACCTAAAAAGATTGGTATTTATAGCATTATATTAGCTGTCTTTGGATATTTAGGTTCAACTAAATTCTTAAAAGTTTTACTACCCGATCTAAGTAATATCAAGGATGTTCCAACAGTTTTTAATAATGTTGCTGACACATTTAATAAATATAGGGACTTTGCGTTAATTGTTTTATATCTTTTACTTTTTATAGCTATTATAGTGCTGTTATCTTATATTTCTTATAAAATAGCGACAATTGATAACATGTATATTGATACCCAAAAGATATATGTATTAAAGAGAGCAGAAAAAATATGGGATTTTGAAAAAGATTATAGTGTATATACAAACACAGATGCAAGAGATAAATTCAAAGATAGAAATAATTTAATCTTCCCAGAACTGGAGGATAGTAAATCAAAATTCGAGAAAGATTTTAATCGTGCTATTGGAGATACTTTTAATAGAAATGACGATTTCTTTAAAAACTTACCAGGGATAAATATGATTAAGTGGAAGAGTGTAAAAGAATGGTTCCTGGGTATGTTAATACCTGTAATTTTTATAATAATTATTTTTATAATGAGTTATTTGATGGTGTTTTATAAGGATGAATTTCCGACTATATTAATTTTTGCAATGTACATTATAACACTTTATATAGTATATCTGTTTATGCTTATATATATGACTCAAATAGATAGGCAAAATAAACTGATTGTTACGGAACAACCAAATATGGTCACTCCGGAACAGGCTGAATCGGAGTCACAAAATGAAGTAAGACGTTTAGAATATTCAGATTCTGGTGAAGTAAAACTAAAGATTAAACGTAGACACTACATTAATAAACGTATATACTTCTCTCTTGCTACAACTGTACTTATTCATTATATTTTATATTCGATCTTTGTAAACGGCTCACTTAGCCCTTTGGGGTTAATTGATAATGTTGTTATCCTTTTTAAAATACCGTTACATATTTTACTTTTAAGTGTTCCAATCTTAATTAGCTTTATAGTTATATTTTTTTCTACATTCTTCCAAATTGGAAGTGACAATAATTAAGAGTAAAATTAATGGGTAATAGATAGCTTTTCATTTAGATATAAATAAAGTTCGTATCAGTCATTAAGGGATAAGTTGTATAATAAATATGAATACGATAAGAATATTAGATTTTATTACTCATCATTTTTAGAAGATTAACAATCTGATAAACAGATAGTTAAAGAAATTATTAATAGAAAATAATTTATGATAATAAAATACCATCTCTGAATGATGAAGTTTTCAGACTACTAAAGACGGCTTCTCTTCCATATGAATTAAAAGATAGATTGTTAAATCAATTCATCAATGCGAAAAATTCTCATGAGTTAATGAATATCTTGCATCATCAGGATAAGGAATTGAGAGGGCGTTTGTTGGAAATGATATTTACTAGCGAAAACTAATTGAGAAATTTCGTACACAATTTCTATTATTTAATGTGTAACAGTTTTACATCTCTATGCTTATTGGCTTGTATTTTAGTAATTACAAGTTTGGCATAGGGATGTTTTTTTGTTTACTGAAGAGGAAAGGATAAGTAGGTTTCAAGGTTTGAAACATTTTTAAACTAAACAAGAGCAAATTTTTAAAGGAGATTTTTCAACGTAACTTCCACTTGCCTGACCGAAGTGGAAGTTAGTCTAAAACGGATTTTTATGGTGGAATTAAGTATGAGACGTTAGATTTTTTCAGAAAATTTTCTAAAACAAACAGGATTTGTTTGACATTTATTTGAAAATTCTGTAAAATGAATTATTATATCGTTCAAGGAGAATATATATGGAAAAACAGAAAACATTTTTTGGACATCCTATGGGCTTGTCCACCCTCTTCTTTACGGAGATGTGGGAACGCTTTTCTTACTATGGGATGCGAGCAATCCTGCTTTACTATATGTACTATAGTGTGCAAGATGGTGGATTGGGGATGGAGAAGACCACAGCTGCATCGGTTATGGCGATTTATGGCTCGCTGGTATTTTTGTCCTCGGTTGTCGGTGGTTTTGTCAGTGACCGTATTTTAGGAAGCCGTAAGACTGTCTTTTACGGTGGGATTCTGATTATGCTAGGGCATATTGCTTTGGCAACACCTTTTGGACAAATGGCTCTCTATCTTTCTATTGCCTTGATTATCTTTGGAACTGGATTTTTAAAACCCAATATCTCAGATATGGTTGGGGGAATTTATGAGAAAGAGGATGATAGACGGGATGCAGGTTTTAGTATCTTTGTCTTTGGTATTAACTTAGGTGCCTTCGTTGCCCCTTATCTAGTAGGTTATCTAGGTCAGGAAGTCAATTTCCACCTAGGTTTCTCATTAGCTGCCATTGGGATGTTCTTTGGTCTGGTGAAGTATGTTTTGGATGGGAAGAAATACCTGCCTGAATCAAGCCTTTACCCCACTGATCCACTTTCACAGAAGGAGCAGCAGATCTTGATTAAACGTTTGCTGATTGCACTTGTCGTAGTTATTCTCGTGGTTATAGGTTTAGTCTTTACTCACCAGTTTAATGTGGATATGATTGTTAATATCTTTACAGTGATTGCTGTAATTATTCCAATCTACTATTTCTTCAAGATTTTATCTAGTCAGAAAATAACTACCACTGAGAGATCCCGAGTATTTGCCTACATTCCTCTATTTATCGCTGGAGTACTCTTCTGGTCTATTGAGGAACAGGGTTCTGTTGTTCTCGCTCTATTTGCGGATGATCAAACTCGACTTTACTTTAATGTATTTGGTAATCAGATTCATTTCCCATCTAGCTTTTTCCAAAGTATCAATCCACTTTTCATTATGATTTATGTACCGATTTTTGCATGGTTGTGGGGGAAAATGGGTAAAAAGCAACCGTCCTCTTCTAAGAAATTTGCTTACGGTTTATTTGCGGCAGGTTTATCCTTCTTGTGGATGATGTTACCAGGGATGCTCTTTGGGACAGATGTTAAGGTCAGTCCTCTCTGGTTGATTATGAGTTGGGCTATTGTGATTGTAGGGGAAATGTTGATTTCGCCGATTGGTCTATCAGTCACTACAAAGTTAGCACCAAAATCCTTCCAAGCACAAATGATGTCTATCTGGTTCTTGAGTAATGCAGCTGCCCAAGCTATCAATGCTCAAATTGTAAAATTTTATACAAGCGAAACTGAAGTTGCTTACTATGGAATTGTTGGAGGAATTACGATTGTATTCAGTATTATCTTACTCTTCTACGTTCCACGTATTGAAAAACTAATGTCTGGTATCAAATAGAGAAACATTGAAATTTCTGTAGGGATTCTAAAAGTTAGGACAATTATTTATTCATGGGATTTAGTTCTGTATTGTGTAGGGCTAGGTCCTTTTAGTTTGATTAATACTCTTCGAAAATCAAATTCAAACCGCGTCAACGTCGCCTTGCCGTACTCAAGTACAGCCTGCAGCTAGTTTCCTAGTTTGCTCTTTGATTTTCATTGAGTATAAAACTCACGATGTTTCTGATATTCCTAGTGGACATTTGTCTACTTTTTTTATATAATAAAAATAAACCAAATAGGTTGAGTTTTAAAAGTGACTTAGCTAAAGATTAGTTTTTCTAAGGAAAATCATTTAAGATAATGTTCTATACTAGGAGGTGAAGTATGTATCAGCCAGAAAAACTCAAGGCTCGTAGGAAAGAGTTAAAATTAACACAGAAGGAAATTGCAGAGCAACTTGGGATTAGCTTCCAGGCTTACTCGGCTTGGGAACGTGGAATCAAGGAACCATCCAAGGAGAAAGTTGCTAAGTTAGAGAAGATTTTGAAAGTCGCAAAAGGCTATTTCACCCAGATCGAGATTGTCCGTCTCTACCATAGCCTCTCCAAGCAAGGGAAGGAGAAGATTGTTATCTATGCTCGCAATCTGGCTCAAGAGGAACAGGCTCAGAAAGTGACAACCATGCCAGAGCGTCTCTACGAGTACCGTGTCTACGAACGCATGTCAGCAGGTATTGGAGCTTCAGTCTACGATGATCAGAATTTTGATACGGTTTACTTTAATGAGGAGTTGGCCCATGATTTTGCATCCTGGGTATCTGGGGACTCCATGGAACCTAAATATCAAAATGGTTCAGTAGCACTGATTCGAGAGACTGGATTTGACTATGATGGGGCTGTTTATGCAGTGGTTTGCAACAACCAGACCTATATCAAACGGGTCTATAGGGAGGAAGATGGTCTGCGTCTGGTCTCTATCAATCCTAAATACAAAGATATTTTCATCTCCTATGAGGAAGATCCTCGGATTGTGGGGATTATCGTTGGGAACTTTGTGCCGATGGAGGGCTAGACTATGGGCTACTTTGATTATTCCAGAGAGCCCAAAAGTGACATTGCCTTTGTCGATATGAAATCCTTTTATGCCAGTGTTGAGTGCGTGAAACGGGGCTTACATCCGCTGAAAACCTCGCTTTGTGTCATGAGTCGCGCGGATAATTCAACTGGTCTTATCCTAGCCTCCTCTCCCCTGTTTAAGAAGATTTTTGGCAAGTCAAATGTTGGTCGAGCCTATGATTTGCCTTTTGATATCAAAACGCGAAAATTTTCCTATTACAATGCTCGAAAGCAAGGGCTACCGACTGACTCGGACTATGTTCGCTACATCGAAGATTGGGCTCAAGTTACCTTGATTGTCCCTCCTCGAATGGACGAGTACATCGCAGTCAATATGGAAATCCAGCGAATCTTTCAAAACTATGGCAGTCCAGATGATATTTATCCCTACTCTATCGATGAGGGCTTTATTGATCTGACTAGTTCGCTCAACTATTTCATCCCAGATAAGAGTCTCTCTCGCAAAGACAAGCTGGATCTGCTTTCTGCCCGTATTCAGAGGGATATTTGGAGGCAGACAGGGATCTACTCTACAGTGGGCATGTCCAATTCCAATCCCTTACTGGCTAAGTTGGCTCTGGATAATGAGGCCAAGCACACTCCGACCATGAGGGCTAACTGGTCTTACCAGGATGTGGAAGAGAAGGTCTGGGCAATCCCTAAGATGACGGATTTTTGGGGAATTGGCAGACGGATGGAGAAACGCTTGCATGCTCTGGGGATTTATTCCATCAAGGAATTGGCAACCAGCAATCCAGACCAGTTAAAGAAAGCTCTGGGTCAGGCTGGTCTGCGTTTGTGGTTTCATGCTAACGGGATTGATGAGAGCAATGTTCATAAGCCCTATAAAGCCAAATCCAAGGGCTTGGGGAATTCTCAAATCTTGCCGAGAGACTACGTGAAGCTACGTGATATTGAAATTATTCTCCGGGAAATGGCGGAGCAGGTGGCTATTAGATTGAGAAGGTCTGGCAAGAAAACAACCCTTGTCTCTATCTATGTCGGTTTCTCTAAACAGGAGGTCAGGTCGTCTATTCACACACAAATGAAGGTCGAACCGACCAATAATACAGCTGTCTTAACGGATTATGTTTTGAAGTTATTTCATAACAAATACACTTCAGGAGCAGTCAGAAGTGTTGGAATCAACTATTCAGGATTTGTGGATGAGTCCTTTGGTTTGATATCTCTCTTTGATGATGTTGACAAGTTAGAAAAAGAAGAAAGGCTCCAGACGGCCATTGACTCCATTCGGGAACAATTTGGTTTCACTTCCCTTTTAAGAGCAAATGCACTGGAAGAAGCCTCTAGGAGTCTTGCTAGAAGCAAGCTGATTGGGGGACATTCTGCTGGAGGATTAGATGGATTAAAATGATTGATCGTTCTTATTTACCTTTTCAATCTGCGCGAGATTATCAAGATCCAGGTATGCAGAAGTGGATGGGATTTTACCTTTCAGAACACACCAGTTCGCTCAGTGAAGAAAAAAGTCGTGTTGATTTTTCGACGGATTTGACTCCAGATGAGAAGTTTCACTTGCTTTCTCAGCTTTATGTTGGCCAACTTAGGGGAAATTTTGTGCTAAAGGAAAAGAAGCAGAAAACCACTATCATCGGTGAGGTGAGAGAGTTATCACATCAGACTCTATCTATTAGGACAAACGAGGGATATAGGTTGATAGAGGTTGCAGATATCCTAGAAATTCGGCTGTGGGAGGAGGGAGTTTATGACTAGAAAAGAGCTGTATGAAAACAAACTGCAGATGGATTATTTTTCAGATAACTATATTCGTTTTGAAGAGGATTTTCAAAAATACTCTGCCATGAACGTACCCTTGACTTTCTTGATTGATGACATCCTACGAACCATGGCGATGAATCAGAAAAACTACTTTGTCTTAAACAAGGAAAATGCCAAGGATGGGCGGGAGCATAGCTTTTACTTTAGGGTGGTAACGGAAAAAGAGTGTCCCAGAAATAGGACCTATGTATATGTTGGGGTTAAAAATAGTGACCAGTAGATTTGGTAGGAGATGAGCTCGTTCTCTGGTGTACACCATTGTAGTTATCTGCGGAGAGCTTGCAGCAGATTATTATGGTATTTCTGATTAAATCAGATAAGAGCTCCATCTTTTTGGATGATTGTGTACTTGATATCGTAGTTGAATTCGAAAATACTTATCCCAAATAATCATTCTGTTTTATAGATACTAAGATATCCATAGAAATTTATGGATATTTTTTGATTTATATATAGAAAAAGAGAAGACCGGCTGGTCTTCTCTTTGGGGGAACTAGAATCATTGAAAAGAATTAAGTAAAGATTTTAATTAGTCTTTGAAATTCTTTTGGAAGATGAGTAGAGACAATACTGAAGTAATAGCAGCCAAGAATAAGAAGGCATTTGCTTCTTGCTCTCCAGTTTCTGGGAGTTGTTTTGCCTTATCTTGTTTAGCTGTAGTAGCAACAGGTGCTTTTTCATCTTTTCTTGGTAAATCTTCTGTTACAACTGCAGGAGCTGGTTTTTCAGTTTCTCTAGGTAGAACATACTCAGGGAGAGTCACAACTGGTGGCGCCTCTGTTCCTACAGAACTTTGTTTAGTTCCAACCTCGATTACTCGGTCTAAAGCTGGAGTTGATTTGGTTTGGACTACCTTGCGATTGCTACCATCTACTTCGACATACTCAATTAGCAGGCCGTCTTTCCCTTCTGCTAGAACTTTCTCTTTTCCTTTATCTAAGTTTGGATTTTCGTGACGGATAGTCTTGAATGGTACTGCCTTCTTGACAATATCCAAACTTGGAAGCTTAAAGACAAGGTCCTTAACTCCCTCTTCAGGACTTGAAGAAGTAATTGGTTTTTCAGGTTCTTTTGGTAGAAGGTACTCAGGAAGAGTCACAACTGGTGGAGTATCTGTTCCTACAGAACTTTGTTTAGTCCCAACTTCAATCACTCGGTCTAGAGCTGGAGTTGATTCGGTTTGAACTACCTTACGATTGCTGCCATCTACTTCGATATACTCGATTATAGCACCATCTTTCCCTTCTGATAGAACTTGTTCTTTCCCTTTGTCTAATTGTGGATTTTCGCGACGGATAGTCTTGAATGGTACTGCCTTCTTAACAATATCCAAACTTGGGAGTTGGAAGGTAAGCTCTTTAACTCCTTCTTCAGGATTTGAAGAAGTAATTGGTTTTTCAGGTTGTTTCGGTTCAACCGGTTGTTCTGGTTGACTAGGTTGCAATTGTTTGATTTGTTCAAGAGCGTTATTGAGAGCTTTGTTGACGTCTTCTTGAGTCTTAGCCTCTTGAATAGCTGCGATTGCTTTGTCAGTAATTTCAACTAATTTTTTCTTAGCAACGTTGTTAGCACCAAGTTCAGCTACTTTTTTCTCGATAGCTTCAGTCAGGCTAGCCATAGCCTTATCATAATTGATTCCAGGCTGTTCCGGTTGTTTCGGTTCAACCGGTTGTTCTGGTTGACTAGGTTGCAATTGTTTGATTTGTTCAAGAGCGTTATTGAGAGC